>JBIOHX010000261.1:0-5391 GCA_044449465.1 Gemmatimonadales bacterium | reverse complement strand
CGTTGCCTGGCAGCACCGAGCCTTTCGAGACTGGGCCAGGGTGCGAGACGGGACCAATCATTCCGCATCCCGACAACGCGGAGATCGTTTACGGCGCGTGCAAAGGACAGTTCGGCCGCATGTTCATGAATACGCGGCAGGAACAGAATTATTGGGTCGGCGGACAATCGCTCTATGGCAACGACGCCAAGGATCTGATCTATCGCTTCCAGCGCGTGTCGCCGATGGAGGTGTCGTTTCACGACACGAGCGTGGTGTACTACGGATCGCAGTACCTGCACCGCTCGCGCGACGGCGGTGTGCACTGGGAGACGATCTCGCCGGATCTGACCGCGCATCCGGCGTGCTGTCAGGGCGGGAGCGGCGAGCCGATCACCCGCGACGTGACGGGCGAGGAATTCTACAGCACGCTCTACGCGATCGCCGAATCGAAGCTCGAGCCCGGGGTGATCTGGACCGGGTCGAACGACGGGCCCTTTTACGTAACACGCGACAACGGCAAGACGTGGAAGAACGTCACGCCGCCGGGGCTCGAGCCGGGCGGTCGCGTCCAGTACATCGACCCGTCGCCGCACCGCAAAGGCTCGGCGTACTATGCCGTCTATCGCTATCTATTGGGCGATTTCAAGCCTTACATATATAAGACTGATAACTACGGTGCGACGTGGACGCTGCTCACCGACGGCAAGAATGGCATCCCGGCGGACTGGCCGACGCGCGTGGTTCGCGAAGATCCCACGCGGGAGGGGCTACTGTACGCCGGCACGGAGTTCGGGCTGTTCGTATCGTTCGATAACGGCGCGCACTGGCAGCCGTTCGAGCTCAATCTGCCCAACGTTCCGGTGACGGACATCAAGATCCATCACAACGATCTCGTCCTCGCCACGCAGGGCCGGTCGTTCTGGATTCTGGAAGACGTCACGCCGCTGCAGCAGATCGCCGCGCAGACGGCGGCTCAGCCGGCGGTGCTGTTCGCGCCGCGGACGACGATCCGTGGCCGGTTAGGGGGCGGCCGTGGCGGCGGCGGCGGGCGCGGCGGCGTGACGCTCTCCGGACAGGCACAGTTCCCAACCGACGGCGCGATGATCGACTACTACTTCGCGCACGCGCCGAGCGATCCGGTGACGCTCGAGATCGCGGACGCATCCGGCAAGATCGTGCGCACGCTGTCGAGCGCCTCCGCACGTGCGGCGGCGAACGAGAATGCGGGCGCGGCGCCGAGCGACGATGAAGGCCCGCCGGCGTTCCGGCGCGCGGCCCCGGTTCATCTGAGCGGGAATGCGGGGATGAACCGAGCGATCTGGGACTTCAATGACAATGACGGGATCATGGTGCCCCCGGGCCGCTACACGGTGAAGTTGTCGACGGGCGCCTGGAGCGCGAAGCAACCGCTGACCCTGACGACCGATCCGCGGCTGGCAGCGGACGGCGTGACCGCGACAGATCTGCGTGCGCAGTACGAGCACAACGTGCGCATGCGGGCGATGGTCGCCGAGGTGGGCCGGCTCGCGACGCGTGTTCGAGCGGCGCGCACGCGCCTCCAGTCAGCCGGGAACGGGGGCGATTCGCTCGCGAAGGTCGAAGGCATCGCTACGACGTTGCTCGGACCCGACGAGGGCGTGCGCTATGGGCGTCCGGGACTCCAGACGCAGGTCTCCTACCTTGCCGGCATGACGACACGAGTCGACCAGCGCGTCGGGGCCGACGCGCTGGCGCGGTATGAGGAGTTGCGGAAGGAGCTAACGGCGGTCGAAGCGCGAGCGAACGCGGTGCTGGGTCCGGAGCGGTGACGACGATCGCTCCGGTGATGCCTCACCGCCGCCGAATCGTTATGCCGCCGTTGGTCGTCATGGCGCGAATCGTCGGACCGCCTTCGCCGAGTTGAGTTGACAACCGGCGGCCAAATGAGCCCTGCACGGTGATCGGGAAGCCGATGTTCATGCCACCGTTCACCGTGCCGGTCTCGAGCCGGGCCGAATAATTCTCGGGGAGCAGCAGGTGGACGCCGCCGTTCGACGTTTGGAGGTCAAGGCCGGTGCCGCTCCACTTGGAGCCGGAGAGCTCGGCGGTCACGTCGCCATTGACCGTCGTGCCGCGCACGTCGCCGCCGACGTCCGCGACCGAGAGGCCACCGTTCACCGTTTCGAGGTCCATCCGCGATTCGACGTCGTTGACGGCGATGCCCCCGTTGCGCGCGCGGAGCTCGAGGGCGGTGTGACTCGGCGCCCAGATTTCGAAGCTCACCGACCACCATTCACGCCTTCGCGTGCTTGGCCCGTCGGCGCTCAGCTCTCCGTCGCTCGTCGAGACCGTCACGCGCCGCGCCAGGTCGCGGGCATCGGACTCTGACTCGGCGTTCGCCTGGATCATGGCGACGACCTGGATCGTCGACTTGTCCCACCCGTGGACCGTGATGCTGCCGTTGTCCTGACCGTTGACGCGGAGGTTGGACGTCGCCGGCATCGCCACGTCTCGGGTCTCGCAGAAGCGCTCGCCTTCGTCTTGGTCGCGGCTTCTACAGTTGTCCATGAACCGACCGGCGCGGCTGGCCGAAGAGCCGGGCGCGGGCGACGTGGCTTGAGCCACCGCCACGGTGTTGAGGCTCGCGGCGACAATAGTGCCAGCGAAAAGGAGCGGGGACATGCGCATCGCGATCTCCAAGGGTTGACAGGTCCGAGCCGAACGGCCTATTCCTCCTGTTCGGACAGCCGATCGACACCATTGGTTTGGACGTCAGCCGCCGGAGCCCGATGATCCCCAATCTTCGCCGCCCGGCCGGGATGCCTTCGCATCCCTTGGGTGTTCGCACCAGCCTTTGCGCGCTTGCCCTGATCACATCGGTCACCCTGGGCGCGGCGGCTCAGCGCGCGGCGTCGGGGCGCGTGCAGTTCGACACCGTGCACGCCCGCTCGCTCGAGAACGACAAGTACGGCGACTCGCCCGACCGCGAAGTGCTCGTGTATCTACCGCCGAGCTACGACTCGAGCGGGACGCGCCGCTACCCGGTTCTATACCTGCTTCACGGTTTTGGAGCGTCCGACCGGTCGTGGCTGAGCGGTTATAAAGGCTTCAGCATCGGACCGGCGATGGATTCACTCGTCGCGGCCGGTGCGGTGCGCGAGATGATCGTCGTCATGCCGAGTGCCCGCACACGGCTCGGGGGCAGCTTCTACGTGAATTCGGAGTCCGAGGGCGACTGGGAAGATTTCATCACCCGCGAGCTCGTGTCGTACGTCGACGGACGGTACCGCACACTGGCGCGGCCGGAGAGTCGCGGACTGGCCGGCCACTCGATGGGAGGATACGGCACCCTAGCCGTGGGGATGCGGCACGCGGGGGACGAGTACGGCGCTCTCTACGCGATGAGCGCCTGCTGCACGCACTTCTCCGGCGAGCCCGGCCCCGACGAGATACCGGCTTGGGAGACGCTGTTGCACCTCGGATCGCCGAGCGATGTGGCGTCGCTCAGCTTTTATCCTCAAGTCTTTCTTGCGTTGAGCGCGGCGATCTCGCCGAATCCAAACCGCGCGCCCCTCTATGTCGACTTTCCGTTCGAGCTCAAGGACGGCCGTTTGCAGGCGGTGCCGGCGGTGCAGGACGAATGGGCCGAACACGCGCCGTACGACATGTTGCCGCGCTACGCGGATCGCCTGAAGCGCCTGCGCGGACTCGCGATCGACATTGGGACGCACGACCAGCTCGTGGCACCGGCGTCGATCGCCGCACTCGACAGCGCGCTCACGCGCGCCGGGGTCGCGCACACCTACGAAACGTACGAGGGCACGCATACGAGCGCGATCGGCCAGCGAATGACGATGCGGGTGCTACCGTTTTTCTCCCGAACGTTGGACTTTACAGGCGATCGGCGCTGACGGCACTCACTTCGGAGATGAGCTCGATATGCGACTTACATGGAGCCCCGCGTTCCTCGCGATTCTGTTGACGGCTACGGCGTGTCTCGCGCAGGAGGCGAGCGGGCCGCCGTGCGCGCCGAACAACGCCGGGCTCAAGCTGCCGAGTGGCTTCTGCGCAGGCGTGTTCGCCGAATCGGTCCCCGGCGCGCGGCACATGTGGGTGGCACCAAACGGCGACGTGTACGTGTCGCAGCAGGGCCGTGGGAACGCCGGCGGCATTACGATTCTTCGCGACACGAACGGTGACGGGCACGCTGACCGGCGGGTAAAGTTCGCGAGCGGATTCAGCTCGTCAGAGGCGGCGATGTTCGACGGCTACATCTACGCCGAGAACCGCGCCGGCGTGCTGCGCTTTCCGTACAAGGCCGGATCGCTCGATTCCGCCACGTCACGCGAGACGGTGGTGGAGGGGCTGCCGAACGGCGGGGATCACTTCGCCAAGACGTTCACGATCGACAAGGACGGCTCGCTCTACGTGAACATCGGCTCGCCGAGCAACTCGTGCCAGGAGAAGAACCGGGCGAAGGACTCGCCTGGCAAGATGCCGTGCAGCGAGCTGGACACGCGCGCCGGCATCTGGAAATGGGACGCGCGCAAGCTCAATCAAAGCTACGCGAAGTCCGTACACTTCGCGCGCGGCATTCGGAATGCGGTCGGCATCACGATCAGTCCGCTCGACGGCAAGTTGTGGACGACGCAGCATGGGCGCGATCAGCTCGGCGGCCCGAACGGAAATTGGACCTTCGACGCGAAGTACAGCGCCGAAAATCCGGCCGAGGAGTTGATGCAGGTGAACCGGGGCGACGATTTCGGTTGGCCGTACTGCTACTACTCCATGGAAGAGCATCATCTGGTGCTGGCGCCGGAGTACGGCGGCGACGGCAAGAAGACCGGGCAATGCGCGCAGAAGAAGGAGCCGGTCGCAGTGTTCCCCGGTCACTGGGCGCCGAACGGGCTCATGTTCTACACGGGCGCGAATTTTCCAGCGCGATACAGGGCCGGCGCGTTCATCGCGTTCCACGGGTCGTGGAACCGGGCGCCGGAGCCGCAGGCGGGGTTCAACGTAGTGTTTCAGCCGCTGGCGGGGGAGAAAGCGTCGGGGCCGTACGAAATCTTCGCCGACGGCTTCCAGGCGTCGGGGGCGCGGCCGACGGGGCTGGCGGTGGCGAAGGACGGGGCGCTCCTCGTGGACGACGACGCGCGCGGACGGATCTACCGGATCGCGTACACGGGTAAGTGACGGCGCGGAACCCAGGGATGTGATTTCATGAATACCAATAACCTCAAGGCACTACACGACGCCGGCCAGTCGATCTGGCTCGACTTCATCGACCGCACGATGCTGCGGAACGGCGACCTGGCGCGGCGCATTCGCGACGACGCGCTGACGGGCATGACGTCGAACGTCGGGCGGAAGATGTCGCAGGCATCGCGCACGTCGGTCGTCGCCACGCGCTCGAACAGCTCCATGGCCGTG
>JBIOHX010000260.1:0-5401 GCA_044449465.1 Gemmatimonadales bacterium | reverse complement strand
TCGGCACGGCGGTCGTCGGCGCGACGACGATGATCTTCTCGATCATCGTCGGTCTGACCAACGGGCTGACGTCGAATCTCGCCAACCTCTCGATCCTCCACGCGCCCTTCCTGCTCGGGTTGCTCACGGGCGGCGCTGTGATCTACTGGTTCACCGGCGCCTCGACGCAGGCGGTGACGACCGGTGCCTACCGCGCCGTCGAGTTCATCAAGGCGAACATGAATCTCGAGAGCACCGAGGCGGCCTCGGTGTCGGACAGCAAGAAAGTGGTCGAGATCTGCACGAAGTACGCGCAGAAGGGGATGCTCAACATCTTCTTCACCGTGTTCTTTGCCACGCTCGCATTCGCGTTCGTGGAGCCGTTCTTCTTCATCGGCTACCTGATCTCGATCGCGATGTTCGGCCTGTACCAGGCGATCTTCATGGCCAACGCCGGCGGCGCCGGGGTCAACGCGAAGAAGGTCGTCGAGGTCGAGCTGAAGCAGAAGGGCACCGCCCTGCACGCCGCCACGGTCGTCGGCGACACGGTCGGCGATCCATTCAAGGACACCTCATCGGTGGCGCTCAATCCGATCATCAAGTTCACGACGCTGTTCGGTCTGTTGGCGGTGGAGCTCGCGGTATCGCTCACTGAGAAGAGCGGCAGCGGGCTCGGACACATTCTGGCGACGATCTTCTTCCTGATCGCGCTGGGCTTCGTCTACCGGTCGTTCTACGGAATGCGGATCGAATCCGAGGCACGGGTCACCGCGTGAGCTCGATGACCAACCGATGAATCAGCTTTTCGCGAGGAAGTCCGTCGCCGATTTCGAGGCCGACGTCGCCACGCACGGCGGCCTCAAACGAACGCTCGGGAAGTGGCACCTCACGGCCCTCGGCGTGGGTGCAACGATCGGCGCCGGCATCTTCGCGACGACAGGCACGGCGATCGTGGGCGACGCGGCCCGCCCCGGCGCCGGCCCGGCGATCATCTTCTCGTTCATCCTCACCGCGGTCGCCTGCGGCTTCGCGGCGCTCTGCTACGCCGAGTTCGCGGCGATGGTGCCGATCTCCGGCTCGGCGTACACCTACGCCTATGCGTCGATCGGCGAGTTCGTGGCCTGGATCATCGGCTGGGACCTGATCATCGAATATGCGGTCGGGAACATCGGCGTCGCGATCGGGTGGGCGGGATACTTTCGCGAGCTGATCAACCACTTCGGTCTCGACCTGCCGGCCTGGTTGGCGACCGACTACAGGTCGGCGCACGATGCCTTCACGCAACTGAGCAGCGCCGCCGGGGATGCGACGACGCAGTACATCGCGTCGGCGTGGACCACGGCGCCGCACCTGCTCGGGGTTCCCTTCATCATCAACCTGCCGGCGGTCGCCGTCGTCGCTTTGGTCACGGTCATTCTCGTGATCGGCATCAAGGAATCGGCCGACGCGAACAACGCGATGGTCCTGCTCAAGGTCGGGATCATCCTGTTTTTCATCGCGATCGGCCTGTTTCTGATCAAGCCGCACAACTGGACGAACCCGGCTACGGGCGGGTTCAGTCCGAACGGGGCCGCGGGAATCAGCGCCGCGGCGGCGATCATCTTCTTCAGCTACATCGGCTTCGACGCCGTCTCGACGGCCGCCGAGGAAACGAAGGATCCGCCGCGCGACATGCCGTTCGGTATCATCATGAGCCTCGTCGTGACGACTGTCCTCTATATCGCCATTTCCGTCGTGATGACTGGCATGGCGCCCTGGAAGACACTCGGCACCGCGGAACCGATGATCACGGCGCTGCAGTTCGCGTCGGGACCGCCGGCACTGCTCAGCGCCTCGCGGCTGATCATTGCCCTCGGCGCCGTGATCGCCATGGGCAGCGTGCTCCTGGTGTTCCAGCTCGGCCAGCCGCGCATCTTTTTCTCGATGTCGCGTGACGGGCTGCTGCCGCCCTTTCTGGCCAAGCTGCACCCCAAGTACAAGACGCCGTACGTCGGTACGATCCTCACGGGCGTGTTCGTGGCGGCGTTCGCGGCGTTCGCGAACATCGCCGAGGTGGTCGATTTGACGAACATCGGAACGTTGTTAGCGTTCGTGCTCGTGTCGGCCGGAGTGATCTTTCTGCGCCGCATCGACCCGGCGCGGCCGCGTCCGTTTCGGGTGCCGTGGGTGCCGCTCACGCCGCTCATCTCGATCGTCGCGTGCGCGTATCTCATGTGGCAGCTGCCGACCATCACCTGGATTCGCTTCGCGATTTGGCTCGTAATTGGATTGGTATTGTACTTCACGTACGGCTACACGCATTCGACGCTCCGCCGGCGCACGGCGGATCGGGACCGGGCGGCGTGAGCGGGTACGAGGGGACGCCGTCGGCGGTGGCCGGGGTGATGCCCGCGCCCCCACCGCGGAAATCGTTCATCCGCCGGATCACGCTGTCACAGTGGATCGTGGTCTCGATGGTCGTCGGGATCGCGCTTGGCGCGCTCTTCCCCGACTCGGCGCGCGACGCGCACGGCGGCTGGGCGGCGACGGACCTGAACATCCTGTCGACGATCTTCCTGCGCATGATCAAGATGTTGATCGTGCCGCTGCTCCTGTCGACGCTGGTCGTGGGCATCGCCGGTCACGGCGACGACATGAAGCGCGTGGGGCGCCTCGCGCTGCGCTCGATCATCTACTTCGAGCTGGTCACGACGGCTGCGTTGGTCATCGGCTTGCTCGCCGTCAACATCGTCAAGCCGGGGCGCGGTGTCGACCTCGGCGCGGCGTCGTCGAGCGAGGGCGCGGAGCTGGCGACGACGCACACCACTTTCACGGGCGTGATCGAGCACACCGTGCCGCAGAGCTTCTTCGACGCGGCGTCGAAGAACGAAGTGCTTCAAGTCGTGTTTTTTGCGATCGTCTTCGCCGTAGCGCTCTCCCGGGTGCAGGGGCCGAGCAAGACGTTCATGCTCACCGCCTGCGAGAGCCTGGCGGACGTGATGTTCAAGTTCGTCGACGTCGTCATGGCGTACGCGCCGATCGGCATTGGGGCCGCAATCGCCGTGACGGTGTCGAAGAGCGGACTTGGCGTGCTGCGGAACCTCGGCGTGCTGGTCGGCACGTTGTACGGCTCGTTGATCGTATTCGTGGTGTGCGTGTTCATCCCGATCGCGCTGGTCTTCCGCGTGCCGCTCAAGCGGTTCATCATCGCGGTGCGCGAACCCTGGCTGATTGCGTTCACGACCGCGTCGTCCGAGGCCGCGTTTCCGCTGGCGATGGAGCGCATGGAGCAGTTCGGCGTGCCGCGGCGCATCGTCGCCTTCGTGCTACCCACGGGCTACTCGTTCAACCTCGACGGCAGCACCCTGTATCTGGCGCTGGCGTCGGTATTCGCGGCACAGGCGGCAGGCATCGACATGCCGATCTCGGCCCAGCTCGTGATGATGCTGACGCTGATGTTGACGAGCAAGGGCGTCGCGGCGGTGCCGAGGGCGGCGCTCGTGATCCTGTCGGGGGCACTCGCCCAGTTTGGCTTGCCATTGCAAGCGGTGGCGGTCATTCTTGGAGTGGACGCGTTGATGGACATGGGGCGCACCTCGCTCAACGTCGTCGGCAACTGTCTGGCAACGGCCGTCATGGCGCGTTGGGAAGGTGAGCTGGGCAATTCCGCGACGTCGACGCCGGTCGTCGACGCAGTGGTCGGCGAGGCGCTGATGGTCCCGCCCGTGCGCACGCCGGATCGGGTGTAAGTCTCGGAGGAGGGGCACTGATGGCGATCACCTTCAAGGTGAATGGAACGGCCAAGACCGTGGACGTTCCAGGCGACATGCCGTTGCTCTGGGTGCTGCGCGACGTGCTCGATCTCAAGGGCACAAAGTTCGGATGCGGCATTGCGCAGTGCGGCGCGTGCACGGTGCACGTGAACGGCGTTGCGACGCGGTCGTGCAGTCGCCGTGTGGCGACGGTCGACGGCGCCGAGGTGACGACGATCGAAGGACTGTCACCCGACGGGTCGCACGCGCTCCAACGCGCGTGGGAGGAGGTGGACGTTCCACAGTGCGGCTACTGCCAGGCTGGCCAGCTCATGTCCGCCGCGGCGCTCCTCGCCAAGACGCCGAATCCGACGGACGCGCAGATCGACGCGGCGATGAACGGCAACATCTGTCGCTGCGCCACGTACCTGAGAATTCGACAGGCGATCCATCGTGCCGCCACGATGCCGACCACCGTCGGCACCCGGTCAGGCGAATCGCACTCGTGAAGGAGGCGCCCATGGACCCCACGCGCGTCGACCGCCGCTCGTTCCTGCGCGTGACCGCGCTGGCCGGCGGCGGTCTGATCCTCGGCAGCTACGCCCGCGCGCTGCACGCGAGCGGCGTGATTCCACCGGCTTGGGCGGCCGGCGAGTTCCTGCCCAACGCATTCATTCGCATGACACCCGACGGCATCGTCACGATCATCGCCAAGAACCCGGAGATCGGGCAGGGCGTGAAGACGATGCTACCGATGATCATCGCCGACGAGCTCGACGTCGACTGGACGATGGTCCGCGTCGAGCAGGGCGATCTCGACACCGCGAAGTATCAGCCGCAGCAGGGCGCCGGTGGCAGCACGGCGACGCCGGTCAATTGGACGCCGATGCGTAAAGTGGGCGCGGCCGCGCGTGCGATGCTGGTGACGGCCGCGGCGCAGACGTGGGGCGTGCCGGAGTCGAGCTGCGCGACCAAGTCCGGTGTCGTCACGCATACGGCAACGGGGCGCACGTTGGCGTACACGCGACTACTCGAGAAGGCCGCATCCGTTCCGGCGCCGGTGCTCGACAGCGTCGCGCTCAAGGACCCGAAGGACTATCGAATCATCGGCACGAACGTGCATGGGGTCGATAACCACGCCATCGTGATCGGGAAGCCGCTCTACGGCATCGACATGGTGCTGCCGGGAATGCTCTACGCGGCGTACGTGAAGTGCCCGGTGTACGCCGGCAAGGCGGTGGGCGCCAACCTCGACGAGGTTCGCGGGCAGCCGGGAGTGAAGAACGCCTTCATCGTCGAGGGCGGTACGCAGCTCAGCGGATTGTTGAGCGGCGTCGCGATCGTGGCCGACAACTGGTGGCTCGCGCAGCAGGCGCGGAAGAAGCTCGTCGTCCAATGGGACGAGGGGCCGACGGCGCAGCAGAGCAGTGCGGGGTTCGCGTCGCAGGCCGCGGCGCTGTCGAAACAGGCGCCGCAACAATCGCTCCGCAAGGACGGCGACGTCGACGCGGCGCTCACGTCGGCGGTGAAAACGGTCGAGGCGGCGTACTTCTATCCGTTCATCGCCCACGCACCGCTCGAGCCGCAGAACACCACCGCCCGCTACGCCGACGGCAAACTCGAGATCTGGTCGCCGACGCAGCAACCCGCCGGCGGCTTGCGGCTCGTCGCGCAGACGCTCGGCGTTCAAG
>JBIOHX010000259.1:0-5408 GCA_044449465.1 Gemmatimonadales bacterium | reverse complement strand
GTCGTCGTGCTGATGCTGCTCGTCGCGACGGGGGCCCTGGTCGCATCCACCGCTTCGGGCGGCGACGCGCGCTGCGCCCGTGATGCGATCGCGCGGCAGCCGCTGCTCGTCGTCGTTGCCGATAGCATCGCCCCGGGCGGCTACGCGCGCGGCCGCCTCGCCCGCTGCGGTGCAACACCGGTGTCCCTCTCCGTCGAGCGCGGCGAGGCGAGCGCGGGGAGCACGGTGCTCGTTCGCGGGCTCGCAAGCGCCACGCAGCGCGGCCTCTTGGTGCAGCACGCCGCCATCTGGACGCAAAGCGGGCCCCCGTTGGCCGACCGGATTCGTGCATCGGCCTCCGCGCAGGTCGACAGGTTATTCGCCGGCGACGCGCCGTTGGTCCGCGCGCTCCTTCTCGCCGACCGATCGAGTCTCTCGCCGGAGCTGCGCGGCCGCTTCGCCGCGGCCGGCCTCGCGCACATTCTCGCCATCGCCGGGCTGCACATCGGGATCATCGCGCTCGCGCTCGAGCTGGCGTTGCGGCTTGCCGGCGTGCCGCGCCCGCGCGCCATGCTCGCCGCAACGGCCGGCGTGATCTGCTACGTCCTGTTCATCGGCGCGCCGATTCCGGCGATTCGCTCCGCGGCCATGCTCGCTACGCTGAGGCTGAGCCAGCTCGCGCAGCGGCCGTCGTCTCGGTGGGCGATCGTGGCGCTCGGCGCCGCGCAGCCCGTGTTCGTGCCGCGCGCCGCGCTCGAGGTCGGGTATCAGTTGAGCGTCGTCGGCGTGACGTCCATGATCGCCGCGAGTCGCCTCGCGCGCCGGGTTGGAGTTGACCGCCTCCCCTGGTGGCTTCGCGACGCCGCGGGCATTGTGCTCGGCACCACCGTCGTCACCATCTGCTCCGGGCCGATCGTCGCCTGGGTGTTCGGCCGCGTGAGCCTCGTCGCGCCGTTGAGCAACGTCGCGGCAACTCCGCTCATCGCCCTCGCCCAGCCGATGATCATGCTGGCAATGATTGTCGCGCCCGTCCATCCGCTCGCCGCGCTCGTGGTCGACGCCGTCCACCCGCTGCTCGCGGGGCTCGATCGCGTCGCGCTCGTGAGCGCGTCGCTCCCGGCTGCGTCGGTCGTCGTCGCGCCAACGATGCTTGCCGCCGCGGTGGCGGGTGCGTTGTCGATCGCGCTGCTCGCGGCCTGCGTCGCCGACCACTGGCATCCGCCAGCCGCGTTCGCGGCCATCGCGGCGGCGCTGCTCGTCTGGCTTCCGCTGCGCCCCGAGCGTTCCGGGCTCGTCGAGCTGCACATGATCGACGTGGGGCAGGGCGACGCGATTGCGCTCCGCACGCCTCACGGCCACTGGGTGCTGTTCGACGCCGGTCGCGCATGGCGCGGTGGGGACGCTGGGCGCGCGACAGTGCTTCCGTATCTCGGTCGGCAAGGCGGCGGGCCGCTCGATCTCTTCGTGCTATCCCATCCGCACACCGATCACGTCGGCGGCGCGGCCAGCGTGCTGCACGCTCTCCACCCGGCAGCGTACGTCGACGCGGGCTTTCCAGGCGGCGCGGAAGCGTATCGCGCGTCGCTCGATGCGGCGCGCGCCGAGCGCGTGCGCTGGGTCCGCGCTCACCCCGACGATAGCCTGATGGTCGATGGCGTGTCGCTGCGCTTTCTCGCGCCCGACTCCGTCTGGACGTCGCGGCTCGACGATCCCAATCTGGCGAGCGTCGTGGCGCTCGTTCGGTTCGGCGAGGTGCGCATGCTGCTCATGGGCGACGCCGAACGCCCGGAAGAGGAATGGCTCCTCGAACACGAAGCGGCCGAGCTCCATGCGGATATTCTAAAGGTCGGTCACCATGGCAGCGGCACGAGCAGCAGCGAAGCGTTTCTACACGCGGTCCATCCGCGGCTGGCGCTCGTGTCCGTCGGCGCCGGCAACAGCTATCATCTTCCCACGCCGGCGATCATGCATCGGTTGGCCGCGTACGGGGCGCAGGTATTGCGCACCGATCGGCTAGGAACGATCGTCGCTCGCACTGACGGCGAGCACCTGTTCATCGAAGCCGCGGGAGACGCATGGGAATTGCCGCCGCAACCGCCGGAGCGATCGCCTCCGCTGCGCGAGCCCTGATCGGCCGGCCCGCATTGGTGCCGGCCGAGCTGGCGGCGCGCTACCCCGAGTTGGCCGAGGTGCGATGGCGGCGCGGCGGACTGCCGGTCCGCATCGGCGGTTGGTGTCTCGGCCAGCGGTCGGTGTCGGCGATAACCCTCTGGCGGACAATTTGGCTCGCGCCAAACGTGCGGCTGACGGACGAATTGGCCTTGCACGAGCGACGACACGTCACACAGTTTGAGGCGAGCACGGCTTTTCCGTTCCAATATCTTTGGGAGTCGGCCACGCGCGGCTATGTTAGGAATCGCTTCGAGGTCGATGCGCGCGCATACGCGGCGTCGCGAGTGCGGCGCGGCGGCCGGCCCTGAGCCGGCTACCCTCCGAAAGGATGAGTGAACGTGGTCAAGCACACCGCAACGTCGGTCGTCACGATCGATCGGTTCATCATCGAGGAGGAGCGCAACCACCCCGAGGCGACGGGCGAGCTCTCGGGCATTTTGTACGACCTCGCGCTCGCGGCGAAGATGATCGCCAACAAAGTGCGCAGCGCCGGCCTCGCCGACATCCTCGGCTCGGCGGACAGCGAGAACGTGCAGGGCGAAGTGCAGCAGAAGCTCGACATCATGGCCAACGAGATCATCATCAAGGCCATGGACCATGGCGGCCGGTTGTGCGCCATGGCGTCGGAGGAAGAGCCGGGCATCATCCAGATCCCCGACCACTTCAAGTGCGGCAAGTACTGCCTCTGCTTCGATCCGCTCGACGGCTCGTCGAACATCGACGTCAACGTGCCGGTCGGTACGATCTTCTCCGTCGTGCGAAAGATCACGCGCGGCCGTCACGGCGAGATGGAAGACATCCTCCAGCCTGGGCGGCGCCAGGTGGCGGCGGGCTATGTCATCTATGGCTCGAGCACGATGATGGTCTACACCACGGGGCAGGGCGTCCACGGCTTCACGCTCGATCCGTCGATCGGGGAATTCCTGCTGTCGCATCCGAACATTCGCATCCCGGAGCACGGCCGCTATCTCTCGGTCAACGATTCCTACGAGGAGCTGTGGGACGACGGCGTGCGCACCCTGATGCGCTCCTATCGGGGGCTCGAGGGCGACCACAAGGCGCTCAGCACGCGCTACGTCGGCTCGCTCGTCGCCGACTTCCACCGCAACCTCCTCGGCGGCGGCATCTTCGCCTATCCGTCCAACCGCAAGTCGCCGCGCGGCAAGCTGCGCCTGCTCTACGAGGCCAATCCGCTCGCCTTCATCGTCGAGCAGGCCGGCGGCGCCGCATCCGACGGCCGTGAGCGCATCCTCGACATCGCACCCACGGAGCTTCACCAGCGCACCCCGCTCTACATCGGCAGCAAGAGCGAGGTCGAGCTGGCGCAGCGGTTGGTCACGGGCAAGCGGGAGCTCGTCGCCGGCTGAGGCATTGAGTCGCGGTTGAGTCGCGGTTCCACTCGCCGTCAGCTCCGCGCCCAGACCTTCGCCATGCCCACGCCCGAACGGCCGACGACATCGCCATCAGGCCTGCCTATCGAAACGGTGTATCGGCCCGCCGACGCGCCGCTCGACTACGCGCGCGACCTCGGCGACCCCGGCGCGTTCCCATTCACGCGCGGCGTGCAGCCGACGATGTACCGCGGCCGCCTGTGGACCATGCGCCAGTACGCCGGCTTCGGCACCGCGGCCGAGACGAATCGCCGCTTCCGTCTCCTCCTGGACGCGGGACAAACGGGGCTCAGCGTCGCGTTCGATCTCCCGACGCAGATGGGCATCGACTCCGATTCGCCGCGCGCGCTCGGTGAGGTCGGCCGCGTCGGCGTCGCCATCGACACCGTCGACGACATGCACGCGCTGCTCGACGGCATTCCGCTCGACAAGGTGTCGACGTCGATGACGATCAACGCTACGGCGTCGACGCTCCTCGCGATGTACGTCGTCGTCGCCGAAGAGCGGGGAATCCCGCGCGACCGGCTGTCGGGCACGATTCAGAACGACATCCTCAAGGAGTACATCGCGCGCGGCACGTACATCTACCCGCCGGCGCCGTCGATCCGCCTCATCGCCGACATCTTCGCGTTCGCGCAGCAGAGCGTCCCGAGCTGGAACACCATCTCCATCAGCGGCTACCACTTCCGCGAGAAGGGGTGCTCGGCCGTCCAGGAGGTTGCGTTCACGCTCGCCAACGGCATCGCCTACGTCCAGGCGGCGCTCGACGCGGGACTCGAGGTCGACCGCTTCGCGCCGCGCCTGGCGTTCTTCTTCAACGGCCACAACAACGTCTTCCAGGAGGTCGCGAAGTTCCGCGCCGCCCGCCGGATGTGGGCCGAGATCATGCGCGAGCGCTTCGGCGCCAAGGACGAGCGGTCCTGGAAGTTGCGGTTCCACACGCAGACGGGCGGGGTCACGCTGACCGCCCAGCAGCCCGAGAACAACATCGTGCGCGTCGCGCTTCAGGGGTTTGCCGCGGTCTGCGGCGGGACCCAGTCGCTGCACACCAACGGCTTCGACGAGGCGCTCGCCCTGCCGACCGAGCGAGCGGCTCGGATCGCGCTTCGCACCCAGCAGATCCTTGGCTACGAGTCCGGCGCGGCCGACACCGTCGATCCGTTCGCGGGCTCCTACTTCGTCGAGGCGCTCACCGACGAGATCGAGACCAGCGCGCGTGAGCTGATCGCGAAGGTCGACGAGCTCGGGGGATCTGTGAAGGCGATCGAGTTCATGAAGAACGAGATCGAGGAATCCGCATTCGGCTACCACGAGCGCTACCGGATCGGCCAGGACATCGTCGTCGGCGTCAACAAGTACGAGGACGACCGCAACCCCGAGGTCCCCGACATCCTGCGCGTCGACCCCGAGTCAGAGCACCAGCAGGTCAACCGGCTGAAGGCCTTCAAGGCGGATCGAGACCAGGGTCTGGTCGAGCAGCGGCTGGAGGAGATCCGCGAGTGTGCGCGCGGCACCGACAACCTGTTGCCGGTACTCCGTAAGGCGCTGAAGGACCGCTGTTCGATGGGCGAGGTCTGCGGCGCGATGCGCGACGTGTTCGGCGACTATCGGCCGAGCATCTAGCGCTGGCGCCCGCTGTCCAGCTACCCCATCTGCGCCGCGGGATAGCGGTCGCCGACGGCCGCACCGGCGGGCATTGCGTGCTCGATCCGCGCGAGCTCGTCGTCGCGTCAGGTTCTCGCCCTGGAAGCGTGGCGACCGGTTACGGAAGTCCGTCTGGACGAGGCTGCGCTCGGGCGACCAGTGGCCGCTGATCAGGCCGCGTGAGAGCACGCCGTAGGCGGTGATCGCGATTCCCGATTCGCG
>JBIOHX010000258.1:0-5420 GCA_044449465.1 Gemmatimonadales bacterium | reverse complement strand
GGGGAGCGGTGCAACGCCGGGCCGGTGCGAGTCCTTGACCCTAACATAAATTCATGGCACATCAACGCACACCAATTGCGCCAGCCTCGGCTGGCGTGAGGACTTCAGGCTACATGACGACGCAGACCCAGGGCGAAGAGCTGTCCGCGGCCGACGCGGCGAGCTTCATCCCCCGCCATATCGGCCCGACCACTGCCGACGTCGAGGCGATGCTCGAGCTCCTCGGCTACGATTCGCTGGACGCACTGATCGACGCCACGGTGCCCGCCGGCATAAGGCTCCAGCGGCCGCTCGCCATTCACGCGCCGATGTCGGAATACGAGGCGCTGAGCAACCTGCGGGCGATCGCCAAGAAGAATCAGATCTGCCGCTCGTATCTCGGCCTCGGCTACTCGGACTGCATCACGCCGCCGGTGATCCAGCGCAACGTCCTGGAGAATCCGGGCTGGTACACGGCGTACACGCCCTATCAGGCGGAGATCGCGCAGGGGCGGCTCGAGGCGCTGCTCGATTTCCAAACCATGATCGTGGACCTGACCGGCCTCGAGATCGCGAACGCCTCGTTGCTCGACGAGGGCACGGCCGCGGCCGAGGCGATGGCCATGGCGCACGCGGCGAGAAGCAAGGAAGGCAAGGAAACGTTCTTCGTCGCCGACGACTGCCATCCGCAGACGATCGAGGTGGTGAAGACGCGCGCTCGGGCGCGCGGCATCAACGTCGTGGTCGGCGATTGGCGCAAGGCCGCGATCGGCGACGACGTGTTCGGCGCGCTGGTGCAGTATCCGGCGACGGACGGCGCGGTACACGACTATCGCCAGTTCTGCGAGCGCGTACACGCGGTGAGCGCGCTGGTGACGGCGGCCGCGGATCTCATGAGCCTCGTGCTGCTCACGCCGCCCGGTGAGTGGGGCGCGGACGTCTGCGTCGGCAACTCGCAGCGGTTTGGCGTGCCATTGGGGTACGGCGGCCCGCACGCGGCGTTCTTCGCGGCCAAGGACGAGTTCAAGCGGCAGCTCCCCGGGCGCATCATCGGCGTGTCTCGCGACGCGGACGGCAAGCCCGCGCTGCGCATGGCGCTGCAGACGCGCGAGCAGCACATCCGCCGCGAAAAGGCGACGAGCAATGTCTGCACGGCGCAGGTACTGCTGGCGGTGATCGCGGGTATGTATGCGGTGTGGCACGGGCCGGAGCGGCTGACCGCGATCGCGCGCCGCATCCACGAGCTCACGGCGGTGCTGGCCGCCGGCCTGGAGCAACTGGGCTACTCGCTGGCGACCAACGACTACTTCGATACGATCTGCGTGGAGCTGGGCTCGCGGCCGGCTTCGGACGTGATCGGCGCGGCGCGCGCGCGGGGAATCAACCTTCGCGCGCCGGCGGGCAATGCGTCGCGGGTGCTCGTGGCGCTCGACGAAACGGTCACACCGGCCGACGTCGACGAGCTGCTGGAGATCTTCGCCGCGGGATTGGAGCGTGGCGACGCGCCCAAAGCCGAGGCACTCGCGGCCGCGGTCGATGCGCGGTACGACGAGCGCTTCGCGCGCACGACGCCGTTTCTCACGCATCCGGTCTTCAACAGCTACCACTCCGAGACCGAGATGCTGCGCTATCTCAAGCGCCTCGAGTCGCGCGATCTGTCGCTCACGACGTCGATGATCCCGCTCGGCTCGTGCACGATGAAGCTGAACGCGACGGCGGAGATGTTTCCGGTCACCTGGCCGGAGTTTGGGAAGATTCATCCCTTTGCCCCGGTGGCGCAGGCGGCTGGGTACCGCGAGCTGTTCGCGCGGCTGGAGAAGGCGCTGGCCGAGATCACCGGCTTCGCCGGCGTGTCGCTGCAGCCGAATGCCGGGTCCCAGGGCGAGTACGCCGGACTGCTGGTGATCCGGACGTACCACGAGTCGCGCAGCGAGCCGCACCGCGACGTCTGTCTCATTCCGCAGTCGGCGCACGGAACCAACCCGGCGAGCGCGGTGATGGCCGGGATGAAGGTCGTGGTCGTGAAAACCGACGAGAACGGCAACATCGACATCCCGGACTTGCAGGCGAAGGCGGTGGCGAACAAGGAGCGGTTGGCGGCGCTGATGGTGACGTACCCGTCGACGCACGGCGTGTTCGAGGAGGCGATTACCGAGATCTGCCGCGTGGTTCACGCCAACGGCGGCCAGGTGTATCTGGACGGCGCGAACATGAACGCGATGGTCGGGCTGTCGCGGCCCGGCGACATCGGCGCCGACGTCTGCCACTTGAACCTTCATAAGACTTTCTGCATTCCGCATGGCGGCGGCGGTCCCGGGATGGGGCCGATCGGCGTGGCGAAGCATCTCGTCGATTTTCTGCCGGGGAACCCGGTGGTGAAGGTCGGCGGCGCGCACGCGGCGGGCGCGGTGTCGGCGGCGCCGTGGGGAAGCGCCAGCATCTTGCCGATCTCGATGATGTACATCGACATGATGGGCGGCACCGGGCTGACGGAAGCGACGAAGATCGCGATTCTCAACGCCAACTACGTGGCCAAGCGTCTCGAGCCGCACTACCCGGTGCTGTATCGGGGCAAACAGGGCACGGTCGCGCACGAGTGCATCGTCGACCCGCGCTCGGTGAAGGCGTCGGCGGGCGTCGAGGTCGAGGACATCGCCAAGCGGCTGATGGACTACGGCTTCCACGCGCCGACCGTGAGCTTCCCGGTCGCGGGCACGCTGATGATCGAGCCCACGGAAAGCGAGTCGAAGGCCGAGCTGGACCGGTTCTGCGACGCGCTGATCGCGATCCGCGAGGAGATCAGAGAGATAGAATTGGGGATATCTGATCGGGCCGACAACCCGCTCAAGCACGCGCCCCACCCCATGTCGCGGGTGGTGAGCGACGCGTGGACGCACGCCTATGGGCGCGAGCGCGCGGCCTTCCCGGCGCCCTGGACGCGCGAGTACAAGTTCTGGCCGAGCGTGGGCCGGGTGGAGAGCGCGTATGGAGATCGGAACCTGGTCTGCTCGTGCGTGCCGGCCGACGCGTACGCCGAGGTGGTGGCGTCGGAGTGAGGTGCTGACCCGGCTGGCGCGCCGGGCGAGCGGCGCCGTTTGCCTGACATGCGCCTTGGCGGCGATGACCGCGCCGGCCGGCGCCCAAGGGCATGTCATCTCCGGCGTGATACGCGACTCGGCAACGGGACGCCCGGTCGCCGCGGCAGTCGTCGGCGCCGTGGGGACGACGTATTCGCGGGTGACGCGCTCGGACGCGCGCGGCGCCTACGCATTGACTGGCGCGCCGGACGGAGTCGTCACGTTCTCGGCGCGCCAGCTCGGCTACGCGGTGTTTACGAGCCAGGTGCGCGTGGCCGGCCGCGACACGACGATCGACGTCGCGTTGCGGGCGGTGGCGAGCCGGCTCGACACCGTTCGCGTGCGTGCCGACGTCACGGGTATTCGCGGACTGGTCGGCACGGCGCGCGACCTGCGCCCGATCGCCGGCGCCAAGGCGCAGATCGTGGGCGCAGAGCGTGACGGCCTGACCGACTCGACCGGCGCGTTCTTCGTCGAGCTCAAGAAGCCGGGGACGTACGTGATGCGCGTGAGCCGCCCGGGGTACGCGCCGCGGGTGCTTTCTGTGGACGTCCCCAAGAACCACACGGTGGAAACGTCGACGTTGCTCGACTCAGGCAACACCGAACCGAAGGACGCCGAGGGACTCTGGCAGGACTTCGTATCGCGGGTGCGAATGCGCGGGCCGAATTCCGCGCTCGTCTCGGGATCGGCGCTCCGCGATGCCGGCGGCTCCGTGGTCGACGCGCTTCGGGGATCGCCTGCTTTCACGCAGCGTGGGCTACGCATCGGCCCAACGACCTGCGTGTTCATCAACGGCCGGCCGTCGCCGGGCCTGCCGCTCAACGGCGTTGATATCACGCAGATCGAGACGATTGAGCTCTATGGGGCGGGCGGTGATGCAACGGGCTCGCTCGCGCGCTCTTGGCCACACGGAACGCCGTGCGGCACGAACATCGGCGAGAACCCAGTCGTCGGCGCGGGGAACGGAACCGTCACGGCCCAGGTGGCCGTGATCTGGCTCAGGCGCTGACGCCTCAGCGCCCGGCTAATGTCCTAGGTGCGCCTCGTACGCGTCCGCGTTGAGCAGCGCCTTCTTTTCCCCGTCGTCCTTGAGCTTGAGCTTGATCATCCAGCCATCGCCGTAGGGCGTGCTGTTGACGAGCGCCGGCTCCTTGTCGAGCCGGTCGTTCACCTCGACGATCTCGCCCGACAGCGGCGAGTACAGCTCGGACACCGCCTTGACCGCTTCGACGGTGCCGAACACGTCGTGCTTGTTGAACGATGCGCCAACCTTCGGCAGCTCGATGAACACGATGTCGCCGAGCTCGCCCTGGGCGTAGTCGGTGATGCCGATCGCCACGACGCCGGCGCCGGCGGGTTTCACGTATTCATGGTCTTCCGTATAGAGCAGATCCTTCGGGATTTCGGACACGAGGTGCTCCCTGGTCGGCTGAAAATCAATTGCCCGCGAAGGGCGGGCGCTGCGCGCGGAGTCTACCCGCGCCGAAAATGGGTGTCAAGAAAGTTGTCTCGCGCGGCAACCTTCGCCGTCCGACGACGCTCAAGGCGCCACCGCTCTCGGCGCCGGCGTCTCCGCGGCGTTGACCAGCGCCGTCCAGACCTCGTGCACCCGGCGCTCCAGCTGTGCCAGCGTGCCGTCGTTCTCGATCATGAAGTCGGCGCGGGCGCGTTTGAGCTCGGCGGGCATCTGCGCGGCGATCATGTCCATCGCCTCGGTCTCGTGCAGCCCGCGGTCGGCGACGAGACGCTCCAGACGCACGGCGCGGTTGGCGTCGACGAGAATGATGCGATCGAAGCAGTCGGTCATGTGCCGCTCGAACAGCAGTGGGATGTCGCAGACGACGATGCGGTCGCCGCGCGCCCGGGCCTGTTCGACGAGCCGGCTGCGCAGCCGCTCGACCTCGGGGTGGACGATCGCATTAAGTTCTTCGAGCTGGCTGTGGTCGCCGAAGACGACGTGTCGGAGGGCGGCGCGGTCGAGGTGGCCGTCGGGCGCTTGCACGGCGGCGCCCCAGCGCTCCACGATCTTGCCATAAGCGGGGGTACCGAGCTCGACGGCGCGCCGAGCCAGCACGTCGGCGTCGATAATCGTAGCACCGCGCTCCGAGAGCAGCTGCGCCACGGTAGACTTTCCACTGCCGATGTTTCCGGTGAGCCCAACGAGAAGCATGCCCCCATCACGATGAGAAGCCGCGGCCAAGCTAGGGCGGTAGGGGTGGGGCGTCAACTTTGTGCGGTGATCGTTGATCGTTGATCGTGGATCGTGGATCGTTGATCGTGGATCGCAACTGCCTCACGCCTCACATCTCACATCTGACGTCCCCCGTCCAACGTCCAACGTCCAACGTCCAACGTCCAACG
>JBIOHX010000257.1:0-5515 GCA_044449465.1 Gemmatimonadales bacterium | reverse complement strand
TGTCGCTCGAGCCGCCGGCGGCGCTCGCCAATGCGCACCCGCTCGATCCGGACCTCGTGCTGGAGCAGGTGGAGCGCGGCACCGTCTATTTGCGCCAGCAGTTCCGGGGCGCCGAGGCGCGCCGGTTGCTGCTCGCCGCACCGGCGACGATGCAGGAATCGCTTGGCCAGCAACTCGAGGAGCGGTTCGGCCTCCGCGTGCAGGCCCTCATGCCGCGCATCGCGTCGCCCGAGGCAACAGTGGCGATGGGTGCCGTGCTGGAGGCGGAAAGCGAACACGCGCTGGATATCTACCCGCACCCGCCCACGCTTTTCGAGCGCGCGCGAACGTCGCTTCGCGGCGCGCAGGGACTGGCCACTGCCGCCGCCGCGGCCGCGCTCATCGCCGGCCTGTGGGCGACGCTCCAGATCACGGGCGTTCACAGCGCCGAGCGCGACGTACAGTCGCTTCGCGATCAGATCAACACGAGTCTTCCCGCGCTCGCGCCGATCCGCGGCGTCGTCGAACGCCGCGCCGCGTACAGTGAGCGCATCGACATCGCCGAGCGCGTACGAACCGAGCGCGCGGTGCTCACGGGACAGCTCGCCGCGCTTGCCATGACCGCACCGGCATCGGTGCACTTCGACAGCCTTAGCGTGACTCGCACACCGAACGGCTGGACCGTGAGCGTCGCCGGCGAGACGTCGTCGAACTCGGCTGCCGAGTCGGTCGATGCGCTCAACCAGTTCTACGAAGCGCTGCGCTCGCGCGCCGGCGTCACGTCGCCAAGCCTCGACCAGTTCGACTACCCGGTGCGCACCCTCGCGGACAGCACCGCTCGGGCCGATGCCAATGTGAAGATCCAGTTTCGTGTCTCGTACAACACGTCGGCAAATCCGCCGGCCGGTGGAGGAATGCGCTGATGGCGAAGCTCGAACATATGCGCGAGACCGTCCGGGCGAACCCGGCGCAGATCGAACGGACGGTGGTCGCCGCGGCGGCACTGCTCGTCATGCTGACCCTCGGCGTCGTGGCGCATCGTCGTCTTCAGCCGATCGAGAAACAGGTCGCCGCGCTCCGCGCCGCGAGTCAGACCATCGTGAGCTTCCGCGAATCGTACCGTGCGCCAACCCGCGCCGAAGCCGCTCGCTGGACCGCTGGCGCCGACTCGCTCGGGCTGAGCGTCGACCGCGGCTCGCGCCTTCCGCTCGCGCAGTCCGTAGCGCGCATCGCCGAAACTGCCGGCCTGCGCGATGTCCGCGTGCGCTTCGCGACGCTCGATTCCGTCTTCGTGCCGCCACGCGTCGTCGGGGGCACGTCGGGAATCGCGCCGGCGGAGTACACCGTCGTAGTCGAATGCCATGGCAGGTACGGCGGGCTCCTCGAATTCGTGAACGGCCTGCCGTCATCGGTCGCCGTCGTGCGGTTGACGGCCGGTACTTCACGCGGCGCCGACGCGCACTACCACATCACGCTCGCCGTCTACGAGGCAGCCAATGCCAGCCAAGCGGACTGAATCCGCGGCTCCTCGCCATTTCTGGGCGGCGGTGGTCCTGATCGTCCTGGTCATCATCGCGGTGACCGGTTGGCGAAGCCTCGGCAACACGCCTCGTACCGCAATGCCTACGACTTCACCGGTCGCCGATCTCGAGCCGCTCCTTCCGTTCGCCGCTCCGGCGGCGGACACCGCTCGCGTCGCCGCGCTCAGCCCAGGCACGGCTCCGGTATTTCGCGATCCGTTCGTCGCCGTCCCGACCCTGGCTGCGGTCCAGGCGGGGCGCCCGAACGAGCAGCCGAAGCCCGAGGATGAATCCCTTATCCTGAGCGCGGTGCTCATCACACAATCCCGGCGTGCCGCGGTGATCAACGACGTGCTCGTCGACCTCGGCGGCCGCATCGCCGGCGGCCCACGGCTTACCGCGGTCGAGCGCGACCACGTCGTGCTCACCGACGCCAACGGCGTGCGCCGTACGCTTACCCTCTCCGACGGACATCTCTGATGCGCTGCTCCTCCCTCGCCGAGCGCGCCCCGCGACGTCGCGGTCTTTTCTTCGAGCTTGGCACGTTCGCGGGCGCGTTCGCACTCGCCGCCTGCACGCACACAGCGATCACGACGATTCCGGCGCCGACCAAGGTTCGCACGGAACCCGCACCGGTGGCCACGCAGTCGATAGCGCCGAGCGACGACGGCGCCTCGCTGCCCCTCACCAGCCATCCTGCCTCGCCGTCCGCGCTCGCGGATGCACCGCTCAAGCGCGTCAGCATCACCGCCCCGGAGGGCTCGGATATCGCGGATGTGGCGCGCCAGGTCGGCAAGTCGTTCGGGTTGAATGTGGCAGTGGATCCAGATGTCCACGGCAAAGTCATGGAGAGCCTGCACGACGTGACACTCGACGAAGCGCTCCAAACCATCGTTCGTAAGAATGGCTTCGCTTACCAGATTCAGGGGCGCACGCTCCGCGTAACGCCGGTCCGCCTATCAACGCGCATCTTCACCCTCGACTACGTCGCCCTGTCGCGCGTCGGCACCGCGAACACCGTCATTCAGCGCCGACTCTCGAGCGGCGCGAACAACGCCAGCGCATCCCTTGGCGGTGTACCCGGACTGGGGTCCATGACGCCGGGGTCGGGGCTTTCCGGAGCGCCGGGCGGCGATGTCATCGCGGCGACGCAGGTCTCCGACCTCTGGATGGAGCTCCGCATAGCGCTCATGGGCTTGCTCAGTCGCGATACCGGCCCCACGGCCCAAGGCGCGCCCGGCGGCGGAATCAACCCCGTGAGCGGCCAGCCGAATGGTCAGCAGAACGGCGCCTTCGCTGGCGCCGCCTTCGCGACCACCTGGCCCGACGGCAGCGCGCTCACACTAAGCCCATCCTCTGGACTGATCACGGTCACGGCGACTGATGACAAGCTCGCCGACGTCCAGACCTACATCGAGAGCTTTCAGAGCTCCGTGCTCCGCCAAGTGCTGATCGAAGCCAAGATCGTCGAGGTTCAGCTCACCAAAGAGCTCCAGTACGGCATCGACTGGAGCGTGGTGACCAAGTCGGGCAACAAGACGGTCGGCCTCGCCGACAACTCGACCGGCACCCTGCCTACCGCGACGTCGACCGGGCAGACGGGGAACGTCGCGTTCAGCCTGACGGGAGGGGCGACCCAGATCAACGCCGTGCTCACGGCGCTCGCGACGCAAGGCGACGTCACCGTGCTGTCCGACGCCCGAACCTCGGCGCTCAACAACCAGCGCGCCGTGTTCGACGTGACTACCGACGAGGTTTTCTTCGCGGAGATCCGGCAACCGCTCTTCGGCCCGAGCGGGGGCATCATCAGCTTCAACGATCAGATCCAGGCGCAGACCATTTCCGTGGGCATCGTGCTGGACGTGCTCCCACAGATCTCGAGTCAGAACGTGCTCACGATGAATATCCGCCCGGTGGTTACGAGCCTCGACCGGGTAGAGACCTTCACCGCGGGCGACGGAAGCACCGCCCGTTTCCCGGTGACCAGCCGGCGCGAAGGCGACACGATGGCTCGTGTCCGGAATGGGGAGACAATCGTCATTGGCGGTCTGATGCAGAACCAGCGGACGCGCAACGTCTCGGGCGTGCCCGTGCTGAAGGACATTCCCCTGCTCGGCAAGCTGTTCACACACGTCGACGACGTCGACAAGCGCGTCGAGCTCGTCGTCTTTCTCACGCCGACCGTCATCACCGGGCAACCCGGGGTGGGCCGCTAGCATGTACGAGCACTATTACGGACTGACCGACAAGCCATTCGCTCTCACGCCCAACCCGCGGTTTGTCTTCTACTCGCGCCAGTATCGCGAGGCGGAAGGGCAGCTGCTGTATGGGATCAAGAGTCGCGAGGGGTTCTTGCTCGTGACCGGTCAACCGGGCACGGGCAAAACCACTCTCTGTCGCGACCTGATCGAGAAGCTCGACCGCGACCGCGTCCGCTCGGCGCTCATCTTCAACCCGTTCCTCAACGGCACGGAGATGCTCGAGGCGCTCCTTACCGAGTTTGGCGTCATCGTGCCCACCGGCTGTACCCGCATCGAGCTCCTCGACCGTCTCAATCAATTCCTGCTCGCCCAGCTCGCGCTCGGCAAGAGCTGCGTCGCCATCTTCGACGAGGCGCAGCACCTGTCGACGGAGTTCCTGGAGCAGATTCGCGTGCTGTCGAATCTCGAGACCGATCAAGAAAAGCTCATTCAGATCATCCTCGTCGGCCAACCCGAGCTGCTCGACAAGATCCGCACGCCGACGATGGCGCAGCTCGACCAGCGCGTATCGATCCGCTGCACGCTCACCGACCTCGACGAGCGCGAGACCGACCGGTACATGCATCACCGTCTCAACGTCGCCGGCGCGCGCGGCCAGGTTCGGTTCAACAAGCGGGCGGTGAGCGAGATTCATCGGGCGTCGCGCGGCGTGCCGCGCCTCATCAACCTCATCGCCGACCGCACGCTCCTCGCCGGTTTCGCGTCGCAAACGCGCGACATTGGCGCGGTGCACGTCCGCAAGGCGGTGCTCGCCCTCCGTGGCGAGGACTCGAACCTGGGCGCGTCGGCCAACCCGCGCCGAGTGTGGCGCCGGCGCGCGGCGCTCATCGGGACCGCGGCCGCCGTCGTTGCGACGACGATCGCGATCGCCCTCTGGCCCAGTCGCGCGCGGCCCGCTAACGCCGAGGCGCTGTTCTGGAAGGGCACCATGGGGAGCTCGCCCGCCGACGCGCAGCAAGCGCTTCAGACTCTAGTGTCGAGCTTTCCGCAGTCTCCCCGCGTCAACGACGCTCTCGTCCGCCTCGCGCAGCTCGCGATGGCCCGGGGCGCGCGCGCCGAAGCCATTCACAGTTTGCTCACCCTCGCCGAGCGCACCCCCGCCGGCCCGAGCCACGGTAAGACGCTGCTCTGGATCGCGCGCGTGCAGCTCGATGGCGGCGATACGACCTCCGCGTGTGGCTCACTGCGCGCCACGCTCGCCGACAGTGTTGCCGCCGACGCGGATTTGAGCCGGCAGGTCGAATCAGTCGGCGCTGCGTGTTCCACCACGCGCATCGACGCCGTGAGCTCCGCCCCGGACACGTCCGGTGGAACGCTCCGATGAGTCTGATCAGCGACGCGCTCAAGACCGCCGAGCGGCAACAACGCTCGCGAGGCGGCGCTCCAGCCGAGCACCCATTCTTCGACGGCTATTTTCCGCACGGAGATACACGGCGATCGGCGCTTTCGCATCGCTTTTTATTCGCCGCGGGGGCCATTGCCGTCACCGCAGCGGTCACCAGCGTGAGCGTCATGCGCCTTCGCGCCGAACCGACCGCCCGCTCTCACGCTGCATCAGCAACCGGCCCCGCGACCCCGCGGCTGATCAACCCTGAACGCGGCGCGGCCGCCGCGCGCGACCCCCAAGCGTTCCCAGCGTCGCGCGCGACGCAGAGTGTCTCGGCACCCCGGGCAGCGCGGGCCCCCGATGTTACGACCTCCCCCGAGCATCGCGCGGCCCACCATCCGCCGGCACCGGCGATAGCCGTCGCGCAT
>JBIOHX010000256.1:0-5576 GCA_044449465.1 Gemmatimonadales bacterium | reverse complement strand
CGCTCGCACCGTGAGCGGCGCCTCGGCCGGCGTGTCGTTCCAGAAGCTGATGCCGATCCGGCCGTCAGGCTCCTGTAATATCTGACTTGGAAAGTTGCTGGAGACGAGCTCGTAGCCGGCGGGCAGGATCACGGCATTGCGCTTGATGCCGAGCGGACGTGTGAAGACGATCGTGTCGCCGCGAACGAAGTAGCTGGCGGGGTCTTCGTACGTCTTGTCGATCAGCATCCGCGCCTCGCCGCCGTCGGACGGCACCGGGCGCGAGAGCTTCACCCGGATGTAAGTCTGCGACGTGTCGTTGCTGCGCACGCCCCCGGCGCGCGCTGCGTCGCTCCCCACCACGTCGAAGGCGAGCGGCTGTCCCGTGGCGCGGTCGCGAACGCTCTCGTCGCTCGCCACGCTTCCCTTGCGAATCGGATTGAAATAGTACGCGGCCCCGGGCGTCGTCGCCGTGACCTCGTAGATGATGCGAAACTTGGCGGAGCCCGGCGCCAGCAGCTCGTAGCGCGTGTAGGCGTCGGATTCCGTCTGTCGCGCCAGTGGCCGCTGCTGCGCGGCGTTCGATATCGGATTGGCCGCGCCGGCGAGCGCCGTCGCTGTTGCGATCGCTGCCCGGCGCGCGATTCGCCGAACGAAGGTCATGTCGCCCCCGCGTCGAGTGGAATGGAGTGCGGGGAACCTACGACGGGCCGGCGCGCGGCGCCAACCGGGGAAAGCGACGAACAGGAGTCAGGCGTCGCGCATGATTTCCCACCCACCCCTCATGACGCGAACACCCAAGCTCCTGTCGTCTCTTACTCCTTCCACTCGCCGAATGACGTTTGGGGGGGCAAACGGCGGTGTAAGCAGAAGGTACCCGAGCTGCGCGATCGCGTGGGTAAAGATTGCGCTAAGATCGGCGCCCTTCCAAATCGCCAAGACGCTGCAGCTTCTTGCGCACCTCCGTCACCTGCGGCTGCAGATCCGGATCCGCGTTCTTCCACAGCTCGATGAATTTCGTGTAGTAGTGCGCGGCTTTCTCGCGATCACCTTTCGCATCCCACAATTCGCCGAGCCGCTTATACGATCCGGCGAGAAAGATCTTGTCGGTCTCGAAGCGATTGAGGATCGCCGTCGACTCCACGTAGCGCGTCAGCACGGCGATCGCGGAGTCCGGCTGCCGCGCCGCGTCGTAGGCGAGCGCGAGCGCCGGCAGCATGCAGGTGGTGCACGTGCCGACGTCGGCTGCCTTTGCCTCGCGCGCCGCGTCGGCGTAGCGGTGCTCGGCGAGCGCGATGCTGCTCGCGATCGCGTGGTGCACCAGCTCGACCGTGCTCGCCGGAAACGTCGATGCGATGCGATCGAACGAGGCCAGCGCCGCCCGCGCCAGGTCCGGCCGGCCGGCGAGCGCGTACACCTCGGCGAGATCCGTATACGGGCGTTCGAGCGGCGGAAAGCTGTCCATCGGCGTCCGCTTGAGCCCCGCCTCGATCCGCGCCAGCGCGGCCGCTTTCGAGTCGTGATACCAGAGATCGATCATCGCCGAATCGAACGACGCGTCGAGCAGCGCGCGCCGGCTGATCGCCTGGGCGTCGGCCGTCGCCAACCGACTCGACAGCCGCAGTCCCTCGGCGATCCGCCCGTGCACCATCGCCACGCTCGACGCCACGCCGACCCGCGTGCGCTCGACGTCGGCGATCCCCGGATTCGCATCCGCGATCGAGTCGACGAAGCGCATCGTGCTGTCGTACTTGCCCTCGACGAACAGCAGCGACGCGCGGCCGATCGTGATGCGCGGATTGTTCCCCGACGCCCGCGCCTGCGCCGTCATCGCCGAATCCGCGGCGTCGACTTTCCCCTGCTCGGAGAGCGCCGACGTCAAGTTCCCGTAGGCGACGACCGTCGTCGGGCTCGCGGCCACGGAACGGCGGAACAAGCTCTCCGCCGGAGCGAACCGCCGCTGCTCGATGTAGATCAATCCGAGATTGTTGAGCGCGGCGTATTGCATCGGGTCGCCGGCGAGGACCGAGTCGTACGCCTGCGCGGCCTTCGACTCGTCGGGCGCCGGCCCCTGGCTCCAGTAGGCCGCGATCGAGAGAAAGCGCTCCGTCCGTGGCAGGCGGTCGGCGTGCGCGTAGGCATGCTCGAGCGCCGTGATCTGTTCGGCGCGGTCGCGTCCGCGGTTGCGCAGCGCGATCGATAGCGCGCGGTAGGCCGACGCGAAGCTCGTGTCGAGCTGCACGGCTTGGCGGAAGAGCGGGATGGCCTTGTCGAGATTGGTCTCCATCGACATGGCGTGGTTCGCTTCGGTGTACTTCTGGAGCGCCGGCAGCGACGCAGTCGTCACCTGCGCCAGCTCGGGCGAGCCCTGCACGTGCCGCAGCGACTCGCCCATGCGCCGGCGCAGCTGGCGCGAGAGCGATCCGATCGCCGGGATCAAATCCTTCGCCCCATCGGCGCTCTGGCTGAACGATGCGAGCTCCTGGCCCGAATCGGCGCTGACGAGCCGCATCGTGACCACGAAGCCGCCGCCCGCCATCGCGTGCACATCGCCCGAGACGAACGCCTTGATCCCCTCGCGCCGCGCGATCGCCCGTGCCACCCCCGTGTCCACGCGCGTGCTCGCCGCGAGCTGCATGCGCTGCAGCGCCGCGGCCTCGGTCTGCGCCGACACGACCGTCACGATCGGCGACTGGCCAAGGTCGGCGCGCACTGCCTCCGATACGACGGCGCCAAGCGTCGTATCGCTTCCCGTCGATGCAAAATCCGCAACGAGGATTTTATCTCGGTCGCGAAGCTTGCCCGATCCGACCAGCGATTTGAGCGGCCCGATGCCATACGGGCGTAACCCCATCAGCGCCGCGACGATCAGCGCGAACCCGCCGACGATGCGGGCGATGAGGTTCAGCGACCGCCGCCAGGTGAGGTGCGGGCTGGCCCGCAGCGCCAGCGTCGCCACCGTCGACTGCGGCGCCCGCCCGCCCCCCGGCGTCAACCGCGGCGACGAGAGCAGTGCCCGCCGCGCCACCCGCTGCGCGTACGCGGTGCCGAGCAGAATCGGCAGCCCGACCGCCATCATCGCCCCGCTCGCCGGAAGCACCCAGCTCGGCGCGCCGACGCCGACGATCGCCGCTTTCGCTACGATCAACACCGCGGCGAAGGCGAGCGCGTAGGCGAACAGCACGCGCTTCACCGAGCCACGGCCGAGCACGAACGCGGGAATCGCCGACTGCGACGGATCGCTCGTTACCGCGTCGAGCAGCCGCGCCACCTCGCCCGCCTGTTGCGGGCGCGCGTCGGGATCCTTCTCGAGGCACTGCATCACGAGATCGGCAAGCAACGGCGGCGTATCCGGGCGCAGCTCGGCGACCGGGCGCGGGCGCTCGCTCATGTGCGCCGCGAGCAGCTTCTGCGGCGAGAGCCCGGAAAACGGCGGCCGGCCGGCGAGAAGCTCGTACGCCATGCACCCGAACGAGTAGATGTCCGTGCGCTGGTCGGCATCGGGGTCGGCGGCCGCCTGTTCGGGCGACATGTACATCGGTGTGCCGATCGACGTGCCGATCTGCGTCAGGCCGCTGTCGGACGCCGGCGCCCGTGCCGCCGAGATCGCCTTCGCAATGCCGAAGTCGGTGACGGTGGCTGAACCGCCGGCGAGCAGGACATTGTCGGGCTTGATGTCGCGATGGATGACGTCGTGCTCGTGCGCGTAGGCGAGCGCGCGCGCCACATCTCTCAGAATGCTCACCGCGTCGGTGATCGGCAGCGGACCGTTGGCCAATCGCGCGCGCAGCGCTTCGCCATCGATGTACGGCATCGTGTAGTACGGCACGCCGCCCATCTCGCCGGCGCTCAGCACCGGGACGATGTGCGGATGCTGCAGATTGGCGGCGAGCCGGATCTCCCGCTTGAACCGATCGAGGTTGACGCTCGCGCCCAGCTCCACCGGCAGCACCTTGATCACGACGCGGCGGCCGAACGCCGTCTCCGTCGCCGTGAACACGCGCGACATGCCGCCTCCGCCGAGCTCGCGCTCGAGCGAATACGCATTCCCGAGCACCGACTGCAGTTGGTCGCGCAACTCCATGGCGATCCAGTTCCGGTCCGAGACGATGCCGGGCGCGCGCCGCCGGGCTCCGCCACCGGCGAGCTCCTGAACGACTTGCTCCCTAAGCTATGGGACGAACCACTGGCCAGCCAGCGCGGCGTCGGGTCATGTCGTTGATTGCGGTTCGATCGACTGCTCGAGCGCCTCGGCGCCGACCTCGCGCGCGGGGAGACGCAGCGCGAACACGCTCCCCCCGCCCCGGCGCGGTGCGTACGTGAGCGTGCCGCCCTGAATCTCGGCCAGCGTGCGCGCGATCGAGAGGCCGAGGCCGGCGCGGCCCGCGTCCGGCGGCGCGTTCCGCGCGCGGAAAAACGGCTCGAAGATGCGCGTGACGTCGGCCTCGGCGACGCCGGGGCCGCGGTCGACGACCGTGAACAGCAGCGCGTCGCCGTCGCGCCGCGCGCCGAGCTCGATCGGTTCCGCCGGCGGCGAGTAGCGCGAGGCGTTCTCGAGCAGATTGACGAGCACGCGCAGCGATTGCGAGAAGTCGAATTGGCCCACCAGCGCCGGGCTCTCGAGATCGATCACCGTCCGCAGTGGGCGGCCGCCGAACAGTCCCCGCGTCTGCCGCACCGCGGCGCCGATGAGATCCTCGGCCGTGTTGAGCTCTGGCGCCGCGGCGAAACCGCCGCCTTTGAGCCGGGAGAGGTCGAGCAGGTCGCTGACCATGCGCGTGAGGCGGTCGGCCTGTTCCTCGATCGCCGCGCCGGCGTCGTTCCCCTGCATCGCCTCACTCTGGGCAAGCGCCTTGATCGTCGTCAACGGCGTACGCAAGTCGTGCGACACCGACGCCAGCACGATGTCCTTGAGCCGGTCGGCCTCGCGCAGCGCCTCGGCGTGCTCCGCCTCGGCGACCAGCCGCACGCGGTCGATCGCCAGCGCGGCGTAGTAGGTGATGGCGTCGAGGAACCGCCGCTGCGCCAGATCGAGCTGCACCGGCGTGGCGTTCTCCAGGTGCAGCGTTCCGACGACGCGCTCCTGTACCGACAATGGTATGACCAATTTCTGAACGGCGCCGGCAACGGCGATGCCCGTCGGACGTAGCGTCACCGCTGCCGACGTATCGCCCTCGGCGAGCGGCACGATCGTGCATTCCGCCATGCCGAGCGTCGAGCGAATCACGCCGGCGATCCGTGCCAGAGCATCCTCGGCGCGGCCGGCGCTCAGCGTCTCGGATCCCAGCCGGGCGAGCGACGCGACCTCCACCGCGCGACGCCGCGCCTCCTCCGCTTCGGCCTGCGCGCGCGCCAACAGCTGCGTCGACACCAGCGCCGTGACGAGAAAGGCCGTCAGCGCCAACCAGTCGATTGGCTTGCCGACGCCGAACTCGCCGTACGGCGGCTGGAAGAAATAGTCGATCAGCACGAACCCGGCGCAGGCGAGCGAGATGCCGACCAGGCGGCCGGCGCTCGCGCTCGCGCCCAGGATGATCAGCAGGTATACGAGCACCACGTGCACCTGGTCGAGCGCGCGCGGCGCGTTCGACCAGGTG
>JBIOHX010000255.1:0-5597 GCA_044449465.1 Gemmatimonadales bacterium | reverse complement strand
TCCCGCCGTCGCGGCTCGCGCGCTTCGGCCCGTACATCGCGATCGTCGTGATCGCCGTCGCGACAGGGCTCATGCTCTTCGGCCTCTTCGTGGGTGGGCTCTCGACGAAGGTGCGGCTGCTGTCGCTCGGCATCGGGGCGCTCGGGGTGTTCATCGGCGTCGCGATGCTCGCCCCCACGCTCGTGCCGCCGATCGCGCGCGTCCTCGGCTGGCCTGCGGCGCGCTGGGGCGGCGCGTCCGGTCGGCTCGCGCGCGGCAACTCGATTCGCAACCCGTCGCGCACGGCGTCGACGGCGTCCGCGCTGATGATCGGCGTGACGCTCGTGACGCTCGTCGCCGTCCTCGCCGCCGGCATCAAGTCGACCTTCTCGGACTCCGTGAACAAGCTCTTCAACGCCGACTATGCGCTCACGTCCCAGAACGGCTTCACGCCCACGTCAGTCGCCTCCGAGAATGCCCTGCACGGCGTGCCCGGCGTGCTCATCGTGAGCGGCGTCCGCGCCGGCGAGGGCCAGGTCGCCGGCAGCCGCGTCAGCGTCACGGGCGTCGAGCCGAACGTGAGCAAGGTGATCGACCTCAAGTGGACGGAAGGGAGTGCGGCGACGCCGGGCCAACTCGGCCGGAACGGCGCGTTCGTCTCGAAGAGCTACGCGAAGAACGAGAAACTCACGGTCGGATCGCGGTTCGACATGAAGACGCCGGACGGCGCAACGCTCCATCTGACGCTCCGTGGCATCTTCGATCCGCCGAAAGGCGGCTCGCCGTTCGGCGACATCACGATCTCGACGGCGCGGTTCGACCGCGAATACGCGAACCCACAGGACCTCTTCTCGTTCATCTCGATGCGCGGCGGCGTCACCGACGCGAACACCCTGCGCCTGAACGCGGCGCTCACGAAGTTCCCCGACGCGAAGATCCAGACGAAGGCGCAGTTCATCAAGCTGCAGGAAGGCGGCATCACGTTCCTGCTGAAGCTGCTGTACGTCCTGCTCTCGCTTTCGATCCTCATCAGCCTGTTCGGCATCGTCAACACGCTCGTGCTGACCGTGTTCGAGCGGACTCGCGAGATCGGGATGCTGCGCGCCGTCGGCATGACGCGCCGTCAGGTGCGCAACATGATCCGGCACGAGAGCATCATCACCGCACTCCTCGGGGCCGCCCTCGGAATCCCGGTCGGCATTGCGCTCGCGCTCATGGTCGGCAAGGCGATCAGCTATCCCGCGTTCACGATCCCATGGGTGACGCTCATCGTCTTCGTCGTCGGCGCGGTGATCGCGGGGCTCTTCGCTGCAATCCTTCCGGCGCGCCGCGCCGGCCGGCTCAACGTGCTCGAGGCGCTGCAGTACGAGTAGCGCCGAGCGCCGCGGGGATGACCTCGATCGCCTGATCGATGTCGTCGTCCGAGATGTCGAGGTGCGTGATCGCGCGGAGGACGCCCGGCCTGAGGTCGCTGACGAGAATGCCGCGTTCGGCGATGCGCGCCTCACCGTCGCCGGGGTCGGGGAACGCGACGAAGTTTGTGTCGACGACGCTCGTGTCGAGGCCTAACCCCTCCGCCAGGCGGCGCGCTCGTGCATGGTCATCGGCGAGCCGCTCGACGTTGTGATCGAGCGCATAGAGCGCCGCGGCAGCGATCACGCCGCTCTGGCGCATCGCACCGCCGAGGAGGTACTTGCTCTCCCACGCGCGCTCGATGAACGCGGTGGAGCCCGCGACAACGGCCCCGAGCGGACAGCCGAGCCCCTTCGAGAAGCAGATCGTCACCGAGTCCGCACGGCGCGCCCACTCGGAGGGTGGTAGTCCCGCTCCGACCGCGGCGTTGAAAAGGCGCGCGCCGTCGAGGTGCACGACGACACCTCGTTCGTGCGCAGCGTCGATCGTCGCCTGGAACTCGTCGACGGGCCAGATTCGCCCGCCCGAGCTCCGGTGCGTGTTCTCGAGCACGACGATGCCGCCCGGCGCGAGCTCGTAGCGGTCTTCGGCGGCGATGTGCTCCGGCGTCACGCGTCCGGCCTCGCCCTTCACGCCTTTCATCACGAGCCCGGAGTGGATCGCCGGCCCGCCCCACTCGTAGACGAGCACATGTGTGCGCTCCTCGGCGAGGAGCATCCCGCCTGGCTTCGTCTGCGCGCGTAGCGCGGCCTGGTTCGCCATCGTCGCGGTTGGCAGAAAGAGCGCCGCTTCATGGCCGAGCAACTCGGCCATGCGCCGTTGAAGCTCGTTGACGGTCGGATCCTCGAGGTACTGCTCGTCGCCCACCTCGGCGGCCGCCATCGCCGCGAGCATTGCGGCGGACGGCTTCGTCACCGTGTCCGAGCGGAGGTCGATCATCACGGGGACGCTACCGTAACCCTGTGGACCTCACGCTTCTCGACTCGACGCTCGCCGATCTCGACGAGCCGGCGTTCCGCGCGCAGCAGGTGTGGGAGTGGACCGCGCGCGGCGCGACCGGCTACGACGCGATGACGAATCTTCCGCGCGCGCTCCGCGAGGAGCTCGAGGCGACCGTGCCGTTCTCAACGCTCACCGTTGAGACGCAGCGCGAGTCGCGCGACGGAACAGTGAAGACGCTCTTCCGCACGGCGGACGGTCATCCGGTCGAAGCCGTACTGATGCGGTACCGCGACCGTCGCCGCACGTTGTGCCTGTCGTCGCAATCGGGCTGTCCGCTGACGTGCACGTTTTGCGCGACAGGCCAGATGGCGTTCGGCCGTAACCTGACGGCGTCGGAGATCCTCGACCAGGCGCTGCACTTCCGGCGCATCGAACCGGTCGATCACGCGGTGTTCATGGGCATGGGCGAGCCGATGCTCAACTTCGACGAGGTGCTCGCCGCGGCGCGCCGCCTGCCCGACCTCGGCATCACGCACCGGCGCACGACGATCTCGACCGTCGGCTGGCTGCCAGGGCTCAAGCGCTTCGTCGACGAGGTCGATGAGCCGATCCGGCTCGCGCTGTCGCTGCACGCGGCGGACGGGCGAGAGCGGTCGAAGCTCAGGCCCGTCAACGACCGCTATCCGATCAAAGACGTGCTCGCGGAATGCCGTCGGCACGCAGCGATGGTCAACCGGCGGGTCTACATCGAGTACGTGATGCTCGCGGACAAGAATGACTCACCGGAGCAGGCGCGCAAGCTCGCCGAGCTCCTCGGCCCGGACGACTTCAAGGTCAATCTCATCCCGTACAACCCGACCGGGATGTACGACGGCTCTTCGCGCGCCCGCATCGCCGCGTTCAAGGGTGTGCTCGACCGCGCGCACGTGCCGGCGACGGTGCGGCTGACGCGCGGCCGCGACATCGAGGCTGCGTGCGGGCAGCTGGCCGCGGCGCGGAAGCCGAAGCGCGCGGCTTCCCCCGCGTGACGGAATAGACGGCCGTCCGCCTTTACGCTAGAGTAAAGGCATGCCCAAGATCTCCTCGAAGCACCAGGTAACGCTGCCGGTCGCGAGCCTCGAGCGCGCCGGACTGAAGTCCGGCGACGAGGTGACGATCGAGGCCGAGGGCCCGGACCGCATCGTCGTGGTCCGCGCCGAGCCGGATCGCTCTCGCGCACTCGGCGTATTCGACGGCCTCTACGAGCCGGGGTACCTCGAGCGGCTTCGTTCCGGCGAGCGTGCTTGAGCGCGTGCGTCCTCGACACGGACGTCGTGATCGCGGCGCTTGATCGCCGCGACGCCCACCACCGAGCCGCCGCGCGGAGCGTCGAGGAGCTGCTCGGCCGCAAGGTACGGCTGCTGCTGTCGCTCATCAATTACGCCGAGACTCTTGTCAGGCCCGCTGAGGACGAACGCACACTCCGCACCGCGATCGATGCGATCGCCACCCTCGGGATCGAGCTGGTCGCGCCCACGCCGACGATTGCTCGCGACGCTGCGCGATACCGCGCGCTCAATGTCAGCCTGGCCGATGGCTTCGCGATGGCGACCGCCAAGGCGCACGACGCGACGCTGGCAACGTTCGACCGCCGTGTCCGGCGTGCCCTTCTCAAGGCCGAGATCGCACTCGCGGAGGCACCGAACAGCCCCGAATGATCGTCGTGCCCCCGGCTGCTGGTGCGCAGACGACAGCACGCTCGCACAGCCGAGCTCGCGGCTCACGGACACGCGGTCATACCCGCTCCGATAGGTACCTGCTTCGCGCAGCTGTACGTTCCTCGTTCAAGTGGATCGAACTTCTGTTGCGCACGCTTCCTTCCCTTCGCGTCATAGGCGACAGCGAGTGTTAGGCGGTGGCCGCGCGGCCAATGTTCTAACGGGATGTCGTAAAGCACATAACCGTCGACTGGCTGAAGGCTGATCTCGGAGCCGTCTTGAAAATGCAGCGAGACACGCGAGACGACTGGCTTCACTTGCGCTGAGAAGGCGGTGAAACGGGTGCCATGGTTCAAGCCGCCGGCCATCGGCACCGTCTGGTAGCGCGGCGGCGCACAGCCGCTCCCGACCGTTCGACTATCGGCCTGAAGCCAGAAGCAGTTGCCGCCCGTGCGAGCGGGCGCGATCGAGATCGACATGCGGCCGCTGCGAAGGATCACACGTTTGTCGGCCGGGTTGGAGACCTTGCGCGGGTCGGCCCAGTCCGGCGCGGGCCGGAACATCGAGACGTTCTTCGCGAGCTGCTGTCCGCGCGCGTCGACGGCGACGATCGCGGTCGGCGCCGACGCCGGTTGACGCTGAGCGCGGGTGAGGTCGTAGAGAAAGAAACCCGCGTCGATCGGTGCCGAGACCCAGGTCAGCGTCACAGCGGCGCGGCGGCCGTCTTTGAACCAAAGAACGAGCTTGTCGACCTTCTGGTTGAGCACGTAGCCGGCGATGACGTCGCTGCCGTATCGGCCGAGCCCGATTGCGCCCGCATTGCGATCGCTAGCTTGGTTTCCTGCTCTCTGCCTGCGATCGGCACAGCCGCCGCCGTATTCGAACGTGAAGCAGAAGTTGCCTGCGCGCGTGAGTGCAACCCATAGCCTGAATGGCTTGCCGTCGCGCAGGCGATACGTCGTCACCAAGCGCGTCTGGCCCGCGATCACCCGCGGGCTCATACCCCGCGGCGCACCAGCGTTGAGAAGCTCGAAGGAGTGGACAACACGCTTGGGCGCCGGCTTGGAGGAGAAGAAGTCCAGGAATGGCGGCCTCACGCCGAACGCCGGCGCCGCGAGCCAGACAACAAGCACAGCTGCGAGGGCATAGAGGACAAGCCGCTTCGGCGACGGGCGGTGCTGCAGTCGCAACGCGTCTCCGAACTCCGAGCGGCGATGCACATCCGCCCCAGTCGGGCTTACTCAACGTGCGTGGCCGACACAGTTCCAACCTCGATCTCCAGCGCCGAAGCGATGCTCGCGTAGTCGAGGTCTGCGTAGTAGCGAAGAAAGACAGCCAAACGCTGGCGCTCAGGCAGGAGCGACACCCACTGCCTCACACCGATCTCATCCGCGGAGTGCCCATTCGACACGCTCTCAGCGGCGGGCGGCCCTTCAGAACCCTCCCCTATGCGTCCGCGAGCGTCAAGAGCAGCGTTGACGACGATCCGCCAGACCCATCCCGCGAGCGGCGCCTCCCCCGATAGGCCCCAAGATTCGCCAAGGCCCTAGCGAACGCCTCCTGCAC
>JBIOHX010000254.1:0-5643 GCA_044449465.1 Gemmatimonadales bacterium | reverse complement strand
GTGCAACATCATATAAGAAGGCGCTCACCCACCTCGTTCCGCCCACCGCCGCCAGCGATCCGGCGAGGATTCCGATGACGACCGGTCCGAGCCCGAACGTCAACATCTCGCGGCACACCTCGCGCGGCGCCGCGCCGAGCGCCATCCGTACCGCAAACTCGAGCCGGCGGCGCGACACTGCGTACGACACGACGCCGAACACGCCGATCGCGCCGAGAACCAACGCCAGCACCGCGAACACCGTGAAAAAGAAGCGCAGCTGAAGCGGCGCGGCGAGCGTCATATCGATCGCGTCGCTCATCGTCTGCGCCCGTGCGATTGCGAAACGCGAATCGCTCTCGGCAATGGCTCGACGCACACCGGGCATTGTCGAAGCCGCCGGCGCAGTGGATTTCACGACGAGCACCGCCGCCAGCTGACCTCCTCCCGCTTGAGCCAACGGAATCCACAGCGCGAACGGCGCCTTCGCCATCAGCCCGTTGAGGCGCGCGTCGCGGGCGACCCCGACGACTGTTCGCGAGACCAGCTTCCCGGACCACCCCTCGACGATATGTTTGCCGATCGCACGCTGGCCGGGCCACATGGCGTTGGCGAACGATTCGCTTACGACGGCGACGGGCAGGCCCTCGGCGTCATCGGTGGAGTCGATGCCCCGACCAGCGGCCATCCGCATTCCCATCGTCTTGAAGAATCCGCTCGTCACGGTGCGATAGAGGCTCGTCGGCTTGCGCGCGCCGTCGAGATCCGGGCGCCCCTCGATGCGCATCGCCGTTTGATATCCGAGATCGCGCACGGGTAGTCGATTCGTCATTCCCACCGCCGTGACGCCCGGCAGCGCGCCGACGCGCTCGACGACCTCGCGAAAGAGCTCGGCACGCGTGGCGCGGGGCACGCCTGTGCCCGCAACGACGTTGTACGCCGAGACGCCGCGAGAATCGAATCCAGGATCGATCTCGCGGATCCGGCCAACCGAGCGGATCAGAAGCGTGGCACCCACGACGAGCAGGACGGCGAACGTGACTTGGAGTCCGATGATGACCGCATGCGTGCGGCGCGCGCCGCGACGAAGCTCCCGCTCGCCACGGTTGCGCGCAACGCCACCGTCGGGCATTCCGCGCAACAGATGTCGCACTTGAACGGCCGAGACGACGATCGCGATTGCTAGTGCCAACACGAACGCCGTCGCGAACGTAACGCCGCCAACCGACGTCACCGTCCCGAGGCCGCCGGTGAGCGGGAGTCGTGTGACGAGCACACGGAAGCCCGCCGTCGCAACCGCCGCACCGACCACCGCTGCGGAGAGCGCCAGCACCAGCGACTCGACGAGCACTTGCCGCGCGACTCGCCCCGCACCCGCGCCGAGCGCCGTCCGGATCGCCATCTCGCCCGACCGGTCGCTCGTGCGGGCGAACATCAATGCGGTCGCGTTCGCGCAGGCGATGACAAGCAGCAGCACCACCGCTCCGAAGAGCAGAATGACCGGCTCGCGCACTTTGCCGAGCACCCATGTGTGCACCGGAATAGCGTCGGCGTCTCGCCCGTGATCCCACGCCGCGGGGTACGTGAACCGCGCGCGCAGCGCTTGCGCGACACGGCGCATCTCGCCGCCCACCTGCGCGTCCGTCGCTCCCGGCGGCGTACGCGCGACAACGACGAGGTACGCGGCCTTGTATTCGGCTTGCGTTGCATCCAGCTGGAGCGGACGCCACGCGCGTTGCTCCGGGCTGGGAAAGAAGAAGCCGCGAGGCATCACACCGATGACGGTGACTGGCTTGGCGTCGAGGAGAATCGATCGTCCGATGATCCCGGGATCACCCGCGAGATCCTGCTGCCACATGCCGTAGCTGATGACCACGACCGGTGCGGCGCCCGGGCGGTCGTCAGCCGCGTCGAACGCCCGGCCGAGCGCGGGAGGAACCCCGAGGACGTCGAATAGCGTCGGCGAGCTGACGACGACGGGAAGCACCGACGCCACGTCACCTGAGTGTGCGTTCGCCGCGTACGTCACCGCGTCCGTCGAGAACACGGCCAGCTTGTCGAACAGGTGGATCCGCTCACGAAGGAAGTCATACTCCTCGCCGGTCCACGAGTACTCTTGCCAGAACACGCGCACGCCGGCCTCGCGACTGTATGGCAGGGGGCGTAGCAACAGGCTGTCGACGACGGTCACGAGCGCAACCGTCGCGCCGATGCCAAGCCCGAGCGCCGTGAGGACCATGAGCGCGAACCCGGGCGAGCGGCGCATCTGACGAACCGCATGGCGCGCGTCCGCCAAGAGGTCGATGAGCAATCCGGCGATTGTTCGAGACATCGGCAGGGCCTCGGGTCAGATGCGGAGCCGCGGTTCCGAAGGTGAGACATACCGTTGGACGAAACGGTTGGGAACGTACGCGCCCTTCCCTTCTACGGTCTGATGTCTGTCGCCTCCCCGATCCCCATCTCACGCCTCAACTGACGCCGCCCCTCCCTCCATCCTGCGATCTCGATCCTGACATCTCGACCCTAGTCTCGCTGTCGACGTCGCGATCTCAGCTCGGAGCCCCGACTCTCGAGGCGTCAACCTGACATCTCACGCCTCAAGTCTCGGCCTGACTCTCGACGCCGATAGCGAACGGAGCTACGCGCCTCACGAGCCCAGGCGTTTCCCGGTCACACTCTTGCGTCCCGCTCCATCATCCGACTCACCGATGCCGTGCCCCGACTGGAGAAACGATGCCGACCTTGGAGAAAGCAACCGCCGACGCCCCCGTTGTGATCGAACCGCGCATGCCCAACGCTGCCAACTTGATCCCCGACGCCCTGCAGGGAATTCAGAAGCTGTTGGTCGGCGTCCAGAAGGGCGGCCTCGACCAGAGCCTGCTCGATCTCACACACATGCGCGCGAGTCAGATCAACGGATGTAGCTCGTGCATCGAGGGCGCGGTCAATCACGCGCACAAACACGGGGCCGGCGGCCTCGACGACCGGCTGCTCATGGTGCCTGCATGGCGGCACTCCTCGCGGTTCACGGAAGCGGAGCGGGCGGCGTTGGACCTGACTGAAGAGATGACCCGGCTGGCCGACCGGTCCGACCCGGTTCCGGACGAGGTCTGGGCTCGCGCAGCCGAACACTTTGATGAGCGGGCGCTCGCCGCGCTCGTGCTCCACATCGCACTGACCAACCTCTTCAATCGCGTGAACGTGTCCACGCGGCAGCCGGCCGGGAATTGGTGACGCACGCCGCGGCCGGTTACCCCTGCGCGAGTCACTCCGCCAATATCCGTCGGTACCACCGCCCGCGGGCGAAGTAGAATCCCTCGGCTGCCTTATCTGTGAAGATCTGCTCGATCGCGTCGTGATCGATGGGTTGCGGAACCGCACGTCCATCGGCGTCACGGCGCCAGGAGCGGATTTTTCCAGGCGGCAGTGCTTGGAGCCGCCGCGAGTAACCCCACCTGCCGCCGCCGACTGCCTGCATCCAACTGAGATCCGGCGCGCGTAGCAACGAGTCCACGGCGGGCGTCCTCGGTCCGCCGACAGGTCGATAGATCAGGAGCTCGGAGGTATCGCGCACCGAGCATAAGACGGCCCATTCGGATTCGCCCGCGGCCGTAAACGCGCCATGAATGACATTCTGTGGACTGCGAGCGTCCCAGGGTTGCGGGACCAGACATTCGCGCAGCTCCAAGTCGTGGCGAACGTCATGGGGGAGATCGCGGAATGCCGACGGCGTGAGACGGCGGATGGAGCCGAGCAGCTGGCCCGCCTGCGCCCCAACCAAATTGCCGCGGAACAGTAGCGCGGCGGCTATTAGATATCTCGAGCGCATATGAGGCTGACGCGGCACTACAGCTCGTGGCAACCCGCCCACCGGGCCTTGCCCCCCGTCTAGGTCGAGATGCTTCCACCGGACGCCGGCCAGACAAAGGAGGCCAGAGTATGTCGTCCGATTTTCGGCGGACGCTCCCCGCCGGCGCGGACTTGGAGCAACAACGAAAACTTGCCAAGGCGCTCGTCGCCGCGTATCGCCGCGGCGACGCCCGCGCGCGTCGGCGCCCTGTTGCCGGACAAACCCCGCATCGTGCTCGCGGACGCGCAGTTCGTCTTGGCGCGCGAGTACGGTTTCGAGAGTTGGCAGGCGCTCGAGAAGCACATCGCGGCGAGCATGCACGACCAGCGGCCGCCGCTCGAGCGGTTCACGTCCGCCGTGCACCGCTGTCACGCGCCTGCCCTTCGCCGGGTGCTCCAACAGTACGCCGAGGTTCCCGCGGCGATCAGTGAGCCGATCTTCGAATTCAGCGCACCGGTCCTCAACACCGCCGGCGACGATCCGGACGTAGTCAATGTCCTCCCCGAGTTCGACGCCGACTCCAATCGCAAGAGCGACTGGTGGGCTGGCGGCTTTCATCCATTGTATGGCGCATCGGCGGAGGTGGCCGTACGCCTCGTCGCCGCCGGCCAGACGCCCCTTCCTCGCCGCGGCACTGGGCCTCACGAACCGAGCACGTGACATCGTGGCGGCCGACCCGTCGGTTCTGCTCCTTCGCACCGGACAGGACGAATGCGGCGAACAAGGGCCGTCGAGCTATCGCATCTATCTGCGAACGATCGGCCTTAATCTCACACCGCTCGAGGCGGCCGATCGGTTCAAACAACTCGAAATTCGGGCGGCGCTGAGAAGTTTGGTCCCGCCGGTACAACGCCTCCTGTTCGCCTGCCACCAGGGCGATGGCGACGAAGCGCGAGCGCCGCCGACCGTCGCGCATTGACCAACGAGGCCTGGGCGCCCAATGCACCAGCGGTCCGCCTGCTGCTCGAGCTCGGGTCCGACCCCTCGCTGTCCGCGTGACCGGCCCCACGGGCGGTAACGCGCTCCACTGCGCGGCCTGGCAAGACTCGGTCGCATGCGTCGCGGCGGTCCGCTCACCCTCGGTGTCTATGCCGCCGACTCACTCGCCTTCCACGAAAGCCTCGTGTGGACGCTCGAACCCCGGATAGTGTCTCCGTGATGCAGCCTCTGATCCGTACGCACCGCGACCGGCCTGACCCATCATCCCGGTCTCGCGCTGACCAATCATCCCATCCGCACCCTCCTATCTCCCATCTCGCATCTCGATGCTGAAATCTCGACGCTTGGTCTCGCCCAACCACCTCGCGATCTCCGCTTGGAGCGACGAACCCCAGGCGTCATCTGACGCCTCGAGCCTCACCTCTCACACCTCACCTCTCGATATCCGTACCCTATTGCCCCTCCGCCCTCCACCCCCTATATCTCCATCGTCTATAAACACTTTGTCTATACCGCTCATGCCTCGCACCGACCCTCACGACTTCCTCCCCCTCAAGCCTGACGCCTTCTACGTCCTGCTCGTCCTGCTCCAGGGCGAGCGCCACGGCTACGCCATCATGCGCGACGCCGCCGAGCAGTCCGCCGGCCGCGTCGAGCTCCAAGCCGGCGCGCTCTACCGCCTCCTCGCGCGCCTCCTCGACGACGCCCTCGTCGTCGAATCGCAGCGCCGCCCCGCCGCCGACGCCGACGACGAGCGGCGTCGCTACTACCGCGTCACCCCCCTCGGCAAGCGCGTCATCGCCGCCGACGCGGAGCGTATGGCCGCACTCGCCGACGTCGCGCGCAGGGCGCTCCGCGGGCACGCCGTCCTCGCC
>JBIOHX010000253.1:0-5652 GCA_044449465.1 Gemmatimonadales bacterium | reverse complement strand
GTTTTGGGGGGGCGCGCGGTGACAGCACGGGGCGCGGCAGGCGCGGCGGGTTCAATCGCGGTCCGTCGCTCGAGCAGATGATCGCCGACTCCATCCCCACGAGCGGGTGGGTTTTCTCGACCTATGAGCCGTACGCGCGCTATGGCACGAACTATTACGGCCTCCGCAACCGCATCGCGATCTTGAGCGAAGCGTTCTCGCACGACCCGTTCGCGCGCCGCATCGCGTCGACCTACGACTTCGTGCACGAGATTCTGTCGTACACCGCCGAGCACGCGGCGGAGATCATGAAGCTCGGGCCCGCCGGCGACGCGCGGGTGCGCGAGTGGGCGCTTGGGCGCCAGCCGTCGCCAAGGCTGTCGCTCAAGTCGCGCATGGACACGACGCGCGTCGAGGACGTGCGTGTCGAAGAGGTGCTTCCTCTCACCGACAGCACGAAGCGCGAAGCCGGTGCGGGAAATCGACAGCGCACCGGCATCATCAAGCTCGTGCGAATGCCGGTGATGGCGAGCTTCAGCCCGACGGAGACGGGCACGCTTCCGTTCGCGTATGCCTTCGATACGGCGACCGCGAAGGCAATCTTGCCAATTCTCGCCGTGCACGGCATCACCGTCGAGCGGCTCGACGCGCCGGCCGCGGTGCGCGCCGCGGCGTACCGGGTCGACAGCGTGCTGGAGAAGGGGCGATCGGAAACTCCGCGGCTCATGAAGGACGTGACCGGCCGCTGGTCCGCTCCGGCGCCGCGCACGCTGGCGCGCGGCAGTTATGTCGTGCGCGCGGCGCAGCCGTTCGGCTTGCTCGCGTTCTACTTGCTCGAACCGGAGAGCGAGGACGGCCTCGCGCAGTGGAGCTTCTACGACGGCGTGCTCGTGCCCCATGCGGATTTTCCGATCGTGCGCATCGAAGCGCCGGCGGCGATCCCCTCGCACATCGTGCGCGACTGATGCTGCGTTCCGCGCTGCTCTACCTGTCGAATCAACCACGCGTCTATCGCTTCGTTCGCAACAACGGCCTCGCCAAACGGTTCGCCAAACGGTTCGTTGCCGGCGAGACGCTCGACGAAGCGCTCATTGCCGTACGCGCGCTCAACGCGAAGGGGATCACGGCGTCGCTCGACCTGCTCGGCGAGAGCGTGACGAACGAGCGAGAAGCCCGGGCGACGGCGAGCCAGTATCTGGCGCTGCTCGACCGGATCAACGGGGAGCGCCTCGACGCCAACCTGTCGCTCAAGCTCACGGCCATGGGGCTCGACATCTCCGAGGAGCTCTGCGTCGACGTGGTGGCGGGGGTGCTCGAACGGGCGCAGTCGTACGGCACGTTCGTACGGCTGGACATGGAATCGAGCGCCTACACCGACCGTACGCTGCGGCTGTTCGAGGACCGGCTCTATCCGGCGTACAAGGACAACGTCGGGATCGTGCTGCAGAGCTATCTGTACCGGACCTGGTCGGACGTCGAGCGGGCGACCCAGCTCCGCTGCCGCGTGCGATTGTGCAAGGGCGCGTACAAGGAGCCGGCGTCGGTCGCCTTTCCCGACAAACGGGACGTCGACCGGAACTACGTCAAGTGCATGCACGCGCTGATCGAGCGCGGCCACTACCCTGGTATCGCGACCCACGACCCGGCGATCATCGCCGACGCGAAGCGATTCGTCACCGACCACGAGATTCCGCACGCGAAGTTCGAATTTCAAATGTTGTACGGCGTGCGACGCGACCTTCAGGAGCAGTTGGTGCGCGAGGGGTACCGCATGCGCGTCTACGTGCCGTTCGGAACGCAGTGGTACCCGTATCTCATGCGCCGCCTCGCCGAGCGGCCGGCGAACGTGGCCTTCATCACCGGCAACATCGCGCGCGAGATGCTCGGCGGCCGGAAGCGCAGGGCGTGATGGCCGCGCGGTTCGTGCCTCCCGATCACTCGAAGGGCGACGAGGCGACGATCGGCGGGTACGCCGCCGTGCACGATCGTCCCGCGGCGTTCGAGGGCTCCGACGGGTTCTCGTACAGTGTCGAGATCATGGCGGAAGCAACCGGCGGGAACGACGCCTGGTCCGCGTTCTTCCTGTTCGTGAAGTGGGCGCGGCTGGGGGCGCAGTCGGCCGAGGGGCATCTCGAGAGCGACTATCTGGCGACGGGGCCGACGGAAGCCGACGCGCGCGCGCGCCTTGGCCGAACGGTGCTCGACGATGTAAAGACTTTGCTCGACCAGTTGATCGCCGATCGGCGCGGCGACGCGGCGACCCGCCGCTGGTGGGATGCGATGCGCGACGAGAGCGAGTGACGCACATCGATAGCATGACCGGTGCAGTGCTGAGCGGGACGGGCGGTGTGTGGCGCGTTCACGCGGAAAGCGGCGAGACGGTTGACGTGTCGCTTCGCGGCCGGCTCAAGAAATCCGACGCCGGCCGCCGCGCCGACGGATCGCTGCGGCGCGATACCGTCGCTACGCGCGCGGAAACGCTCAAACTCGCCGTGGGCGACGACGTACGTCTCGAGCGCGCGTCGCGCGGCGACGATTGGGTGATTGCCGAGATCCTGCCGCGGCGATCGAAGCTCGCACGGCGCGCGCCTGGCGGGGGACAGGGGGAGCGCATCGTCGCCGCGAACGTCGACCAGGTGGTCGTCGTCTTCGCGGCGGCCAATCCCGAGCCGCACACGCGCATGCTCGATCGGTTTCTCGTCATCGCCGAAGGCAACGAGCTCGCGGCACGGATCGTCATCAACAAAGTCGAGCTGGTCGGCGAGCCGGCGGCGCGCGCGCGCTTTGCGGCGTACGAGCGCGCCGGCTATGGCGTCGACTACACGAGCACGAAGGCGCGTCTCGGCCTCGACGCCGTGCGAACGCTGCTCGCCGGCCGGCGGTCCGTGCTCAGTGGGCCATCGGGCGTCGGCAAATCGTCGATCCTGAACGCGCTGTTCCCGGGATCGAACTTGCGCGTCGGCGAGATCAGCGAGTCGGTCAACAAGGGACGACACACGACGGTTGGCGCGCTGATGCTGCCCCTCCCGGGCGACGCGGGCGGGTACGTGATCGACACGCCAGGTTTGCGCGAGGTCGGATTGTGGGATCTGTCGATCGATCGCCTGGATCAGTTTTTTCCGGAGATTGGTGCGCTCCGCGATGCCTGCCGGTTCGCGGACTGCCGCCACGCCTCCGAACCCGAGTGCGCCGTGCGCGATGCCGTCAGTCGCGGCGAGGTGAGCGGGGAGCGGTACGACAGCTACAGGCGCTTACGAGAGGAGCTCGGGCTGGAACGCTGAACCTTCCGGTGCGTGAGGTGTTCGATGAGCGATAGCTGCCAGCACCGCGGAGCCCAGGCCATGCGCGTCCCACCTTTCCTCGCGACGCTGTTCGTTGTCTCGGCGGTGGCCCGTGCTGGCGCACAGTGCTCTCCCGGAGTCGACAAGCTCGTCACCGACCAGCGATATGACGAGGCGCGCGCCGCCGTCCAGGCGCTTCTCGCGGCGAACGCGAAGGACGACAAGGCGCTGCATTGCATGGGCGCGATCTACGAAACCCAGGGCAAGCTCGGCGATGCCACTGACTGGTACGAGAAAGCGATCAAGGCCGATGAGAAGAATCCGCAGCACCACCTGAGTCTCGCGGGCGCATACGGCGAGCAGGCGAGGCACGCGAACAGGTTTCGACAGGCGCTCCTCGCGCGGCGAATCAAATCGGAGCTCGAGCAGACGGTCGCCATCGACTCCAACCTGGTCGACGCGCACGACGGATTGATGCAATTCTATCTCGAAGCGCCGGGCTTTCTGGGCGGCAGCGCCGACAAGGCGAAGGAGCAGATGCACATCATCGAGGCGCTGAGTCCCTTCGAGGGACATCTGGCGCGCGCGAAGATCGCGAGGCAGGGAAACGATCTTGGCACGGCGGAGGCCGAATACAAGGCGGCAATCGACCTCGACCCCGATTCACTCGGCGTGTGGTACGCGCTCGGTGCGCTCTACGAGAATCAGAAACGATGGCCGGATGCCGCGGCCCTCTACGATCGGATGATCGCGCGAGCGCCGAATAACCTGCGTCCTCACTACCTCTATGGACGCCTGGCGGCATTGTCTGGCGAGGACATGGAGCGTGGGGAGCGAGAGATCCGTTACTGGCTAGCCAGCGCGCCTCTCGACGCGCCCATCGTGACGCGCGCGGGCGCGCATCTGCGCCTCGGCATGATCTTCGAGCGTCAGGGAAAGACCGACGCGGCGCGTACCGAATACCAGGTGGCCCTCTCGATCAACAGCCATGAGGCGGAAGCCAAACGGCATCTCGACGCGCTCAAGTGAAGTGCCGCGCCCCTACCAAGATCCGCGTTCGCCGGCCATCGCGATGACCTTGCTCAGTCGGTCGGCGGCGTGGCGCCAATTCACCTGCACGGCGAGCTCGGCGTCGTCGGCGCGGCCCTCGTCGATCGCCGCCGTGATGATGTCGTGCTCGTAGACCGACGTCCGGATGTCGCCGGTGAGCATGCTGATGTACATCCGGATGTACCGCTCCGCCTGCGGTTTCACGGCGTCGTGGAGGGCGAGCAAGCGCGGGCCCGCGCTCGCCTCGATGATACGGCGGTGAAAGCGCTGATCGGCGTCGTACAGGCTGCTGTGGTCGATCGGCAGCGCTTTTCCGGCGCGATGGAACTCGGCGTTGAGCGATTTGAGATCGCGAACGAGGTTGCGCCGTTCGTTCGGTCCGAGTTGCGCCGCGCTTCGCGAACCCAGGCCCTCGAGCGCCCCCACGATGTTGAGCAGCTCGTACACGTCGTCGCGTGTCAACGGGGCCACGGTCAGTCGGGACTGCTGCGCGCCGGGCGAACCGTTGACGTAGCCTTCTTGCTGTAACCGCTGGAGTGCTTCGCGCACGGGGGTGCGACTGACGCCCAGCCGCGTCGCGATCTCAGTTTCGACGATTCGGCTGCCCGGCGCGAGCAAACCTTGCACGATGAGATCGCGCAGCCGGGTGTAGACCTGTTCGGGGCGCGACCCGTGGGGGGCGTCGGCCGCGCTTCCAAGCGGAAGCTCGCCGCCGGCGCCGTCGCCGATCGGGATCGCTCGTGGTGCTGATTTGCGCGCGGTAGTCATGCGGAAGGTGCGCTAATATTGGCGAACGACGCGACGGTCGGCAACCATCGAAGCCGACGTTGCTCGATTTCTTTACGGACGCGACATTGTCAGCCACCCATGGATCGCGCCGACAGCGTGTTACCCGCATGAGCTGGGCTCTCGACGAGTTCTTCGCCGCCCTCGAGGAGGAGTTCGGCGTGCCGGTCGGGGTTTCTCGGGACGAGTTCCTCGAGACGCCGGGCGAGGTGATCGACTTCATCGTCGACAACACGGCCCCGACCGACGGCATGAAGGAAGACGAGCACCGCGACCACGTAGCGGGCGTCGTTGGCGAGATCATGGCGCGGACGCTCGGCGTGACGCGCTACACTGAGCACTCGCGTTTCATTCAGGACCTGCACGTCAGATGACCGAACGGCGAATCTTGCTCGCTGATGCGGACGCGTTTTTCGTCGCGGTAGCGCGGCTGATCGACCCCGAAGGCGCCGGCAAAGCGGTGCTGCTCGTCGTCGGTGGACGGCGGGGTGGACGGGGCGTGGTCTGCTCGGCGTCGTACGAGGCGCGGAAGTTCGGCGTGCGATCGGCGATGCCG
>JBIOHX010000252.1:0-5666 GCA_044449465.1 Gemmatimonadales bacterium | reverse complement strand
GTACGCGGCGGCGCTGGAGATGCATCCGCTCGACACGGCCGACCGCGTGCCGGCGCAGCCCCACGAGCACGGGATCGGCTACTGCAACATCACGAAGTGCTGCACCAAGGTGTGGCCGGAGCACAAAACGATCACGGATAACGCGATCATCCCGCTCAAGGAACGGGTGGTCGACGAGTTCTTCGATCCGATCGGGCAGGTGGTGAAGATCTTCAGCCGGCGGAAGCGGACGTAATCGGCGCAGCGCGGAGCCGAGTCAGCTTTTCAAACTTTGACAAACCCGCCCTCCTTGACCACCGCCGCGTCGAACGTCGCCACGCCGTCGCATCCGGCGGCGTGCGCCTGTTCACGAATGAGATAGTCGGCAAAATCTCCACGACCCGCTGCGAACGCCGCGATGGCGCGCTGCACGCGGTCGGCCGCCTCGAGCTCGATGTGCCGCGCCCGGACGAGCTCGGTGAGCGTGCTCACGACGCGCGTTTTGGGAACCCGGTACGCCCGTTCGAGCACCCAAACGAGCTCGCACACCACGATCTCGGCGACGAAGATCGCCTCGTCGGCGCGCTGCGCCCGCTCGAACAAGGCGGACGCGCGCGCGAACTGCGCCTCGTCGTCGCGGACGAGGAAGCGCACGAGCACGTTCGTGTCGACGGCGATCACGCGACGCGTATGGCGAGCGTCGACACGGTCACTTGCGTTTGGCCGGCCCGCCGGACGCGCGCCGGACGCGCGCCGCCGCGCCCAGCCGCACGGCGTCGTACATCGCCTCAATGGTTACCCCGTGCACCTTCGACGGTACGCTGCCCGCGAGGGCCATGAGATCGGTGGTCGCCGCCTCGACGACGATCGTCCCGTTCGCCTCCTCCCGAAACACGAGGTAGTCGCCTGGGCCGACGTTGAGCCGCTCCCGCACGATCTTGGGCACCGTGATCTGTCCCTTTGACGTCACTTTGGCGTCGCTCATCCTTACCTATCCTGCTTGTCCTTACATGATGGTAAGGAGTATTGGTCTGGCTGTCAACTGGAGTGCGCGATGGTCTGCTGGTGCGCGGCGTGCAAGTCTGATAGAATCGCATACAACAGCCGGCACCAATCCAATGCCGGCGACATGGTCTCACGCCGATCCGCCGCATGCAGCTCAAGCCGATTACCCCCGAAGGCATTCCCGCCGCGCTCGAGAAGGCCGAGCGCTACCGCTTGCTCAACGATTCGTCGGCTGCCGAGAGCATCTGCCTCGACGTGCTCGCCATCGCGCCGGCGAATCAGGAGGCGCTCGTCGCGCTCATCCTGTCGATCACCGACCAGTTCGTCGACGAGATGTCGGACGGAGTGCGGCGCGCGCGCGAAGTGCTACCACGCCTGAGCGACGAGTACGAACGGCACTACTACGCTGGAATCATCTGCGAGCGGCGCGCGCGCGCCCAGCTGCACCACGGGGCCCTCGGCTCCGCCGACGTCGCCGCCGACTGGTTTCACGACGCCATGCGCTGGTACGAAACCGCGGAGGCGATGCGGCCGGCCGGGAATGACGAAGCGATTCTCCGGTGGAACACCTGCGCGCGGATGCTCGGGCGTCACGCGCGCGCGCGGGGAAACTCGGAGTACGAGCCGGCGTTGGGTGAATAGGGAAGGGTCGCTGCTTCACCGATTCAAAACACCATGTGCTTCGGCCGATACCCCGCTTCCAGCGCCTCGATCTCGTCGGAGCTCAGTGTCAGGTCGAGCGCGGCCAGCGCGTCCTCGAGATGCCGGAGCTTGGTGGCGCCGACAATCGGCGTCGTGATGCCGCGCTTGGAGAGGATCCAGGCGAGCGCGATCTGCGCCATCGGCACGCCGCGCGCGGCGGCGATCCGTTCCACCTCGTCGACGATCTCCCAGTCAGCTTCGGCGTAGAGACGGTCGGCGTGCGGGTCGTTGGTCGATCGAACCGTTGGACCGTCGCCGCGGGCGCGCGGGCGCGTGAGTAGGCCACGCGCGAGCGGCGACCAGGGGATGACGCCAAGCTTCTCCTCGTGACAGAGCGGGAGCAGCTCACGCTCCTCTTCACGGTAGAGGAGGTTGTACTGCGGCTGCACGCAGACGAACCTCGCCCACCCACGCGCTTCGGACTTGCCGAGCGCGCGCATCAGCTCCCAGGTGAAGCCAGTGCTGGCTCCGATGTAGCGCACTTTCCCATGCTTCACCAGCAGATCGAGCGCTTCGAGCGTCTCGTCGATCGGCGTTGCCGGATCGTAACGGTGGATCTGATACAGATCGATCGTGTCGACGCCGAGCCGGCGCAGACTGTGCTCGCACGCTTCGACAACGTGCTTGCGCGACAGGCCGCGCATGTTCGGCCGATCGTTCATCGGATAGAAGACTTTGGTGCCGATGACGATCTCGTCGAGCCGCGCCATGGAACGGAGCGCGCGGCCGGTAACCTCTTCACTCACGCCGAGTGAGTACATGTCGGCAGTGTCGAAGAAGTTGATGCCTTGGTCGAGCGCGAACCGAAAGAACGGCTGCGCCGCGGCCTCGTCGAGCACCCACGGGCGCCAGCCCGGGTTGCCGTAGCTCATGCAGCCGAGGCAGATGCGCGAGACGGTGAGTCCGGTGTTGCCGAGCGTGGTGTATTGCATCTATTGAATGGTGCGGTGGCCGAGCGCGTTCGAAGTTCGAGCGAGGAACGTGCGTCGGCCCGGGCGTCGCCGTCAACCGTCGCGGCCCAGCAGCAGCAGCGCAATGACTCGGGACGCCATGGTCGGCGCGTGCTCGGCGCGCGGACGGGCATTGAGCTCGCCGAAGGTGACGATGGTGCGGAGCCACGCCTCGTCGGGCAGCTGCGAAAACACGAGCGTATCGAGCACGCGTTCGGCACCCTCGCCGAGTGAGGCCGTAGCAGCCGCGCGTGCGGCATCGGCCAGCGGCGCGAGCTGTGCGCGGCGGTGACGAGGTGCGCGGGCGAGCGACCGCGCGATCCGGTCGAGGGCGGCACGACGCGAGCGGCTGACGAGCGCCGCGCGCAAGTCGATGGTCGCCGCCCCGCGCTTCGCCGCGAGCCACCGGTCCAACGCCGCGAGCGCAGCTGCCGCGCGAGGTGGATCGACGGTGGTGTCGGGACCGTCCGCTGCTCCGACCAGACATTCCACGGTCGCGACCTTCGCGTCGATGCCAGCACCGGCGTCGCCGATGAGTCGCGTGCCGCTCGTGTCGCGGACGAGGGCAATGAAACCGAGGCGCGGCGCTTCCGCTCCGGCGACGAGTGTGGTGTCGCCGCCGGCTGGCAGGTTCGAGCCGCGGATGTCGCGCCAGCGACTCACGATGCGCGCGATGTTCGACGTACTCTCCGGCAAACTCGAGTCCGGGCCGCCCGGCGGCGTGTCGTCGGCGCTGAGAACCGACGGGAGGATTCGTCCCGCGAGGCCGATTGCGCGACGGGCGATACAGAGCTTGTCACGGAGCCGGCGCTCGATGCCGATGACGCGTTCACCGTCGGCGGGCGGCGCGACCGCATACACGGTGATGGCGTCGTGCCGCGAGCCGAGCCGTCGCACGCGGCCGACGCGCTGGTCGAGGCGTGCGGGGTTCCACGGATAGTCCAGGTGCACGACGACCGATGCCTCCTGCAAGTTCAACCCTTCGCTGAGCAAGTCGGTCGTGATCAGCAGGTCGATGCGATCGATGGAACGAGCGCACGCCGCCGAGCGCAGGCCATCTTGCCGCGGCGTGAATTGGGCGATCACGGCGTCGCGCGACACGCGGCCGCTGGCGATCCGCGCGCCGGTCGCCGCGAGCGCGGCGACACCAGGCTCGCGCGCGAGATGGCGGCGAAGCACGGCGACGGTTTCGGCGTAATGGCAAAAGGCGATGATTCGCTCGCCGGGATGCTCGGCGCGAATGCGTCGCAGCAGTGCGGCGCGCTCGAGATCGGGATCGGGCGCGCGACGCAGACCATCGATGAACGTGCGGATCGCGACGTCGTGGCGATCGAGCGCGACGAGGAGCGCCTTTGGATCGACGTCGTCATCGTCGCGTACCGCGCTGCTGACAAGCTCCGGGAAGGCGAGCTGCACCGCCGCGGCATCGTGCGTCCATGCCCCGAGCTCGGCACGCGTAGGAACGCGGCCGGCATCGACGGCGCTCGAGAGCGCGAGGCCGCGCGCGCGCCGGCGGACGAGCGCGGCGATCAGCGCGGCGCGGCTCGAAGTCCATTGATGTACGAGGCCGTAGACGAGGAGCGCGGCGACGACCGACTCGTTGCGGGCCGGAATCGGTGGCGGCAGCGCGAGCAGTTCCTCGAGACAGTCGTCCGCGGTCGTGAGAGTGAGCCGGTGTGGGCCGCGAAGCTCAGGAAGACCACGAAGCCCGTCTGCCGACCCGCGCACGACGTGGAGCCCGAGCTCGCTCATGTCCAGTGACCAAGCGGACCGGCCGAGATAGAGCGCGATCTCGGCGGCGAGATCGGCCTGCGCGTTCTGCACGGGTGTGGCGCTCACCAAGAGCACGCGTGCGCGCCGACAGAGCTCGGCGAGCGCGGCGTAGCGTCGCGTGCCCGGCGAGCGCGCGCGGTGGGCCTCGTCGACGACGAGAAAGCGCGGCTCGTCGGGCAAACGCAGACCACGGCTCAACGCCTCGTGGGTCACGATCGCGGCGGTGATGCGGCAACGTGCCAGCGCATCGGTCCACATGCCGCGCAGCGCCGCCGGTGCGGCAATGACGATCGGCTGCCCGGCGCGCGCGGCGACGGCGAGCGCGGTGAAGGTCTTGCCCACCCCGACCGGCTCGGCGAGCATCGCTCCGCCGTGCGTCGCGATGAGCGAGGCCAAGCGTTCTGCGGCAACGCGCTGGTGTGGGCGGAGACGGATGTCACCGAGCGTCTCTTCAATGTGACTTCGGCGTTCGTCGAGGCCTAACGCGATGGCGCGGCGCACTTCGTTCGCCGGCACAACGCAGGCGCGGTTGGGCGCGACGACTCTACCGAGCGGACAACTGTCGACCTCGACGCGGGTCATGCGCACATCCAGCTCACGAGCGGCGCGAGGTCGGTATGCGCGACGCCGTACGCGGCAAGGGCCGCCTCGAGTAGCGCGCAGTCGTCCGGGGGCTTGCCGGCGCGCGCGCTCGAGCCAATGGGAGCAAGCAGGTCGCGCGCACGGAGCCAATCCGACGGCACCGGGAACAGGGATAGCGTCCAGCCGAAGTAACGGCGATAGCCGCCGCGCGCCGGTTCGGCGATGGCGTTGAGCCAAGCCCGCGCCACGGCACTGTTGAGGAGCGCGGCGAGCGCGTCGGCGTCGGCGAGATCAGGGCAGCGCGCGATGTAGCAGCTGTTGAGCGGCACACGCGCGTCGCCGACGTCGAGCACGGACGCGCGCGGCTCGCGACCGAGGTCGCACCAGACGACGCGCGGCTTGTCCGAACGCGCAGCCTCGGTTCGATAGAGAGTCCACCAGGGCGCGGAGCCTCGCGCGTCGGTGCGCGCCGTCAATGCGCGGCGCCAGGGAGCGAGCCAGCGCGCCGCATGCGCGGGAAGCCGAGCGAGCGGCGCACCACGCGCGTCGTGGGTCCAGAGGATCGCGTCGGGTGACGGTCGTACTCGCCACCGCTCGAGCTGCTCGCCGCGAAGCAACTCTCGGAGATGGACGCGTTCATCGTGCAGCCGCGGGAGCCGCTCTGCGGTGCCGGCG
>JBIOHX010000251.1:0-5666 GCA_044449465.1 Gemmatimonadales bacterium | reverse complement strand
CTCAACACATACCATCACTACCTCGACCTCCGCGACGCGACGCGACCCCTGTTCAGCGGGCTCGCCGGCTTCCGCTATGAGACCGAAGCGGTGCGCATCGACGCCACGGCGGAATCGGTCAGCAGCGCCTACGTCTCGGCGAACTACTTTCAGGTGCTCGGGGTTAAGCCGGCGCTCGGCCGCTTGTTCAGCGACACGACCGAACGACTCGGCTCCGCGGAGCCCGAACTCGTGGTCGGGTATGGTTTTTGGAAAGGGCGCCTGGCCGGCGATTCGGCGGTGATCGGCCGGACGCTCTACGTAGACAGCCGCGCGATGACCGTCGTGGGTGTGGCACCACCCGGCTTCGCGGGAACGATCGTCGGCTTGGTCGCCGACATCTGGATCCCGGACGGCGCAGCGGCAAAGCCAAAGGCCGGCTCCGTCACACTCGCGGACTCGGCCCGCGATGCCGGACCGCTCACGGTCTTCGGTCGCCTGCGCGACGCCGTCTCCGCGCGTCAGGCGGTCGCCGCGCTCGATGTGATCGGACCCGCGATGAAAATGGACGCGCCGTGGCAGCACATCAAATCGGTGGCACTCGACCCCATGGTTGGCCCGCCGGCCATGTTCCGCGGCGCGGTCATCGGCTTCTTCGGCATGCTGCTGGTCACCGCCGGTCTCGTGCTGTGCATCGCGGCAGCCAACATCGCAGGCATGCTGCTGGTGCGGGCGGCGCACCGCCGCCGCGAAGTTGCCGTGCGGCTCGCGCTCGGCGCGGGGCGTGGCCGGCTCATGCGCCAGCTGCTCACCGAAAGCGCGGCGCTCTGCGCGATCGGTGGTGTCGCGGGCGTCCTCCTGGCGCGGGTCCTCGTCACTCTCATTCCGTCAATCCAGGCGCCTACCGGAACGAGTGTCGCGCTCAACGTCAGGCTCGACCCGGTCGTGCTCGTCGTGTCGCTCGCCATTACCATCGCGGCCGGAATCGCCGCCGGCCTCGCGCCGGCGCTGCAGGCGGCGCGCGTGGATCTCGTCTCCGGACTGCACGGACTCCCCGCGCTGACCGGGAGGCGCACCGGCCGGTCGCGCAGCGCGTTCGTCATCGCGCAGCTCGCGATGTCGCTCGTGCTGCTGATCTCGGCCGGCCTCTTCACCCGCGCGTTTCGTCGCGCGCTGTTGATCGACCCCGGGCTCGACGCGCGGAACGTGGTCGTCGCGCGCCTCGACGTGGGCGCACACGGCTATGACCAGGCGCGCGGCGCCGCGTTCTATACGCAGCTCGCGGCGCGCCTCGCGGCACGACCTGAGGTCGCCGCGGTCGCGTTCGGCGAGTTCACGCCCCTCGCGTTCAGTCACTGGGGTCAGGGAATCCTCGGCCCGGACGGCAATCACGTCCCCGTCACCATGGGGCTCGTCGACGCGAACTATCTGTCGACGGTTCGCGTGCCGATCGTCTCCGGACGCGGATTTCTGACGACGGACACGCCTGCCTCGGAGCCGGTGGTCGTCGTCAACGAGACGCTCGCACGCCGGTTGTGGCCGGGCGAGCCGGCGTTGGGTCAGCAGCTGAAGCTCGCGAATGGAGCGCGCGTGGTCGTGGGCGTCGTGCGCGACGGCAAGTATCGCAGCCTCGACGAGTCGCCGGCCGCCTATGCGTTCCTCCCGTTCGCGCAATCCTACAACTCGAGCATGACCGTTCACGTGCGGGCCCGCGACCATATGGACGCAGTGCTCGCCGCGCTTCGCACGGAGGTTGCGGCCCTGGATCCGAACATTGCGGTCGAGCGGCCGCGCGCGCTCGCGACCGACCTCGACTTGTACTTTCTGCCGCAGCGCACGGCCGCGTGGGTGATCGGCGTATTCGGTCTCGTGGGACTCGCACTGGCCGGCGTCGGAATCTACGGGAGCGTCGCATACGACGTCGCGCGACGGACGCGGGAGATGGGAATTCGGCTCGCGCTCGGCGCGCGTGGGAGCGACCTCGTCATGAGTGTGCTCTCGCGCGGTGGAGCGGTGGTCGGCGTGGGGATCGCGATTGGTCTCCCGGTTGCGCTTGTTGTGGCGCGCCTCGCGACCGGTTTCCTGTACGGGATCCGCGTGTTCGACCCGCTGACGTTCGTTGCGGCGCCGGCGGCGCTGGGCGTCATCGCGCTCGGTGTCAGTTACATCCCTGCGCGCCGTGCGGCGCTCGTGGACCCCGCGATTTCACTGCGCGTTGAGTAGCGACTGACAAGGTGTCCCGGCGGCGAAAAGCCGGTGTGGTCGCGCGTGCCGCACGGGCGCTCGCCACTTGATTCACTCAACTGTTGATGGTATGATCTGGCATGAACTCGCCAGACCTCGACCTGCTGCAAGGGACGCTCAACGTCCTCGTGTTGCGCGCCCTCTCGTGGCATCCGATGCACGGCTACGCCGTCGCGCGATTCATCCGGGATGGATCCGGCGAACGATTCCGGATCCTTGACGGTGCGCTGTACACGTCCCTGCACCGCATGGAGGAGCTCGGCTGGGTGGAGTCGTCGTGGGGGCAATCGGACAAGGGTAAGCGCGCCAAGTTCTACGAGATCACGACGGCCGGGCGGCGGGCGCTGAAGGCCGAGACAGCGAGTTGGACAGAGTATGTAACGGCGGTGGCTGGTGTCATGCAGGCTCGGCCGGAGCGCGCGTGAGGCCGTCCTTCTGGCGGAGGATCCCCGGCCGCTGGAGCTATCTGCTCCGCATTGCTGTGCGGCGGCCGGAGGACGACGTGGACGCCGAGCTGCGCTTCCATCTTGATGAGCGCATCGCCGAGTTGCTCGTGCAAGGTGCGTCGCCCGAGAGCGCTCGCGCGATGGCCGCGCAGGAGTTTGGCGATGTCGACGCGGTGCGAGCTCGACTAAACGAGATCGACCGCCGCATTGCAAATCGCCGGCGACGCGCCGCGTGGTGGGAGAGCGCGGCGCAGGATTTGCGATTTACGGTCCGCGGATTGGCGCGCGCGCCCGGATTCACTGCGATCGTCGTGCTGACGCTCGCACTCGGCATCGGCGCGAACACGGCGCTTTTCAGCGTTATGAACCACTTGCTTCTGCAGCCGCTGCCGTACGCGGACGGCAACCGCATCGTGGCCTTGCACGCGGACCAACCCGGCAATCCCGGCGTGTATTTCGGTGTGAACGCGGAGATCCTGCGGTTGTGGCAAGCACGTTCGGGCACGCTGGAAGATTTCGCCGCGGCGGTCCAACGCAGGTATCCGTTCGGCGGCGCCACTGAGCAGGACACGTTGCAGGTCGCGCTCATCACGCCGTCGTTTCTCCCGATGCTGCGCGTTCAGCCCTTGCTGGGAACAGGGTTCACGCCGGACGACGCGCGGCGCGGAGCCCCCGCCGTGATGATGATCAGCTACGGACTGTGGCAGAGGCGCTTTGGCGCTGCGCGCGATGTGGTCGGTCGCGTGGTGAACGTCGACGGGTCTCCGCGCACCATCGTGGGCGTGGTGCCGAAGGACGTCGATATTCCAACGCTGGATCGGGATACCACGGCGGTTTGGTTGCCGTTGAGTCTCGACTCGGTCGCAGGGTTCGCATTCGCCAGGTTGCGGCGAGGTGTCAGCTCCGCGGCGGCATCGGCTGAGTTGCAATCGCTCGTCAAGACGCTGCCCGACACCGGCTCGCTCAAGGGCGTCCGTGCGCAGGCGCTCAGCGCGCGGGATCAGGTCAACCCGCGGGAGCAGCGTGCAATCGAGGTGCTGTTCGCGGCCGTGAGCGGACTGCTGCTGATTGCCTGCGCCAATGTCGCCAATCTTCTGTTCATGCGCGCGTGGACTCGTCAGCGCGAATTCGCGATCCGCCGCGCGCTCGGTGGCGGACACCTCCGCCTCGCGCGGCAGTTACTGACTGAGAGTCTCGTGCTGACCGTGTCGAGCGGTGCGCTCGGCCTGCTCATCGCATGGAGCTGCCTGCGCGTCATTGTCGCGCTGGGTCCAATGGGACCTGGCCAGCTCAACCTCGCCGGCGTCCGCATCGACGGAACCGTCCTCGCGTGGGCCGCCGGACTGTCTGTGGTAACTGGATTGCTCTTCGGCATCGGCCCCACGCTGTTGGCAGGTGCCCACGCGGTAGGTGCTGCCCTGCGCGCCGGTGCCTCGGGTGCGCTGGGAAGCGTTGCCGCGCAACGGGTCCGTACGGGCGTCGTGGTGGGACAAGTCGCGCTGTCGTTGATCTTCCTCGCCGCAGCAGGTGTGCTGACCCGCTCGTTCGTCGCTCTGCTGCGAACGCCAATAGGGTACGATCCAGCGGGGCTCGTTGCGGTGCACGTGCAACTCGCACGGCAGGCAGCACCAGCGGAGCACGCCGACCAAGCCGCGATCGCGCAGGCGCTCACGCGCGCGCTCGCAGCGGTTCCCGGCGTCAGCGAGGTGGCGGTTGGGGCGGTGCCGCAGACCACCATCGCGGGGACCACGGTCGCCATTGAAAGTCCGACCGGTCCACGCATCACGGATCTCTCGCTCTTCAGCGGTACGTTGGTGGGGCCCGAGTACTTCCGTGTCGCTCGAATCCCGCTCCTCCAGGGCCGAGGGTTCGACGCAACGAATGTAGCGGCGGACTCGCGTGAGGTCGTGGTCAACCAAACCCTCGCCCATCGGCTGTGGCCCAAGGGGAACGCGCTCAATGCCCAAATCCGTCTTGGCGGTGCACCCGATGCGCCATGGCTCACGGTCGTGGGCGTCGCGGGAGACGCGCGTATGCCAGGCGTGAAGGACGACTATTGGAGTCTGCAATTGTATCGTCCGTCGTCCGCGGCGCGCCGGTTTGCCGGCAGTGTCCTCCTGCGCATCCAGGGAAATGCGAATGCGCTCCGGCCGATGATTATTCGAGCCGTCGAAGGAGCGGGCGTATCCGCCAAGTTCCAGTACATAGAGGAAGCGGAGAAGACGGTCTATTGGGCGCTCCGGGGCCCTCGTTTCGCCGTGACGCTTTTTGGGCTGCTGGCGGGAGTTGCGCTCGTGCTCTCGGCGGCGGGGCTGTATGGCGTCGTCGCGTTTGCGGTCGCGCAACGCACGCGTGAAATCGGTATCCGCATGGCGCTCGGCGCGGAGCCGCGCCGCGTGGCGCGCGTCATCCTCGGCAACGGCCTGCGCCTGGCGGTCGGCGGTTGTGGGATCGGTGTCATCGGCGCATATGCCGCCACACGAGCGCTAACCGCGTTGCTCTACGGCGTGAGCCCCAACGATCCGATCGCGTTCGGCGGCGCGGTGCTGCTGCTCATCGCCGTCGCGCTGATCGCCGCGTTCGTGCCGATGCGACGCGCACTGCGCGTCGATCCAGCGGACGCGCTGCGGAGCGACTAGCTCTCGCATCTGACTCTCGAATGGTACGCAATGAATCGCACGCTTCCCTTGCACTTCTACAGAGATACGCGCATTATCTGTAGAAGCAACAGGGGAACACATGATCGACGCGCCGGCGAACCTCCTTCGGCCGCGCCGCCCCGACGTGGCTACCTCAGCAGCACGTTCGCGAGCGCCGACCCGGTGAAGAACAAAAACATCCACTTGATGAGGTCGGCCTTCAGCGCGTGCATCTCGGTGCGCATCTCGGCGCGCAGCGCAGCGATTTCCGTCCGCAACTCGGCACGCAACTCGGCAACGCGCTGCTCCAGCTTCGCGTCGAATCGCGCGAAGTTGAGCTCATTCATCTCACGCAACT
>JBIOHX010000250.1:0-5741 GCA_044449465.1 Gemmatimonadales bacterium | reverse complement strand
GTCCACGCAATGCCGATGGCGACGAGGGCAATGATGGCGCCGATGACGAGCGGCAAGCGGCGCGTGAGCGGACGCGCGCGGCCTGGGCGAGCAATAGAAATGGACGTCGGATCGTGCATCGGTCGAGCCTCGGAACTACGCCGCGTTTGGCGAACGGCGGGCGCAATGGCGCGCTCGGGCGTTCCAGTCACGACGGCGTCGCCGTGCTCACATCGTGCAATTGCCTGCACCCGCTGCAACCGTGCGCAGCCGTTGGTGGCGGCTGCATCGCACTCCATTTATGGGCGCGACGAGCCGCGCGAGAGCGCCGGGGTCGCGCGGTCGATGGACCAACAAGGGGGTCCATGGAATCGTGCAGTTGGTTGACGAGCCGGACAACGGCGGGTCACACAGCCAGCTGAGCCGTTACCCGGCATGCTCGTTGCGCCACGCGTCCTCGAGTTCTGACCAGGGGCGCTCATGCCGCCGGACGATGCCAGCGCGCTGGAGCCAACGCTCGAGCGTGCGAAAAAGAAGCTGAAGGGGGCGCTGGACGAAGCCTGCACCAGCGATTTGGAGCATGCCGACACGGGCGAGCTGATCCGGATCGAGGAGGTGCTGGCGATCGCCAACGAGGCGGCCAAGGAGGCGGTCTCGGTACGGCGCCGGCTTCGGAGCCAGCATCCGGCCGGAGCCGCCGGCGGCACGCGGGAGATCGAGGACGCGCGCGGAGTGAAGTGGTCCGCGTTCGCGGTGCATCCCTCGCAGCAGAGCGGGCGGGCGGCGCTCCGGGAGCGATATCGTGAGGGCTGGCTGTCGTTCGATTCCGGCGACGAGACACGACGGATCGCACCGATCCCGGATGGGTGGCGCGGGCTGCCCGACGCCGATCTGATTGCGCTGTGCGAGCAGGCGGAGCCGGCGCCGCGTCGGCTTGGCCACGGCGGGGCGGGCGGCACGAGCGACAGCGGGCCGACGACCCCGCTCGCCGGGCCGTGACGGCGTCGACTAGCGTTGTGTAACTAGAGGTCTATCACCGAGCGAGCACGCGCCGCGATCCGCCAGCGATCATGCATCGTCGCCGGCGTCGATGCGGAAGCTTCCCGTGCGTGGCGAGACACGAACCGGCTCGGCGACGCGACAGAGCCCGGACAGCTGGCGATCGGTCGCGGACTCCCACTCCGGCGGAATTGGCACGAGCCGCCGCCGCTCGAACGACGATTCGAAGGTGAGCCAGCCGCCCTGCATGGTGCCCATTACGCCACGCATGTCAGGGACGGTACTCCACACGTTCCAGCGGACGCCGGCGGCGTCAACGAACTCGCGGATCGGCACGGCCACCCGATTGGCAAAAGCGGTTCCATCCGGGATCGGCTGTGACGTAAATCACATCGAAGTACGCGCGCCGGCCGGGTGGGCCATGGACCCGCTGGGCGGAGCACGGCGTCGACGAGGCGTCGGCTGGCCGATGGTCGAGACGGTGGCGTCGGGCCCACTCCGCCGATTTGAATCGAGTCCGGAGCGGCGGATTTGATGCCGATGCAACGGCCTCTATATGAGATCTCAAAGGTCGGCGGTTGGCCGGTACGACACGGCCGTGAGGAGGGAGGAGCGCACCGGCAGCCTGAACCTTCCAGCGTGGGCGCGGCCGCGTTCCGCCCGCAAAGTTTTCTTATTTTGAAGTTATCGCATGGAGCGTTTTTGGCCATCACCGCGTAGACAGAGGAGACACAGAACCCTCGATCGTGCCAGACAGAAGCCAGACAGCAACTTCCTCGCGAGAACGCATCCAACAGATCAAGCACGCGTACGACGCGAAGGACTTCGCTCGCTGCGCGTCGCTCTGCCGGCCGATGCTGTCGCGGCCCCCGCGCCCAATCAACGTCAACGTCGCGGTGTGCTACGGGAAATGCCTCCTCCAAACCGATCGGCGATGCGACGAGGCGCTTCCCTTCCTTCGCCGCGCCGCCCGGCAGTGCCCGCGCGACCCGGAACCGATCTGGGCGGATGCGCAGAGCTTCCTCGCCGTCGCGCTCGCGTCGTCGGGAGAGTTCGAGGAAGCCGCAGCGGTGCTGCGTGCGTTTGCCGGCGCTCGCATGCGGTCGCCGGAAAGCGTGGGCGCGCTGCACGCGCACGCCGTGTTGGCGGGGACCGACGACTGGCGGCGCGGCTGGTCGCTGCACGAGTCGCGTCGGTACAGATCGGCGGTCGTCCTTCGGGGCGCCGAGGCCGCTCCTCGCTGGAATGGCGCCGGCAGTCCGCGGTCCGTTGCCATCATCGACGAACAGGGGTTCGGCGACGTCGTGCTCATGGCGCGGTGGATCCCATGGCTCATGGCGGCATCGGGTGGAAGGCCTCGCTTCTACGGCCGTGCGTCGCTGCGCCGGTGGATCGAGGCAGCAGGTTGCGACTTCGTCGAGCGACCCGTGCAGATGACGGCGGTCGACTATGCCAAGGACCCGGGCGTGATCGCGGAGTCGAGTGTCGCGTTCGCGATGAGTCTGCCGAACCTTGCGCAGTGCGCGACGCCGGCCGACGTGCCGGCTCCGTTCGCACCGAGCGCGCTGCTTCGCGCGCGGGCCCAGCATGTCGCCGCTGATCGGGCGGCGGGCCATCGCAAACGCGTGGGCGTGTGCTGGATGTCGACGGGCGGCAATCTCAACAAGCAGATGCGGTTTTCGGCGGAGCAATTTTCGGAGGTCTGGGCGCCTCTCGACCAGGTCGATTTCGTCAACCTCGCGCACGAGGCGCGGGACGGCGCGCGCGCGCCGACTGGCGTCCGGCGGTTTGCCGATGTGTACGAGACCGGCGAGCTGCTGGCGTCACTGGACCTGGTCGTCACCGTCGATACGCTGGTGGCGCATCTCGCTGGCAGCTTGGGCATTCCGACGATCGTGATCGCGCCGACGTACTACGATTGGCGGTATCGCTGGCCGGGGGAGCGGGGATCGCCGTTTTATTCGAGCGTGTCGGTGTTCCGTCAACAGTATGGCGACGACCTGTCGGTGTTGGGGCGGGTGCGAACGGAGCTCATCAGTATGCTGGACTCGCGATGACGTGTAGGCGCGCTCATATTATTCCTGATGAGCGCCAGCGTCATGGAAACCAGCCAACGCACGCGTGCGAAGCCAGAGATACGGGAGAGCTCCGAGTATTACCGCATCATGTTCGACTTGGGGCCGGTCGCGATCTATTCGATTGATACGGCGGGTGTGATTCAGACATTCAACCGGCGCGCCGCGACGCTCTGGGGTCGCGAGCCGAAATCCGGGGATACTGACGAGCGCTTCTGCGGGTCGTACAAGCTGTTCCGTCCAGACGGCACGTTCATGCCGCACGCGCAGTGCCCCATGGCGGAGGTGGTGAGCGGCGCGATTTCGGAAGCACGCGATGCCGAGGTGCTCATCGAGCGGCCCGACGGGTCACGGGTCACCGTCGTCGTGAACATCCAACCGCTGCGGGACGCCGATGGAGCAATCATAGGAGCGATCAACTGCTTCTACGACATCACCGAGCGGAAGGAATCGGAGCGGGAGCGGGAACGGTTTCTCGCCGAGGTGCAGGCCGCGCGCGCCCAAGCCGACGAAGCCAACCAGGCCAAGTCCGCGTTCCTCGCCCACATGAGCCATGAGCTCCGTACGCCGTTGAACGCCATCGTCGGCTACTCGGGTCTACTGGACGCCCAGATCGAAGGCCCGCTCACCGACGGCCAAAGAAGGCAGCTCAACCGGATCGATCTCGGCGCGCGGCACCTGCTCCAGATCATCGAGCAGATTCTCACTTTCTCGCGTATCGACGCCGGGCACGAAGAAGCGCACATCGAGGCCGCCGATATTGCCGTGTTGACGCGGGAGACCGCGGCACTGATCGAGCCGCTGGCCAGCGCGAAGAAGCTCGCGTTCGTCTGCGATGCGCCAGAACGGTTGGACGCCGACACGGACGCGGGGAAAATTCGGCAGATCCTGCTCAACCTGCTCATCAATGCGGTGAAGTTCACGGATGAGGGCGAGGTGCGGCTCGAGCTCCGAGCTGACGGCGAAGAGATCGTACTACGGGTGAGCGACAGCGGGATCGGGATTCCAGCCGCGCAGCACGATCGAATTTTCGAGCCGTTCTCCCAAGTCGCGCAGGCTGGGAAATGGCGGCCGGAGGGCACGGGTCTTGGGCTCAGCGTCACCGCTCGGCTCGTCGGTATTCTCGGCGGAACGATCGGCGTCGAGAGCGCGCCGGGGCGCGGGAGTGCGTTCACGCTTCGGTTGCCGGGGCGGCAGCGGGCGCTGTAGACCCGCGGCGCGTTTGGCGAGAGCGTCGGCACGACGGCCGAGCCAGCACTGGCCGTGCCGCAGCGACGACGGCTCAGTCGGTCGGATGCAGCATCTTGAAACGAAAGAATGGATAGCGGCGGCTTGTGATCGCGCTGACGATCGGCTCGGCGATCTCCAATCCATTGTCGCCGTTCGTCAGAATTACGATCGACAGACGAGTCGACGGGTCGCCGAACGCGAAGCTCTTGTAACCCGGGTTCGAGCCCCAGTGGAAGAAGACGGGTGGCGCGACCGCCCATCCGAGCCCCCATGACAACCCGAGCGAGGAGTCGACCGGGATCTGTGGCTGCAGCATTGCCGCGGCGAGATCGGCTGGGAATACGCTCGATTCGCCGGCGGCGGCGGCGACCATGGCCGACATGAATCGGATGTAATCGCCCGCGGTCGTTCTGAGCGACGATGCGGCGGAAGCGGCCGCGAATCGGTGACGTCGCGGGTTCATGCCGGCACGGTCGTAACCCGGAAGGTCGAGCGAGTCCGCTGGCTCGCTTGAATCGACGAAGCTGCTGTGCGACATACCGAGTGGCGCGAGAATGGCGCTGTCGGCAAGCGCGTCGAGTGGCTCGCCAGTAACGTGTTCCACAGCGTGCTGAAGGTAGGCGTATCCGTCGCCGCTATACCGCCATGTCGAACCGGGGGCGCTCGCGAATGCGATGGGTCGCGTAGGAGATGAAGCAGTGAGCCCGCTCGTGTGCGACAGAAGCATGCGCGCCGTCACGGACCGGATTCGGGCGTCCTGAAGCGGGACGCGGTCGAAGAAGCTCACGACCGGCAGGTCGAGATCGATCCGGCGAGCCTTCGCGAGAAGCATCACGGTGGCCGCGAATACCGGCTTCGACAACGACGCCGCCTCGAATCGGTGATCATTTGAGAGCGGCAAGCCATCGGCGGTGAAGATCGTGTCGATGACGACGCGCCCGCGATCGGACACTGCTATCGCTGCGGCCGGAACGTGGTATTGCTGCAGCAGCGACGGTACCAGCGCGCGGAGCTGTGTCCCCGTTTGACGCGTAGTGACCAGTCGGGCCGGTACACAGCCGATCATCGCCCAGGAGGTCAGCGTGGCTGCGAGGGCAGTTGCCGTCGTTGGTGTTTTATAATGCATGGTTTCAGGATTGGACCATGCTTGGACAGCGGTCAGCTCGTGAAGGTTGCGGGAGTGGAGCTCGTTGCCCTTGGAACGGCAAAAGGCAGCCGGATGCCATCGAGCTGGCGCCGCGATCAGAAGGCGTGCAAAATCTGCGGAGAGTTGCCCTCGCCATTCGTGTCGTCGTCGGTCAACTATTGGATCGCTATGCGCAGGGTCGAGCTTGGCGGCAGTCCAGGCGCGGTAAACAGGTAGTCGCGACCTCCAGGTGGACCGCTGAGTGTCAGTCCACTGAAGGTGGCGACACCGTTCACTGCGGTTGCGGTGCCATTGGTGATCGTGCCGCTGAC
>JBIOHX010000249.1:0-5759 GCA_044449465.1 Gemmatimonadales bacterium | reverse complement strand
GCGGCACCGTGCTGATCGACGGCGGCCTGGTCGAAGGAGAGCAGCGCGCGATCACCGGCCCTGGTGCCGCCGCACCGGCGCCGGCGTCAAGGCCACTGGGAACCGTGCAGTCGGTCAAGTTGGTGATCGGCTGGTTCGCGCTGCTTGCCATCCTGGGGATTGGCGTGATGGTGTTCGCGGATCCGAATCTCGACGGCGTCGTCGTCGGGCTGGAGCGGGGATTCGCTCGGGCCTTCTGGATCGGCGTCGCGGGCCAGGTGGTGCTCCTGCCAGCGTTGCTCGTGCTCGTCGTGGGGCTCGCGATCACCCTGATCGGAGTGCTGCTCATTCCATTCGCGGTCGTGGCCTATGTCATCGCCGCGGTGGGCCTGTTCTCGCTCGGATTCCTCGCCGTGAGCCGTCTGGTGGGCAGTGCGTTCGCGTCGGCTGGGGGCAGCGCGTCGCCACGCGGAGTTCACCTCCGAGCTGTCATGATCGGACTCATCGGCTTCATGGGGATCTGGCTCATCGCGGCGCTCTGCGCCTCGGCGCCGTACTTCGGGCCCATCCTCCGCGCCATGGCGATCGCCGTCACCTGGGTTTCTGCGACGGTCGGTCTCGGCGCCGCGATCGTCTCTCGCGCCGGCACACAACGCCCCGGAGCTGGGGCCCTCCTCGCTTCGCCTGCCGACGATCTCGCCTGGCAGACGCCTACCCCCGTGACGGGCGTGGCAGCGTCACGACGGCCGGTGTCGACGTCCCCCCGCTGAGCGGACGCTGGAATACCCATTGCCGGACGGGGAGCCATGATCGTCCACGGCTACCGCATCGGACCGCTGCTCAAAAAGACCGCGCACGTCCGCCCTATTCCCCGTGATGTCCAAGGAGCATCGCGACGAAACGCTCCATTCGCGCTTTACCCGTCTCGGTTCGAGCGCTCACCAGATAGCCGGCGTAGATCGCGTCCCACTGCCCCGCCAGCCGCTCTGCCGCGCGGTCCCAGCGCGCCGAATCCTTGGCAGCGCCCGCCGCACGGACCTCGGGCACCGTGGCGCGGATAGAGTCGCGGTGCGCCGCCAACATCACATGCACGTCCGGCCGCGATTCGAGATTCCCGAATATGGACGTCGTGTCAGCGATCTCGGCGAGCGCTAAGCTCGCCCGACGCACCCGGGAACTGAACGCGCCGTCGTGCATTCGGGCCGAATCGGGCGCCGCCAAGCCAAGTGCCCAGAACGGAAGGTTGGGGTTGGTGCCCGCGAACGGACCGTCCGGCGAAGGCACGAACCAGACGTGCAGCATCACCAGCGTCTCGCCCGGCGGCGCGAGATCCGGATGCTCATGCCAGGGCGGATTGCCGTCGAACAGTTCGGGGCGCGCCGAGTCGCTGACAGGGACGAAGTACCCGTAGGCCGCGCCGACCAAGGAGTCGCGGCCGCCGATCTTCGAGAACATGAGTTGGCTCGGCGCGTTGCGATCGAGCTGCTGGTCCTTCGTCATGCGCTGGCGGTCGATCCAGTGAACGCCCATGGTGGGAATCCAGCCGAGCACCGGGTGAAAGCCGGCAGCGCCAGCGCTGGCCGTCGCTTGATAGCGGTTCGCGGATCGCTCGACGCTGTCGATCTGGCGCTGCGCCGCAGCGGAGACTTTAGTCGGCGCACCATGGTGCATGCCCGGCATGTCGTCGTGATCCATGCCTTGGGCGGCCAGCGCGCGCGGTGCCGCGACGGCAATGGCAAGCGGGGCGAGGATAGGGACAACCACGCAGTGAGAGAGGCGGAAGGCGGGTGGCATGTTACGGTCGGAGGAAGGGTCGGCGCTCGTCTGGATCTTACCCGCGCGAGTCGGAGGGGTCCACTCCGATGAGTCGCACGACGTCGTTCAGGTCGACGAAGAGCTCCGCCATCACGAGTCGCAGCCGATCAAGCTCGCGGCATGGTAAGCGAGAAGGTTGATCCTTTTCCGATCTCGCTGGTCGCCCACAGGTCGCCGCCCATGCCGCGCGCCAGGTTCCGGCTGATCGCCAAGCCGAGGCCCGTGCCCTCGTTGCCGTGCATGGCTTCGCTCCGCACCTGCACGAACGGCTCGAACACCGCGTCGAGCTTCGCCGCGGGAATTCCCCGGCCGGTGTCCGTCACGTCGAGGCGCACCGTGGCCTGACGCTGCGCCTCGGGCGCGTAGCGCAGCGTCACGGCGCCGCCCGACTCCGTGAACTTGATGGCGTTGCTGAGCAGGTTCAGCAGAATCTGCACGAGCTTCTCGCGGTCGGCCCGGACGCACGGAGGCGATGGCGAGAGTTCGGCCCGATAGGTCAGACCCTTCGCTCCCATTTGCGGCTCGACCATCACTGCCAGCTCGGCTGCAACGTCACTGAGCGCGACGTCGGCGATGCTGTAGTCGACCCGACCCGATTCGACGCGCGCCAAATTGAGCACGTCGTTGATGAGGCCGAGCAGCCGCCGCTGGCTGCGCACGATCCGCTCGAGCGCCTGCCGCTGCTCTGCCGTCACGGAGCCATAGACTCCGTCGTCGAGCAACTGCGCGTACCCGCCAATGGCATTGAGCGGCGTGCGAAGCTCGTGACTCATCGTCGCCATGAACACATCCTTGGCACGACCCGCCTGCTCGAGCGCCGAAGCTTGTTCCTGCAACTGGCGGCTCTGCATCTCCAGCTCGACGGCCTGATCCTCGAGCCGCGCGTTCGCGGCCTCGGCGGCCCGCTTGGCCGCAAGGAGCGCGTCTTCGAACTTGCGGCGCTCGCGGACTTCGAACAGCACGCAGTCGATCGCCGCGACTCCGCCGCGTTCGCGGCGCGCGGCGCTGCAGAGCACGCCCAGTTCCTCGCCGGCCTTGGTAGAGGCGAGGAGAAAAATCTCCTGAACCCTTCCGTGCAGCTTCACGAGCGGAAAGAAGTGGGTCTGATAGAACAGCTGGCCGGCGCGCGTGAGCAGCATCTCCACGTGACGTCCGACGACCTCGTCGCGCTCGTATCCGAGCCACTCCAGTAGCGTGGCATTCGCCAGCGTCAGACATCCGTCGTCGCCAAACGAGACGAAGCCGCATGGCGCGCGATCGAGTAGCGGGGGAACCTCGGTCTGCATGGCGGCGTGCGATCGGTGCTCAGCGTCCGAGCGTGGCCGAGCGCAGGTACTCGGAGATGAGCGTGATCGTTTCTTCGGGGTGGCTCATGTGCGGGCAATGCCCAGTTGCCTTCATGATGCGCATGGTGCTCAATGGCAGCCGGTCTTCGAGGTACCGGCCGACCGGAGACGGCGCCACCATGTCATCCGAGCATTGAAGTATGAGCGAAGGCACGCTGACCTGCGCGAGGTCGGCCCGATTGTCGGCGTAGAACGTCGCTTCGGCGAACTGTTTGGCGATGACCGGATCGGTGGAACAGAAGCTCTCCACCAGCTCCTCGCCCAACTCAGGACGCTCCGGGTTCTTCATGATGGCCGGGGCGAGAAAGTTGGCCCAACCGATGAAATTCCGATCCATCATCTCGAACAGCGCGTCGATGTCCTTTCGCTCGAACCCGCCGACGTACGGCGGGTCGTTGATGTATCGAGGCGACGGGCCGATGAGGATGAGGCGCTCGAAGCGTTCGGGCTCTCGATTTGCCGCGAGGACGCCGATCATGCTGCTCACCGAATGGCCGACGAAGATGATATCGTGCAAATCGAGCGCGTGGACGACGTCGAGCACGTCCTGCGCATACCCGGCGAGCGAACTGTAGCGGACGGGATCGTACTCAGACAGGTCGGACGCCCCTGCACCGACATAGTCGAACAGGACGACGCGATAATCGTCCTCGAACGCCGGCGCGACGAAGCGCCACATGTTCTGGTCGCAGCCGAATCCATGCGCAAACAGCATCGGCTTGCTGCCGCGCCCGCTAACGAGGACGTTGTTTCGCTCGAGAATATCAGTGCCCATCAGTGGCTCCCTTCGCGACGATCGAATGGTACGCATGGTCGGGGCCGGGGCTGTGCGGCCGGCGTAGCTTTGAGCCATCCAGCGCGCGAAGCGCATCACCTCCGAAGGTCATCGTCATGAACGTCGGCATTCTCGGCAGCGGCGACGTCGCTAAATCGCTTGCGGGCGGCTTCGTCAAGCATGGTCACGCCGTTACGATGGGGACGCGCGACGCGAGCAAGCTCTCGACGTTCGCGAGCGACGCCAAAGTGGCCATCGCGTCCTTTTCCGACGCGGCGCGCGCGGGTGAGATCGTGCTGCTCGCCCTGAGCGGAGGAGGAACCGAGAACGGCCTCGACCTCGCCGGACGGGCCAACTTCCGGGGCAAAATCGTGCTCGACGCGACCAATCCGCTCGACTTCTCGACGGGGATGCCGCCCGGATTGTTCGTCGGCACGACCGACAGTCTCGGCGAGCGCGTGCAGCGACAGCTACCCGATGCGAAAGTCGTGAAATGCTTCAACACGGTTACGCATCGGTCGATGATCGATCCGAAGTTCAGCGAGCCGGTGCCGATGCTCATCTGCGGCAACGACGCGGAGGCAAAGCGGCGGACGGGAGAGCTGCTGCAGTCGCTCGGCTGGCCGGGTGCGCTCGACGTCGGCGACATTACGGGCGCGCGGTGGCTCGAAGCCTTGGTGCCGTTGTGGGTGCGAGCGGGGGTGTCGCTGGGGCTGATGGGAAAAGGATCGTGGGCGTTCAAAGTAGTTACATGAGCGTTACTGCACGACCTTCCCTTCCAGGTCTCTGAGCTCGGCGGCGGCATCGAGCACGTAGCCGATCTCGCGCGACAGAGCGCGGGCCTCCTGGGTCGCGCTGGTAATTCCGCCGAGCGCGGAGTCGAGGCCGGACGAGCGCACTTTGAGCATGTCGAGTGAGAGGTTCTGGAGCAGGAGTCCGGCGCTCTCGTACTGCTCGAGCAGCTTCTCGCGTGAGGTCGCGAGCTCGGCGAGCATGTCGCGTTGGCGTCTGAGCAGCGTGAGCGGTCGCGAGCGCGCGGGGTCGGGCGCCTGCGCCTCGAGCTGCGCGATGCGCTGGTCCAGATCGGGGAGCCGGGCGGCGCCAAGCTGTTGGTCGAGGCGAGTGAGGCCGGCGGCGAGCGTCGCCATGCGCTGAAACAGCGCATCCGCGGTCGCCTTCACGTCGGGAAGAAGCTTCCGCTCCGTGTCGCCGAGGCGACTTTCGAGATCCCTGATAGTATGGTGATCGGCGATTCCCTGCCGCAGGATGGCGCCGAACGGGCTATCCAACGTCTCTTGGGTCACTCCCGCGGGCAGTGGAAGCGCGGCAGCGGACGGCGACGCGTCGAGGCGCGGAGCCGCGACCGCGGCGCCCGACTGGGCCGCGAGCTCGCGCAGCGCCCTGCTGCTGACGAGCGCGCGTAGCGGAACGCCGTCGGCCCAGAGGCGGCCGATGTCGCAGGCGACGCCGAGGCCAATACCGAGGATCGGGAAGATGCACCACCAGAACCCGTCGCCCGTGAAATAGTTGATCCCAAACAGGAATACGCTCGTGCCGAAATAGCTGGCGAGGCGTGCGCGGGTCTTCTTGACGCGGTCAGCGACCGGCAGGTGAGCGCCGCGCTTGGCGCGGCGGCGCTCGTCGCGTAGCGCGCGCGCCCGCTGGGTGTGCGCGACGAGCTTTTCGGCGACTTCGGGCGGCAAGCCGCGGCTCCGGGCGAGCGCGCTCGACCCGGCCGCGTCGGCGAGGTCGGGCGGCCGCGCCGACTCGTCGGCGCGCGGGAGCGGCGTCACCGGCTCGCCGTCCAACGCCGCGACGAGCGCCGCTCCGTCGGCGAACCGGTG
>JBIOHX010000248.1:0-5763 GCA_044449465.1 Gemmatimonadales bacterium | reverse complement strand
GGCGGGATCATGATCCCGCCGCCGCCTCTCTTTCCCGCTGGAGCGCTATGCCCGGCCGATCACCAGCCGGTTTTCTTCTGGATATCGACGTTGTTGCCGATCACGCCGCCGAGTATACCGCCGACCGCGGCGCCGATGATCCCGCCTCTGACCTTGCTGCGACTCGACGTGGCGCCAATCACCGCACCCGCCGCCGCGCCGATCGCCGCGTCACGCTGCGTGTGCTTCACAGTCGTCGTGGGCGGGGCGGGCGCCGGATAGTATCCGCCGCTCGAGCCGCTGGACCGCGCACCGCTGCTGCTCGAGCGGCGAACCGTCCTGCGCGCCGGCGCCGATCGAACCGGCTGACGCGCGACCGCCTGCAAGCTCTGCGGCGCGGCCTGGGTCTGTGGCGCCAGACCAGCTTCGGTCGGCGAAATCGCTTGGGGATTGTACGCCTGAGCCTGCGACGCCAACGCGAGATCGCTCTTCAACGCATCGTCGAGAGCGGGCGTGCTGTTCCGCCCGCAGGCGGCCGCGGCCGCGATGAGCGGCGCCAGCATCAACCACTTATTGAATTGCATCGCAGTCTCCTCTGAGAGTCCAACCTGGAACGCAGCAGGGTTGATTGGCACATGCCATTCCGAGCATTAACCGGCTCTGGAGCGCGTTGAGGTTTCTTAGCGTCTACTCCAGTGAGCGACCGGTGTCCCCAAAAACGGATCGGCGTTCCGTTGCGCGCGCGGGCCTGTCCCGCCATCTTGCCGCCATCCCAAAGGGAGCGCACGAATGCTTCGAATAATTGCTGCACGGCAGGCGGGCATGGCCGCCGCGATCCTCGCCGCGGCCTCGGCCGTCGCGGTGGCGCAGGCGACACCGGCCCCCGGCTCGGCGGCTACGGCCCCCGACGTCGGCCAAGTTGCGCCCGACTTCAGTCTACCAGGCGCAACGCGCTTCGGCCTGCTCAAAGACCCGGTGAAGCTCTCCGACTACAAAGGCCAAACCGTCGTTCTCGCGTTCTTTCCAAAGGCTCGAACTCGTGGCTGAACGGTTCAAATGGAGGCGTACCGTGATCAGTACGCCACGCTCTTCAACAGCGGGAAGAAGGTCGTCGTGATTGGCATCAGCGTCGATGCCGACACGGCCCAGGGCAATTGGGCGCGCGACGAAGGCTTCCCGAATGTCTTCGCCAGCGATCCGGACCAGGCCGTGGCCAAGTCGTACGGCTCGGCCGACGCGAAGTACGACACGCGCAACGTGTTCATCGTCGCGCCCGACGGCCGCATCGCATCGCGCATCATGAAGTTCAACGTGCTTTCGGCTGAGGCGTACACGCAGCTTGGTCAGGACGTCGCCGCCACGCTGAAGCCCGGAGGGTCGTCGCATTAGCGCCGGATCGGCCGTCCCCCCGCGCGGCCGCACAGAAGTGTTATTGGATTTGTATGATGCCGCGGTTGCCGGTGCCGCTCCCGGTCCGGCGACCGCGCGCGCCGCCGATGCGCTGACCATCGACCGCGCATCGCGCGTTTGGCTGTTCGCGTTCGGAAAGGCGGCGCAACCAATGGCCGCCGCCGCGGTCACATCGCTGCTTCGCTCGTTGCACTCCATCGTCGGCGGCGTGGTGGTGAGTCCGGAAGGGGGCCCCCCGCCCTACCCCACGCTCGTTTCGATGCGCGGCGACCACCCGGTCCCCGGGCGGCAATCGTTCGCCGCCGCCGCCAAGATCGGCGAGGTAACGCCGGGCCGGCGCGGTACCGACGTCGCCGTGGTGCTCGTCTCCGGCGGCGCATCGAGCCTGATCGCCGCGCCGCTGCGCGGCATGAACGAGGCCGATCTCTCGCTGCTCTTCGAACTGCTCCTCGGCTCGGGGCTGGACATCGCCGCCGTGAACATGGTCCGCAAGCGCTTCTCGCGCTGGGCCGCCGGCCGTCTCGCACTCGCCCTCGCGCCCGCGGCGACGCACTGCCTCGCGATGTCCGACGTGGCTGGCGACGATCTGGCCATCATCGGTTCGGGACCGTGCGTGCCTGATCCCACGACGGTCCGCGACGTGCTCGACATTCTCGAGCGCTCGTCGCTTCTGCCCCGCTTGCCGCAGTCGTACCGGGACTACCTCACCGGCGTCGCGCAGCGGACGATCCCCGAAACGCCGACGAGCGCGCACCCAGCGTTCGCGCACGTCACCGCGCGCGTGATCGGCAACAATCGGCTCGCCATCGACGCGGCTGCGGAGCGCGCGCGCCAGCATCGCCTTCGCGTCGAGATGGCCGACGCGCCGCTCTCGGGCGACGCGGCGCGCGCGGGCGAAGCGGTCGCGCACCATCTGCTCGAGCTCAGCGGAGACCACCGCGCCGAGCCGGGCACGCGGTGCGTGGTATGGGGCGGCGAAACGACCGTCACGCTTGGCGGCGCTTCGAGCGGTGGCCGCGCAACGGGCGGCGGCCGCTGCCAGGAGCTTGCGTTGGCCGCGGCGCGTGTGCTTCACGAGGCGCACGATGGGAACGACAGCGCGGTTCATCTCCTCGCCGCCGGGACTGATGGCCGCGACGGCGCTACCGATGCCGCGGGCGCGATCGTCGACGGGGCGACGTGGGGCGCCATCGCCGCCGCGGGGCGCGACCCGGCGCAGGCGCTGGCCGTGCACGAATCGTATGGCGCACTGCGGGCCGCCGGCGCACTGATCGGGCGGCGGGACACGGGAACCAACGTCAACGACGTCGTCATCGGGATCGTCTGACCGGTTCGGTCCCGCTTAGTTTTCGCGCCATGACGTCCGCCCCGTTCACCATCGGCATCATCCAGGACAGCGCGAGCGACGACGCCGCGGCCACGGTGGCCGCGGCGGAAGCGCGCGTGCGTGAAGCGGCGGCACGCGGGGCACAGATCATCTGCCTCAAGGAGCTCTTCAACGCCCCCTACTTCTGCAAGGCGCAGCAGTGCGAGCGGTTCGACATCGCCGAACCGATTCCGGGCCCAACGACCGAGCGCATGCAGCGATTGGCGAAAGAGCTAAGCGTGGTGCTGATCGTCCCGCTGTTCGAGCGGCAGGCGAGCGGCGTCTACCGCAATTCGGCGGCGATCGTCGACGCCGACGGCGCGCTGCTCGGCGTCTACCGCAAGATGCACATCCCCGACGACCCGCTCTTTTACGAGAAGTATTATTTCACCCCAGGCGACGTCGCGCCCGACGACCGGATCGACGCCATCGGCAACGTCGCCAAGCAGGCGAGCGGATTTCGCGTTTGGAAAACCAAATACGCGAACATCGGTGTGCTCATCTGCTGGGATCAGTGGTACCCCGAGGCGGCCCGCATCACCGCGCTTCTCGGCGCCGAAGTCCTGTTCTACCCGACGGCGATCGGCTGGCATCCGCGCGAGAAGGCCGAAGTCGGCGACGCACAGGTCGACGCCTGGCGCACGGCGCAGCGCGCCCACGCCATCGCCAACGGCGTCTTCGTCGCCTCGCCGAATCGCGTCGGCCACGAGCAGGAGCCGGGCACCGATGGCATCGAGTTCTTCGGCCACTCGTTCATCGCCGACCCGTTCGGCCGCGTGCTCACCGAGGCGGGAACCGAGCCGGCGATCCTCACCGCGCGCTGCGACCCGCGGCTGATCGAGGACACCCGGCGCAACTGGCCCTTCTTGCGCGACCGGCGCGTCGATGCCTACGCCCCGATCCTGAGCCGCTACCTTGGCGCGTGACGCGGCCGCCGCACCGCACCGCTTCCCCGCGGAGTGGGAGCGGCACGACGCGACCTGGATCGCCTGGCCGCACCACGAGCCTGACTGGCCAGGAAAACTCGGCGCGATTCCGTGGGTGTACGCCGAGATCGCGCGCGTGCTCGCCGATCACGAGCGCGTCGAGATTCTCTGCCACGACGAGCAGGTGCGCGACGACGCCCGCCGCGTTCTCGACGCCCATCACGTCGCGACCAACGTTCGGCTGCACATCGTGCCGACCGATCGTGTCTGGCTTCGCGACTCGGGGCCGACGGGGGTGCTCGAGCGCGACGGATCGGTGTCGCTCGTGACCTGGGCGTTCAACGCCTGGGCCAAGTATCCGAACTTCGAGCGCGACGAGCGCATCGGCGACGCGATCGCGCGTATCGCAGGTCTCTCGCGCATCGAGCCCAAGCGACCCGACACCGGCGAGCGCGTCGTGCTCGAGGGCGGTGGCATCGAGAGCGACGGCGAGGGCACGCTGCTCGTGACGGAAGAGTGGCTCTTATCCGACGTTCAGGTGCGCAACCCGGGACTCGACCGCGACGGTTACGAGCGCGTGTTTCGCGACGCGCTCGGCATTCGGCAGACGATCTGGCTGGGGCAAGGCTGCGTCGGGGACGACACGCATGGGCACGTCGACGACATCGCGCGCTTCACCGCGCCGGGGATCGTCGTGCTCGCGTACGAGCCGGATCCCGCCGACGAGAATCACCAACCATCGGCGGACAACTACGATCGTCTGATGCTCGCCGGGGGCGAGGCCGGCGCGTTGCGGGTGGTCAAGCTGCCATATCCGCGTCCGGTGATGATGAACGGCGAGCGGCTGCCGGCGAGCTATGCGAATTTTTACGTCGCCAACGGTGTCGTGCTCGTTCCGACGTTCAACGACGCCAACGATCGCGTGGCGCTCACCGCGCTCGCCGAGCTATTCCCCGGGCGCGAGGTCGTCGGTATCCACGCCGTCGATCTGGTCTGGGGGCTCGGCACACTCCACTGCCTCACGCAGCAGCAGCCGGCGCCCCGCCCCAGCACGTGATCACCGCTCGGCGACGCGGCGTTCGAGGCCGGTCACCAGCCGGTTGCGATCCTTGCCCAGCCCGTAGGCCTTGAGCTTGCGCGCGAGCGTCGGACGAGAGATGCACAGGATGCGCGCCGCCGCACTCTGATTATTCTCTGTGAGCTGCATCGTGAGCTCGAGCGCCTCGCGCTCGATGTCGCGCAGCCGCTTGCCGTCGGACGGAATGCGGATCTCGCCGAAGGCCACCGAGCCGCGGAGGGCGCCCGCGCCGGCGCGACGCTGGTTGATGAGCAGATGCTCGGCACCGATCAGTGGACGTTCGCACACGGCAATGGCGCGATCGATCACGTGCCGCAGCTCGCGCACGTTGCCGGGCCAGCGGTGGGAGCGGAGCACGGCCATGGCGTCGAGGCCGAGCTGGAGCCGCGGAGCGCCCGTCACCTGTGACGCCTCGATCAAGAGATGGTCAGCGATCAGACGCACGTCGTCGTCGCGATCGCGAAGCGCCGGCAGGTCGATCTGCAAGATGGCGAGCCGCGCCAGCAACGACTGGCGGAACACGCCGGTCGCCACACAGTCCTCGAGCCGCACCTTACTGGCGACAATGATACGGCACTGCAGGCTCAGATCGTCCGACGCGCCGAGGCGCGGCGCGCTGTACTGCTCGAGCGCGTGGAGGAGCCGATCCTGCAACGCGAGAGGCAGCGCATTGACTTCATCGATCAGGACCGTGCCGCGTCCCGCGAGCTCGAGGGCGCCGAGCTTGCGGCCGGGCCGCTGGCGGCTTGGCGGAAAGCCATGCGGCGCGATCGTGCCGAAGATTTCCGTCTCGAGCATCGGCGCCGGAATCGCGGCGCAATTGATCGCGACGAATGGCGCGGTGGCGTTGGCGCCGGCGTTGTGTATGCAGCGGCCCAGCAGTTCCTTGCCCGTTCCCGGCTCGCCGGTGAGGAGCACATTGCGCAGCGGAGTCGTCGCCACGCGCTTGGCCATTTGGAGCGCCTGGTTCATTCTGGGGCTCTCGCCAATCACCGGATCAAACT
>JBIOHX010000247.1:0-5782 GCA_044449465.1 Gemmatimonadales bacterium | reverse complement strand
CTTCACGACCGGCCGCAGCCAGAATAGTCCGATGGAGTCGACGCCGAGCGCGATCGGCGCCGGCACGTTGAGCTTGTCGTAGTGGACGATGCCGGTGAGCACGAGGGCCACGGCGATGTAGAGGGCCGTGCAGACGACGAGCGAGATGAGAATCCCGCGCGGCATGTCTCGTTGAGGATTCTTCGCCTCCTGCGCCGCCGTCGACACGGCGTCGAAGCCGATGAAGGCGAAGAAGATCACCCCCGCGCCGCGGAGCACGCCGCTCCAGCCGTACTGGCCGAAAGTTCCGGTATTCGGCGGTATGAACGGCCTCCAATTGCCGGTGTCGATGTACTTGACGCCGAACGCCACGAAGAGCACGAGCACGAAGACCTTGATGACGACGATCACGGTGTTGAAACTGGCCGACTCGCGGATGCCGACGATGAGGATCGCCGACACCGCCAGCACGACGAGCGCGGCGGGCACGTTGAAGATGGCCGTTACCGTGCTGCCGTCGGGGAGGGCGACGATCGACCCGGGTGGCCCAGTCAACGCCGCCGGAATCTGAATGCCGAAATCCTGAAGAAAGCTGACGACGTTACCGGCCCAGCCGACGGCGATCGTCGACGCGCCAAGGGCGTACTCGAGAATCAGGTCCCACCCGATGATCCAGGCGAATAGCTCGCCGAGAGTGGCGTACGAGTAGGTGTACGCGCTGCCGGCCACTGGGATCATCGCCGCGAACTCGGCGTAGCAAAGGCCGGCGAAGGCGCAACCGATCGCGGCGAAGATCATCGACAGCACGAGCGCCGGCCCGGCGAACTGCGCCGCCGCGGTGCCCGTGATGACGAAGATCCCGGCGCCGATGATGGCGCCGATGCCGAGCGTGGTCAGACTGAACGCGCCAAGCGTGCGGCGCAGCGTGCCGGTCTCGGATTCGGCGATCAGATCGGAGATGGACTTTCGAGTCATGAGCGTCATGCGAACAGGATGGCGCGCCGCATCGCGGGGCGTGTCAGGCCGCGGTGAGCGGCATGTCAGAGCCTGGTCAGAAGTGCGGCGACGCGCGGCCGGACGGCATTGCCAGCGCCGCGCGCGTGACCGCAGATTCTCGTATGTCTCGTACGTCGCAGCGCCTTCGCTCGGCCGGCCGGCCAAAGTCGAGCGTTCTGCTCCTGGCGACCCTGCTCGCCTGCACCCTCGCGCTGGCGACGATGCTGGCGTACGAGGCACACGAGGCCGCGCAGTCCCACCTCGCGACGGCAGAGCACGCGCTGCACGACTATGCGGCGGTCGCGGCGTGGGAGCTCGTGGCCGGCGTCAACGAGGAGCTCGAGTCGACGCTTGGCGCGGCATTGGCACCGTTGACGCGCGCGGCCGCGACCACGCCGTACGAGCTGTTGCCGGCGCCGACGATCCTCGCGTCGACGGCGGCGGGCGTGCTACGCTGCCCGGACGCGAGCGGCGATACGCTGCGGAGCTACTTCAGACTCGACTTTCGCGACGGCTCTCTGGCCACGGCGGGCGCGGCGCTTTCGGCTACGATGAGACGATGGATCATCGACACGGTGACGAGCCACGGCGGCGGCGTGTACCAGCCGGATTGGAGTTACGCGGTCATCGTCGGCGGTCCGGCAGGAGAACAGAGCGCCATCGGCTACGCGGTGAAGTACGCTGAGCATCACGCGCCGATCGCCGCGTACGGCGTGCGCACCTGCGCCGACGCGGTGGGGCGCACGCTCATCCGCGACGTCGTGGCGCACCGCGCGCTGTTGCCGGCGTCGGTGAGCGGCGCGGCGAGCAACGATTCGGTGGTGGCGCTGTCCGTGCGCGACGCGCGCGGCGGCGTGGTGTTCGAGTCGGGAGGCGCGGCTGCGTCGCCGTACGCGGCGGAAGCGCCGTTGCAACAGGCCGGCGGGCTTATCGTGCGGGCAACGATTCGCCCGCGCGCGGTCGAGCTCTTGGCCCTCGGCGCGCTGCCGCAGTCGCACGTGCCGTTGCTGGTCGGGCTGCTGACGCTGACGGCGGCGATGATCGTGGTGACGGTGATGCAGCTCCGCCGCGACCAGGAGTTATCGAGCCTGCGGGCAGATTTCATCTCGAGCGTGTCGCACGAGCTGAGGACGCCGCTGTCGCAGATATTGCTCTTTGCCGAAACGCTCAATCTCGGCCGCGTGCGGAGCGATGAGGAACGGAGCACGGCGGCGAATGTGATCGTCCAGGAGGGGCGGAGGCTGATGCATCTGGTCGAGAACATTCTGCACTTCTCGCGGGCCGAACGGCACATGACGCGCTTGGGGCCGGAGCCGCTCGACCTGAATCAGGCGGTGCGGTCGATCGTCGACGACTGGACGCCGCTGGCCAACGCACCCGGCGTGTGCGTGACGACGGATTTCGCGCCCGAGGTGCACGCCGTGGCGGATCGGGGCGCGCTCAAGCAGATCGTCATCAACCTGCTCGACAACGCCGTGAAGTACGGTCCGATGGGGCAGACGGTGACGATCGGCACGTCGAATGGCGGCGGCCGCGCGCGGCGGTGGGTGGAAGACGAGGGCGAAGGCATTCCGCCCCGCGAGCGCGAACGCGTATGGAATCCGTTCTACCGGCTGGATCGACATGCCAACTCGTCGGTAGCGGGAAGCGGGATCGGTCTCTACGTGGTGCGCGAGCTCGCGCGCCTGCACGGCGGTGCTGCGCGCGTCGAGGATGCGCCGGGCCACGGCGCGCGGATCGTCGTGGAGCTGCCGGCGTGACGCCGGCCGCGCGCGCCGCGCCGGCGCGGATCCTGGTGATTGAGGACAATCGCAACCTCGCGACAGGCCTGCGCAACAACCTCGAGATCGAGGGCTACACGGTCGACGTGGCGGCGGACGGCGCATCGGGATTGGCAGCAGCGCGCGCGTCGTCGCCCGATCTCGTCATTCTCGATCTCATGCTGCCGGAGATGGACGGCTACCGCGTGCTGCGCAGCCTCCGTGAGGAGGGCATCGACACGCCGGTGCTGATTCTGAGCGCGCGTGGAGAGGAGGCGGACAAGGTGCTCGGCTTTCATCTCGGGGCCGACGACTACGTGCCGAAGCCGTTTGGATTGCTGGAGCTGTTGGCGCGGGTCGACGCGCTGCTGCGCCGGGCGTCGAGCGTGGGGGCGGGCGCCAAGCACAAGCTCGCCGCGCCGGTGGCATTCGGCGATGTGCGCGTCGATCCGGGCACGCACACGGTCGAGCGAAAGGGCGCACCGGTGGCGCTCAGGCCCAAGGAGTACGATCTCTTGGTCGCGCTGCTGCGTCGACGCGGACAGGTGGCAACGCGGGGCGAGCTGCTGGAGGAGGTGTGGGGGTACTCGGGCGAGGTGTACAGCCGAACGATCGACACGCACGTGGCGGAGCTCCGGCGGAAGTTGGAAGAGAACGCGGCGGAGCCGCGGCACATTCTGACGGTGAGAAAGACGGGGTACAGGATTCAGGAGTGAATGGCAATGAACTCTGCGCGCACGATGACCGCCCGGCGGGGCCGGCGCGGGCTCCTATTGTTGTCGTCGATAGTCGCGCTGCCAGCGAGCGGCGGTGCGCAGCCGCGGGTCGACCTGCTCGTGCGCGGCGGCCTGGTCGTCGACGGGAGCGGCTCGGTGCCGCGGCGCGCCGACGTCGCGATCACGGGCGATCGGATCACGTTCGTTGGCGACGCGGCGGCCGCGCAGCTCGCGGCGGCGCGAACGATCGACGCGACCGGCCTCGTCGTGGCGCCGGGGTTCATCGATCCGCACACGCACACGCAGGGCGACCTCTCGAGCCCGCAGCGGAAGGCGAATCTCGCGTATCTCATGCAAGGCGTCACGACCGTCGTCACGAACAATGACGGCGGCGGACCGATCGATGTAGGGCGAGTGCTCGATGGATGGAGCAGGAACGGTATCGGCACGAATGCGGCGGTCTACATTGGCCAGGGCTCGGTGCGAGGCGCCGTGCTCGGCATGTCGTCGGCCGCGCCGACGGCGGTGCAACTGGATTCAATGAAGCAGATCGTCGCCAAAGCGATGGACGACGGCGCGATCGGCATGTCGACCGGACTGTATTACGCGCCCGGGAGCTACGCGTCGACCGACGAAGTGATCGAGCTCGCGAAGATCGCCGCGGCCAAAGGAGGCAGCTACGACACGCACTTGCGCGACGAGAGCTCGTACACCATCGGGCTGATCGGCGCCGTGAACGAGGCGATCCGCATCGGACGCGAGGCGCACCTGCCGATTCACATTTCGCACATCAAAGCGCTCGGCGCGGACGTATGGGGCCAGAGCGACACGGTGATCGCGCTCATTCGCCGCGCAAACGCCGACGGCGTCGTGGTGACGGCCAGCCAGTATCCGTACGACGCGTCGGGCACGAGCGTCGGCGCGTCGCTGCTGCCCCGATGGGCCGAAGCCGGCGGGCGCGATTCATTGCGCGCGCGGATCGCGGATCCGGCCACCCGGACTCGGCTCGTCAACGACATGACGGACAATCTTCGGCGGCGCGGAGGCGCCTCGACGCTGCTCATCACCGCCACGCGCGACGCGACGATTCGCGGCAAGCGGCTGGACGCCGTCGCGCGCGCGCGGGGCGTGTCGCCGGTGGAAGCGGCGATCCAGATCGTGCTGGCCGGCGATGCATCGGTCGCGTCGTTCAACATGGACGAGCGGGACATCGAGAACTTCATGCGGCAACCATTCGTCGTCACCTGCTCGGACGGCAGTGAAGGGCACCCGCGGAAGTACGGGACCTTTCCGAAGCTCTTTCACGAGTACGTATTTCAGAAGCATTTGCTGTCGCTGCCGCGGGCCGTCGAGCGGAGCAGCGGGCAAACGGCGCGTATTCTGCGCCTGGACCATCGCGGGCTTCTCGCGCCCGGGTACTTCGCCGACGTCATCGTCTTCGACTCGGCGGCGTACGTCGACCGGGCGACGTACGAGCAGCCGACACTGCTGGCGACGGGGATGCGCTACATCGTCGTCAACGGCGCGGTGGCGGTGGACGACGGGCGGTACACGGGCGCGTTAGCCGGCCGGCCGCTCAAGGGGATCGCCCGGTCCCGGTGACCGCTGCCGGCGACGGCGGGTAGATTTTACGGCATGATACCTCCCGCCTCCGCCTCGTCCCCGGGCTCGACGTTCGGCACGTTCTTCGTGCCGGGGCCGACCGAGATTCGTCCCGAGATCCTCGCGCAGCTCACGCGTCCGATCATCCAGCACCGCAACCGCGCGTTCGAGGCGATGTTCGCGCGCATCGAAGCGGGATTGCGCGACGTGCTGCTGACGTCGCGGCCGGTGTACGTCGGGGCGACGTCGGCGACCGGCTTCATGGAGATGGCGATCCGAAACGCGCCGGAGGGGCCGATTCTCGCGCTGGTCAACGGCGGATTCTCGGAGCGCTTCGCGCTCGTCGCGGCGGCGTGCAATCGCGAGGTCGAGCGCGTGGTCGTGCCGTGGGGCGAGACGTTCGACCTGGACGTGGTCGAGAGCGCGCTGAAGGCGGGCCGCCGCTATTCCGCCGTCAGTGTCGCGCACTCCGAGACGTCGACGGGCGTGCTGACTGACGTTCGGGGGGTGGCTCAAGTCGCCAAGCGGCATGGCGCGATGACCCTGGTCGACAGCGTGTCCGGCGCGGGCGGCGCCGAGATCGGCTTCGACGAGTGGGGACTCGACTTCATTTTCACCGGTTCGCAGAAGGCGCTCGCGCTGCCGGCCGGCCTCGCGTTCGGGGCGGCCTCGACCGAGTACGTTGAGCGCGCGCGCACGGTTCGCGACCGCGGGTTCTACTTCGACGTG
>JBIOHX010000246.1:0-5841 GCA_044449465.1 Gemmatimonadales bacterium | reverse complement strand
CCGCCAGCACCCGCCCTACCGCCACCCGGCGCCCGGTCGCGCCGCCGTGTCGAGCGCCAACCGGGTCGCCACGGCGGCCGGTGTCGAGATGCTCGCCAAGGGCGGCAACGTGGTGGACGCGGCAGTGGCGATCTCGTTCGCGCTCGGCGTCGTCGAGCCCGACGCCAGCGGCCCAGGCGGCTATGGGCAAATGCTCATCTACAAAAAAGGAATGGACCGGCCGCAGCTCATCGAGTTCATGTCGCGCGTGCCCGAGGACGCGGGACTGTCCAACACGTCGCTCCTCCAGAATGGGCGGCTCCCGGATGGAGGGCCGGTCGTCGTCAACGTGCCGGGCACCGTCGCGGCGATGCGACTCGCTTGGGAGAAGTTCGGAAGCAAGAAGATTCCGTGGGCCGATCTGCTGCAGCCCGCCATTCGCGCCGCCCGCGGCGGCTACGTCGTCAGCGAAGGCCTGGCGACGACGCTCGCCACCGAGCGTGATCAGTTCATGAAGTACGAAGGGAGCCGCGCGCTCTTTTTCCGTAACGGCGAGCCGCTGCACGCCGGCGATACGCTCGTGAATCCCGACCTTGCCTGGACCCTCGACCAGATCGCCAAGGACGGCGCCGACGCACTGTACAAAGGAGAGGTCGGCCGGCGCATGGTCGCCGACCTCCGCACCCACGGCAACGCGATGAAGGCCAGCGATCTCGCGCACTACTACGCCGCGGAACGTGAACCGGTCTCGAGCACCTATCGCGGCTACACCTTCTACTCGACTGCGCCGCCCGTTTCCGGCGGCGCCGAGCTCGCCGCTAAGCTCAACCTCCTCGAACAGTTCTCGTCGCCCAAGCCCTACGAAGACGACGCCGCGACGCTCCACGCGATGATCGCGGCGTGGCAACTCGCGCCGACGACCCGCAACCGGATCGCCGATCCGAGCTTCTGGCCGACGACCACGGAGCCGTTCACCAACAAAGACACGGCGCGGTTCCGCTGGCGCTGCTTCGACCCAAACGCGGCGATCGATCCGCTCGAGCTCCGCGGCGACACGCTCACCTGTGCTCGCCGGAGCTCGCTCAACGAGGCCGGCGCCGCCGGCGGCGGTTCGGTGTCGATCCAGCTCGCACGACCGCCGCAGTGCGAGGCGCACGGCTACGGCGCCGATCAGGCGGCGAGCTGTCGCTCCGCCGGCACCACAGCCTTCGTCGCCGCCGACGCCGACGGCAACGTCGTGGCGGCCACCCAAACGCTCGGAACCTGGGGTGGCAACTTCTACGTCAGCCCTGGATTAGGCTTCTTGTATAACGACAAGCTCGCGTCGTACGGCTCCGACCCCAACGGCTATGGCGCGCGCCTTCCGTTCGAGCGCCACGGCAGCACCATCGCGCCAACGATCGTCTTCGAGGGCAACGGCGCCGCGCGGCACCCGGTCATGGCGCTCGGCGCCGCGGGCAACAACTGGATCACGTCAGCCGTCTACGAGACGCTCGTTGGCATGATCGATCAGCATCTCGATCCACAGGCCGCCCTCGAGCTGCCGCGCTTTCTCGTCGCCGGCGGGTTCGGCGGCGGACGCGCCGGTGGCCGCGGCCGCGGCGCCGCTCCGTCCCCAACGCGCGGCGCCACCATTCAGCTCGAAGCAGGCTTCTCACCCGAGGTGATCCACCGCCTCGAGCAACTCGGCTATCGCGTGCAGATCGTGTCGCTGCCGGGCGAGCTGCGCGAGGGCTACGGCGCCGCGGTGCGCATCGACAAAGGCCGCGTCACCGCCGGAGCCGACCCGCGGCGCGCGGGAGCGGCTGGCGCCGTTCCATAGCGCCTACGAGAACGAGAAGCACGCCGGCCCATGCCCGTCACTCCGGAGGCTTCGCCGGCATCGTCATGCCAGCCATCGCCGAGTCGGACATGGGCGGCAGATCCGAGAGATGCTCCTGAATGATGTACCACCGGTCGCCGCGCTTCTGAAATACCGCGGTCCACGCGCCTCCGACCACATGTGGCATGTTGCGCGGCGTGAGATGTGGGACGTGGTATGTCGCCGTCATCACCGCCGCCGTCGGACTGAGGACGTCGAACAGCATCTCATCCCAGATCCACTTGGGCTGGCGCATGTTGACGCCGATGTTCTCCCAGAATGCCTTGATTCCCATGGCCAGAGTATCGCGCGACGACGTGATCTGGCCGGCTGATGCGGAAACCACACGGCCGGTGTCCGGATACAAGCTGAGGAGCCGTTGCTCGACATTCGGCTTCGACAGATCGTACGCCGCCTTGACTTGGCGCGTGAGCGAATCGACGATCGCCTGGCGTTGCGGCGCGGAGAGTGTAGTGTTCGACGAGCAACCGCCGAGCGCGATGGCGAGGAAAAGCGTGAGTGATCGCCGCATGGCAACGGGGCGGATGAAGGATGGCGTGTCGGATACGGGGACAGTACACGGTCGGTGCAAGCCGAGGTCCGACTGTCCATCAATCTGGACGCGACCGTCTCAGTGGTGTGACGCGCTCCTGTGACTAACCTCACAGCGCGACGGTTAACAGTTGGCCCGTGGCGTGCCAGTTTCATGTTTAGCTCATTCGCCCGCGTGTGCACACGCGACGCGATCATGTTGGTCGATCGGCCAGGAGGAATCGTGCGGAAGCTCATGAGTTTGGCGGTGGCATCCACCGCGGTCGTCGGTATCGCGTGCGGCAGAGGCAAGGCGCCCAACTCGACGGCAATGAGCGCGGACCTCCAGCGCGATCTGCAGCTGGCGTCCGCGACGCCGGACATTCAGATCAGTCCCGACGAAGTGGCGCCTCAGGCGCACAAGGTCGTCGCGATGAAGCCGAAGCGCGCCCCACAAGGCCCTAAGGTCATCCGCACCTCGCACCCCACGGTCAGAGCCTCGGCCAAGCCGGTCGAAGCCGCTGAGACTCAGCAGCAGATTCCGCAGGTCCAGGTCGTAGCGTCGACTCCGGCACCGTCCGAGTCGCCGTCCCCCGATCTGCCGCCGCTCGCACGGCCGGTGCCGATCCCGGCGCAGTCGTATCCGTCGACCGCCCCCATCCCAAACACGGGGCAGGGCGGAATCGGGGCGGTCCTTGGCTCGATCTTCCGCGGCGCAGTCCTTGGTGGCGACGGCGACGATTGCGATCCGCGCACGACCCGACGTGGCCGAAGCCCGTACGGACGCCCGGGCGGTATCCCGATCGGTGGCCCTGGTATGGGCGGCATGCGCGTACCGATCATGCCGCTGAGTCGGCCGCGCTGAACGCGATTAGCAGCATTTGAAGTCCGGTCTCGAGCCGGCTGATCGCGCAACGAGCCGCGAGCCCTCAGGGCTCGCGGCTCGTTGCGTTTCGACGATCACATTCCGCGACGCATGAACCTCACCCTCGGGTTCGGTCCCGGATTTGCGCTCGTACGACGCCAAATTCGGGAGAGATCGATGGCCGACGATAGAGAGTACGATTCGAGCACCTTCGTGGAAGCGACGGGCGCTTCAACGGGAGACGCCAGAGCGAACGACCAGGGCGCCGCGGGGTTCACCGACCCGGACGACCGACTCTTCCGGTCGCATTTTCAGCGGGCGAACCGCCTCGCCGACGTGGGCTATGCGCAGGCGCGGCCAGCGTACCGGCTCGGTTTCGACGCGGCGTCGAGCGCGACGGGTTCGTTCGAGGAGATCGAGAAGCAGCTCGCCAACGGCTGGCTGAACGTTCGCGTCGGTGGCGGCGACTGGGCCTCCGTTCGCGAGTTCGTCCGCGCCGGATTCGATCGGGCGCGCCAGGGCCGTGTGGCTGCGGCGCCGAGTGGCGGCGCTCAGCACGAGCGCCCTAGCTACTTCGATCCGTTGGCCGACGGCGTCGATCCCACGTCCCCCGAGAGCCCGGAACGATCGGAGAACGGGCCGCCGGAATAGACCGGCAGGTCGCGCCTTCGGGGCCTGGTAGTTCCGAATGTCACTTCGACGAGCCGATGACGTAGGCCGCTATGCCGCCGACGGCCACCACGAGAGCCGCGATCGCCATGCTCACCATGATCACGGTCGCGAACCGCCGGCGCATTCTGCGCATCGCCAGCCAACTCGGCTCGTCGAGAAAGTAGCGCCCGCCCCCCACTTCACGCAGGACGGCGCGTTCGACCAATCGATCAAACGCGACCCGAGTTGGGACTCCCAGCTCGTCGGGAGTGCGCGCGTGCTCGGCGCTCGTTGCCCCCGCATCGCGGTACGTCTCGACGATCTCACGTTCCCTGCGTACGATAACGGCGACGGCCACAGCTCCCATACGACCTCGGACTCGATGTGGCGACTGGCGGCGAACGATACATTCCGGGTCCGACCGCGCCAGAGCGCCATCTGACCCAATCCGCCGAACCCGCCGAATCGCCGAGCACGCCCGCCACACCACCCCACCATCGGTCGGGCGGCGGCTTTCAGAATCCGTGGCCCGGCTTCGAGGAGCACGGCTTCGGTGATTTCATCCGCTGGCGCTTCGGCGGTGGCGCGAATCGCCAGCGCGCGCCAAGCCCGCCACGGAACAGTCTCGCGCGTCGTGAGCCGGCGATCGTTCGGCCGCGGGCGGCGCGCGGCTACCGGTCGGTGACCTGGGTCGGACACTCGACCGCGCTGCTGCAGCTCGGGCCCCTCAACGTGCTCACCGATCCGATCTGGAGCGACCGCGCGTCGCCCATCCGCTGGGCCGGTCCGCGGCGCGTCATGTCGCCGGGCGTTGCGTTCGAGAGTCTCCCCGACATCGACGTCGTGCTGCAGTCGCACGACCATTACGATCACCTCGACGCGCAAACCGTGCGTCGAATCGCCGAGCGATGGCCGGCGGCCCGTTGGCTCTGCCCGCTGGGCGTCAGCGCGGTGCTTCGCTCGTTCGGTGCGCGTGAGGTGATCGAGCGCGACTGGTGGGCCTCGGTCGACATCGACGGGTTTTGCGCGACGTGCACGCCCGCGCAGCACTTCAGCGGACGCGGACTCGGCGATCGTGGCGACCGATTGTGGTGCGGTTGGACGCTGGCCGCCGACGACACGACTGTGTTTTTTGCCGGCGACACGGCGCTGCATCCGGACATGGCCCAAATCGCGTCGCGCCTCGGGCCGTTCGACCTCGTGTTACTGCCGATCGGTGCCTACGACCCGCGATGGTTCATGCGCGGCGTGCACATGGATCCGGATGACGCCGTTGCAGCGTACCGCGCGTTGAGCCGAGGCAGCGACGCGCCGCCCGCCTGTCTACCGATTCATTGGGGTACCTTCCGGCTGACGGACGAACCAGTCGAGGAACCGCCGGCGCTGTTCGCGCGGGCATGGGCTGATGCCGGGCTGCCGCAGAATGCCAACTGGACCGTCGCTCACGGCGAGACTAGACAGCTTCGAGTCGCCGAACGATCGCCGCGGCGAGCTGCGACGGACCCTCCGGCTCGAGTGCCAGGAACAGATTCGGCTCGATGAGCTCGAGCTCCATCAGCACGAAGCGGCCGGCGATCACCACCCCATCGACGCGGGCGTAGAGCGGAACCTCGTCGAGCACGGCGAGTGCGCGCCCCGCCTGTTCGAACAGGGCCGGGTCCGCGTTGATTGGCGCGACCGAGCCGCCGTGCTCGGTTTGCACTCGAAACTCGCCGGGCGCGGCGCGCTTGAGGGCCGCGTGGCTCGGGCAGCCATTGATAAATATGAATGAGAGCTCTCCGACCCCCGGCACCTCGTCGGCAAACGGTTGGAGGAGGACGTCGCCGGCCGCGCACACCCGTTCCGCCGCGGCGCGCGCGGCGGCGGCGACGCGGCGAGGAAGTTCGGGGGGGGCGTATCGGCGAGCCCATAACGCCGCCGGTGGACCAAAACAGGTGCCAACCCGCCCCGCTGG
>JBIOHX010000245.1:0-5863 GCA_044449465.1 Gemmatimonadales bacterium | reverse complement strand
GTACAGCGCGTCCTGCTCACCGGACGCGGCACGGTGACCGATCCGCCGGGCGCCGTCCGCCGCGCCGGCGCGGTCGCGGCGCGTGCGGCGTCGCGGCTCGGAGTTGGACGACTCGCGTTCTTTGCCGGAGCGCTCGACGCGGTCGCGGTCGAGGCGGCGGGGCTCGGACTCGTCGCCGGCGCATGGGACTTTAAAGAACTCAAAACGCCGCCCACGCCCGACGAGCTGCGCGCGCCGCTCGAGCAGGCGACCATCCTCGCGGCCGACCAGGCCGCGCGCGACGCCGGCGTGCGAGCCGCGACCGCGATCGGGGAAGGTCATTCGCTCGCGCGCCGCCTCGGCATGCTTCCCGGCAACATCTGCACGCCGGACTATCTCGCCGACACCGCGCGCGACATCGCCCAGCGCCTCGGCATGCAGGCGACCGTGCTCGGTCGCACGGCGATGGAGCACGAGAAAATGGGATCGTTCTTGGCCGTCGCGCAGGGCACGACGCAGGAGCCGCGGCTCATCATGCTCGAGTATCGCCGCGGGCCCAAAGACGGCCGGCCGATCGCGCTCATCGGCAAGGGGCTCTGCTTCGATTCAGGCGGCATCTCCATCAAGCCCGCGCAGGGCATGGAATGGATGAAGTTCGACATGTGCGGCGCCGCGGGCGTGCTCGGCGCGATGGAAGCGATCGGTCGATTGGAACTTCCGGTCAACGTCGTGGGTCTCATTGGCGCCACGACCAACATGCCGTCGGGCGAAGCGGTCAAGCCCGGCGACGTGGTGCGGGCGTCGAACGGCAAGTACATCGAGATCATCAACACCGACGCCGAAGGACGTCTCGTGCTGGCGGACGTGCTGGCCTTTGCCAAGCGCATGTCGCCGATCGCGGCGATCGACGCGGCGACGCTCACGGGCGCCTGCGTGGTCGCGCTCGGGCACACCGCCACTGGCGTGATGGGAAACGACGACGCATTGGTGCAGGAAGTGCTGGACGCGGGCAAGCGCTCGGGCGAGCCCGGATGGCCGCTTCCGCTGTGGGATGACTACAAGGAGCTGATCAAATCCGACGTCGCGGACATAAAAAACTCGGGCGGCCGCCCCGCGGGCGCGATCACCGCGGGTATGTTCCTGCGCGAGTTCGCCGAGGGCTTTCCCTGGGTACATCTCGACGTCGCGGGAACCGCGTACACCGAGTCGGAGCTCGCCACGGTGCCGCGCGGTCCAACGGGTGTGCCGGTCGGCACGTTCGTGGAATTCGTGCGAGGGCGCGCACGCTGACCGCTCGCCTTGCGCGCGTTGGCGCGCTCGCGCGCATCGTCATGGTGCTCGGCCTCGGCCTGATGGCCGGGGCCGTTTTGCACGCGCCGCTTCGCGCGCAAGGCGGAGTTCGTGACACGACACGAAAGCGTGATACGACGATCGTCGTGCCCGTGCCGCCGCGGCCCGATTCGCTGCTCCGCGACAGCCTCGCGCGTGCCGACTCGCTGCACCGGCTCGATTCACTGAAAAAGATTCCGCACGATACGATCAAGGCGCCGATCGCGCGTTCCGAGCTGCCGCCCGCGCTCGGCATCGCCCGGCGCTGGTACTGGAATCGTGACTCGGTGCTCGCCACCGGCGCAATCACGCTCGCTGATCTCCTCGAGCGCCTTCCGGGCATCACTGGCCTGCACGGCGGATGGCTTGCGGCGCCGGCCGTCGAACCGTACATGGGCGACCCGCTCCGCGTGCGCGTGTTCTACGACGGCTTCGAGCTCGCCGCGATGGATCCGCGCGGCAATGGCGCGCTCGACGTCACGCAGATCAACCTCTGGTCCGTCGAGGACGCGTTGATCGAGCAGGCGGGCGACGAGGTGCGCGTCTATCTGCGAAGTTGGCGCGTGCGAAACACGACGCCCGAGACGCGAACCGACGTCGCCACCGGTGATCAGCAGACGAACCTCTATCGCGGTTTTTTCGGCGAGCGTCTCGACAACGGGCTCGATCTGCAATTCGCCGCGCAGCAGTTCGGCACCACGCCGCCGCGCGCCCTCGGCGCAAGCAGCGACCAGACAGGCGTCGTGGGGCGCGTGGGATGGGCGCGAGGCGCGTTCAGCATCGATGCCTTCGTTACGCGGGTGGGACGACACCGCGGGACGATCATCGGCATCACGCCGCTCGGCGAACCGGTGGATTCGATCTCCGGCGTCGCGTCGACGCGCACGGATTCATATCTGCGCGTCGGGGTCGGCGACCCGGACACGACCGGAACCTGGGCACAGCTCATGGCCGTCGGCTCCAAGTACGACTATTCCGGCGTACGTACGCTCATCATCAATAACCCGGTCACGGCCCAAGATTCGGCCCTCGCCAACGTTTCGCTCGACACGTCGCTGTACCGCTCGCAGTACATCGCGTCGGCGGGCGCAACGCGTGGCGCGCTTCGCGTGAGCGGCACCGGTCGCTTTTTCGTGGAGGCGGGAAGGCACATCGCGGTTCCGTCGGCACGGGCGAGCTTCTTCACGTCGCGCCTCGGCTTGTCGGCGTTCATCGAAGGGAAGGGCGTCGACTCGCTGACCCACGGCGACATCACCGCGCAGTTCACGCCGCTCTCGTTCGTGAGCGTCATAGGCTCGGTCGGTCGTTCGGCGGACAGTCGTGTGGCTGACAGCAGCATTACGACGAAGTTCGTCCAGGGCGAGGTCGGACTCCGCATCCACAACCTCTGGCTGCTCGGCGGCATCCTGCGCCGCGATAGCATACGCCTCGCCGCACCGCGCGTCTTCGACACCACCTTCGTCGACGTCCGCGAGCCGGCGGCAACGGGCATCACAGCGGCGGTTCGCGGCCAACTCTGGCGGCTGCTCAACGCCGATCTGTCGGCCGTGCGTTGGAACGACCTGTCGGGGTTCTATCGCCCGCGCTACCAGACGCGCAGCGAGTTGTACATCCGAAGCAATTTTTTGCGCCGCTTTCCCACGAATGATTTCGGCCTCATGGCGTCCCTCGTGCACGAGTACCGCTCGAGCGTGAACTATCCCACGGCCGCCGGCGGCGTCATGTCGCCTGGATACCGCACGATCTCGACCCTGCTCGAGATTCGCATCCTCAGCGCCACGATCTCCTGGCAATTCCGAAACGTGCTTGGCGAGCGGTACACGCAGGTCCCCACCTATCTCATGCCGCGTCAGACCAACTTCTACGGCGTACGCTGGTCGTTCAGCGGTTGACGACATCTTTGCCCCGGATTGACAAATCTCCTTGTCGCTCCGTAGGATGACGCCCACGATATGATAAAAAGCATGACCGGGTTCGGTTCCGCGGAGGGCGCCGTAGGCGGCGCTCGCGTGTCGCTCGAGCTCCGATCCGTGAACCATCGATTCTTCAATCCCTCGATCAAGCTGCCCCCCGAGCTTTCGCGGTGGGAAGCCGAGGTACGCGAGGCCCTGCGTCGCGGCGTGGCGCGCGGCCATGTCACCCTGATGGCGCGCGTCGAGCGGTCGCCGCAAGACGGCGGCAAGATCGACGCGGCGCGCTTTGGCGCCTACGTCGACCAGCTTCGCGATCTTCAGCGCCAGCATGGCTTGGGCGACGCCATTGACGTCGGCGCACTGCTGCGCCTTCCCAACCTGTTCGCAAGCGCCGACGACGAGGCCGAAGGGAGCGCCCCGGAGTTGGTGGAGATCGTCGACCGCGCCGTCGCGGCGCTCGACCGCATGCGGGCGGCGGAGGGTGCGCGGCTGGCGACGTACCTGGAGCAGCGCCTGGCGAGCATCGAGCAAGCCGTCGATCGGATTGCCCGGCGCGCGCCCAATCGCTTGGTCGAACAGCGCGACCGACTCCGCCAAGCGGTGCGCGAGCTGGCCGATGGCGTGGCGGTCGACGACCAGCGCGTTGCTCTCGAGATCGCCGTGCTCGCCGACCGGCTCGATGTGAGCGAGGAGATCAGCCGGTTCCACGCGCACTTTGCCGCCTTTCGCTCCACGCTGGCGTCAGCCGCCGCCGACGGGGTCGGAAAACGCCTGGGCTTCCTCCTCCAGGAGCTGTTGCGCGAGGCGAATACCACGGGGAGCAAGGCGAACGACGCGGCGATTCAACAGGACGTGATCCTCATCAAGGAGGAGCTCGAGCGGATCCGCGAGCAGGTGGAGAACCTCGAATGAACCCATTTCCCGTGATCCTCTCGGCGCCGTCGGGTGGCGGCAAGACGACGATCGCGCGCGCGCTGCTCCAGCGCCGGACGGATGTCGGTTACTCCGTGTCATGTACGACACGCCACCCGCGCCCTCGTGAAGTGGAGGCCAGGGATTACTACTTCCTCAGCCGCGAAGTCTTTCTCGAGCGCCGTGCCGCGGGTGATTTCGCTGAGTCGGCGGAGGTGCACGGAAACCTTTACGGCACGCTGCGGTCGGAGATTGCCCGGGTGCTGGACGGCGGGCGTCACGTGGTGATGGACATTGACGTCCAGGGGGCAAGGCAGCTCCGGGCCGTATTTCCACGGTCGGTGACCGTGTTCGTGCTCCCCCCGTCCGGTGACGTGCTCCTCGACCGGCTCCGGCGCCGGCGGACAGAGTCCCCCACGGAGCTCGCCGCCAGGTTACATTCCGCTCTGCAGGAGTTGCGAGCAGTCGAGGAGTACGAGTACGTCGTGATCAACGACGACCTCGAGCAGGCCGTGGCGAGTGTCGGCGCCATCCTCGACGCCGAGGTCCTGAGCCGGGAGCGGGTATCGGGCCTCCGGCGGCAGGTCGCCGGGCTCATCGATCGGCTGGAAGCCGAGATTCACAACCATTCATCGAGCTAGATCGGGAGTCGTCTCAGCATGCGAGTGTTCACGCCGGGCGAGATCGCCAACCACGCCGCAAATAAATATCTGGGAGTGCTCGTGGCCGCGAAGTATGCGCGCGTGCTCAACGAGTTCCCGCGCGACCGGTCGTCGTCGCGCGAGAAGAAGCTGACGACCCGTTCGTTGGAAGAGCTGGCCAAGGGCGACATCGTATATCACGTCGTGCCGCGCCGCCGAACCGAATAGGAGACCCGCGATCCGACCGTACGCCGGGGCTCACATCCTCCTCGGGGTCACGGGAGGGATCGCCAGCTACAAATCGGCCTGGCTCGCGCGGCTGCTGACCAAAGCCGGCGCCAGGGTCGACGTGGTCATGACGCGCGCGGCAACGGAGTTCGTTGGCGCCGTCACCTTCGAGGCGCTCACCGGGCGCCCGGTTCACACTGGACTGTTCGATCCCGGCCGGGCACTCGACCACATCGCGCTCGCCCGTCAGGCGACGGCGATCGTCATCGCCCCGGCGACGGCCGACTTTCTCGCCCGCGCGGCGACGGGCCAGGCGGACGACCTGCTCGCGGCGACGCTGCTCGCCGCCGTCGGTCCGGTACTCTTCGTGCCGGCCATGAACGACCACATGTGGGCGCACCCGCAGACGCGGCTGAACGTCGGCCATCTGCGCGAGCTCGGCCACGTCATCCTCGAGCCGGACACGGGCGATCTCGCGGCTGGAGAAGGCGCGGGGCCCGGCCGCATGCCAGAACCAGAAATCATATTCGCTCATATCGGACGCCTCATCGAGCCGAAGGGGCCGCTCGCCGGCCGCCGCGTCCTCGTCACTGCCGGCCCGACCCGCGAGGCCATCGACCCGGTGCGCTTCATTTCCAACCACAGCAGCGGTAAGATGGGCGTCGCTGTGGCGCAGGCGGCCTGGCGCCGCGGCGCCGCGGTCGACGTCGTCGCCTCGTCGATTCCCGGCGCGCTACCACCCGGCGCCGCCCTCCACACCGTTGCTACCACGGATGACATGGCCGACGCCGTCGGCCGGCTGCTGCCCGACGCCGACGTGCTCGTGATGGCAGCCGCGCCGGCCGATTTTCGTCCGGCGTC
>JBIOHX010000244.1:0-5869 GCA_044449465.1 Gemmatimonadales bacterium | reverse complement strand
TACCGGTCGCGCAGGCGCTTCGACATCTCTTCGAGCACCTTGCGTTCGTCGCTCGTCAGAGAGTCGATGCCGTGCTCGGAGATCTTGTCGAGCACGCGATTGAGCTCGTCGGCCTTGCCTTCGCGGCGGCGCGACGGCGACACCGCAACGGCGCGCTTGGCGGCGATCGCCTTGCTCTTGGCGACGATGTCGTCGACCTCGTCGCCGCGCTCTCGCCGCGGGAGATTGCGCGGAATGGCGCGCGGTGGCTCGTCGGCGTCCGGGAGGTTCGCCACGCGCTGCCGCACCTGATCCATTCCGGCCGACGCCGCCATACGGATGTAGACGTACGCCGCAAGCACGCCCCCGATATGCGCGAAGTACGCGATGTTCGGGGCGCCCGCGTCGCCCGTGCCGACGACGCCCATGACCAGGTTGAACACGAACAGACCGACGACCAGCGTCCGCACGCGCATCGGCAGCACGAACATCAAATACACCTCGTCGTCCGGCCACTGCATGACGTACGCGGTCATCACGCCGAACACCGCGGCCGATGCGCCGACCAGCGTACCCGCGCGGATGAACAGCAACTGGAACACGACGCCGCCAAGCCCGCACAGCAAGTAGAACCAGGTGAACCGCCGCGCGCCCCACCCCTGCTCGAGGCGTGGCCCGAACAGGTAGAGCGCGTACATGTTCGCCGCCAAATGCCAGAGCCCGGCGTGCACGAACATGTATGTGCCCGCCGTCCACCATCGCTCGGGCAGCGCGCTCGACGTGAAGCCCAGCAACCCGACCACGTCGGGGTACTTCATGAACATCGTCCACTGCACGAACATCACGACGACGTTGATCGCGATCAACGCCTGGACGGCCCGCGTCAGCTGGCCGGTCGGTTCATGTTCTTGAGTGGTCGAGTACGACGACATGCGGTCCAAAGAGGCTCGAGAAACGGCTGGCGGGCTAGGTCTGCGAGTGACGTCTACCTTATAAACACGACTGGGAAACGACGGTTCCGGTCACCGCCCGGCGGATGGTTGACCCACGATTCACCGCATCCCCGTGGGCGGCGGAAGCCTGAGCACGAGGCGGACGTCGCCGTGGATCGCCGCCGCTCGCTCGAACAGCGTCGTCCAACGCCGGTCGCGGTCGATCGGCGTCCCGGCGCCCGGATGGACGACGACCACCGTCGTTCCGCTCGCCGCATGCGCCCGCTCGACCGCCCGCAAAATGTGCGCGTCGCTCGTGCGCTCGTCCACGTTCACCACCAGCGCGTGCTGCAATCCGGCCTTCACGGCTTCGGCGAGCGATTCAAACGCCCGCTCGCCCTGCGCCTCGAGTGCCGGACCTTCCAAGACAATCTGCGCCAGTTCGATCACCGATCCAAGCGCGGCGATCTCGTTCGGACGCTGCCCGTCGCAGTCGAGCATGACGGGAAGCTTCGTTTCCGCCTTGTCGAACGCCGCGCGAAGATACTCGACGTTCGCCAGCGGATCGCGACCGCAGACTGAGATCGAGTGAAAGGTCGAGCGCGCGGTGCTGCGTTTGAGCTCGTTCGCCAGCGCGTCCGCCGTGTACATCGTGGCGGTTTCGGCCTCTCCGGCAAAGCGCACGAATAGTTGTCGCCGGCCCGCCCAGACACCCTGCGCCTGGAGTCCAGCGGGAATTCCCGCCAGCGCGGCGGTCGGTCCGGCGACCGACGCCATCAAGCCGCCGCCACGCCCGATCGCTCGAGCGCGAGCCGGGCGATCCGATCGCACAGCGTCGGAAATGCGATGCCCGCCGCCGCCGCCGCCTGTGGAACGAGACTGGTCTGCGTCATTCCTGGAAGCGTGTTCGCCTCGAGACAGTGAAAGCTACCGTCGGCCGCCATGCGAAAATCGATACGCGCGCATCCACCGAGCTTGAGCGCCCGAAACGCGCGCACGGCATCGGCCTGAATTCGCGATGCTTCGTCTTTGGAGAGTTTGGCGGGAAACTCCTCGTGCGCCATCCCAGCCGTGTACTTGCACTCGTAGTCGTAAATCTCGTGCTTTGGGAAGATTTCGCCAACCGGCAACGCTTCGTTGCCGATCACCGCGACCGTCAACTCCCGCCCCGGAATGAACTTCTCGATCATCACCTCGTCGTCGAAGCGCGCCGCCTCCGCGATCGCCGTGGCGAGATCGCCGGGCTGTTTGACGATCGAGAGCCCGACCGTCGAGCCCTCACGCGACGGCTTCACGATGACCGGAAAGCCAAGCGTCGCACGCACTTCGTCGACGGACGCCGGCGCCATGAGCCAGTCCGCGGTCGTCACGCCGGCCTGCCTGAAGAGCTTCTTCGACACGTCTTTGTCCATGGCGATCGCGCTGCCGATTACCCCACTGCCGGTATACGGCACGCCGGCCAGGTCGAGCATGGCCTGGATCGTCCCGTCTTCCCCCGCTCCGCCGTGAAGGCCCAGGAACACGACATCGGCGTCGCCGCGCCGCGGGAGCGTGCTCGCCATGCGCGGCAGCGCTTCGCGCGCCATCTGCTGCAACGCCTCGCGCGACGGCGGCGCCGTCTGCACCACGACGCCGCTCGCCAGCGTCTGCTGTTCCGCCTCCGCGATCGGGCCGCGCGCCGGATCCACCGCGCGCACACGATGGCCATACGCGCGCAGCGCGCCGGCGATGCGAGTTCCCGAAGCCAGTGATACGTCGCGCTCCGACGACGTGCCGCCCATGAGCACGATGATGTCGAGCAGTCCGCTCCGCCGCGGCGCCGGCGTCATCGCGCCATCAGATAGTTCAACATGTCCGACCGGGTGACGATGCCTTGCACGGTGCCGTTCGAGCGAACGAGCACCGCCGGGTTGGTTTTCGACAGCAGCTTCGCCACGCTGTCGACGGGCTGGCCAATCTCTACGATGGGAAACGGCGCGTCCATGACCTGGCTCACCGTCGCGTCGAGCAGCTTGGTGTCGTCGAGGCTCCGCGCCGACAGCGATGAGTCGCTCACCGACCCGACGCAGTTGGCGCCGTCCATCACGGGCAGCTGCGACACGTTGTGCAGCGACATCAGACGCAACGCCTGACGCACCGTTGCACCCGGCGCGACACTGACGATGACCGGCGTCTCGCCGTCCTGCCGCGACTTGGCGTCGATCACCAAGGCAAGCGTCGTGCGGTCGGCGTCGAGCAGCTGATTTTCCCGCATCCACTCGTCGTTATAGAGCTTGGAGAGATAGCGCTCGCCGGTGTCGGGCAGCGCGGCGACGATGAGCGCGTTGGGATCGTCGATGCGCCGCGCTACGTGCAGCGCCACCTGCACGATCAGCCCGCTCGAGCCCCCGACGAACAGGCCCTCTTCACGCGTCAGCCGGCGCGCCATGGCGAACGACTCCTTGTCGCTCACGGTCATGAAGTCGTCGACCAGGCCCATGTCCAGCGTGCCGGGAATCTTGTCCTGGCCGATGCCCTCGATCTTGTACGGCACCCCTTCCGGCTTCCCTTCCCCTTTCGTGCGCCACATCTCGGCCAGGATCGAGCCGACTGGATCGCCGGCGACGATCTGAATTTTTGGATTCTTCTCTTTGAGATAGCGCCCAACGCCCGTGATCGTACCGCCGGTGCCGGCCCCGTACACGAAGTGCGTGACGCGCCCTCCAGTCTGCTCCCAGATCTCCGGCCCGGTCGTCTCGTAATGCGCCTGCGGGTTGGCGTCGTTGTAGAACTGATTCGCGAGCACCGCGTTTGGTGTTTCGTGCGCGATGCGCTTCGCCATCATCACGTAGTTGTCCGGATGGTCTGGCGGCACCGCCGTCGGTGTCACGATCACCTCGGCGCCGAACGCCTTGAGGAGACGCACCTTTTCCTGCGACATCTTGTCCGGCATCGTGAAGATGCACTTGTAGCCCTTGAGCGCGGCGGCGATGGCGAGTCCGACGCCCGTGTTGCCGCTCGTGCCCTCGACGATCGTTCCGCCGGGCTTGAGCTTTCCCTCCCGCTCGAACCGCTCGATGATCGGACCGCCGATGCGATCCTTGATCGAGCCGCCGGGATTGAAGAACTCGGCCTTGGCGTACACCGGCGTGCGCATGCCGCGCGTCACGCGATTCAGCCGAATGAGCGGCGTCCAGCCGATGAGTGCGAGCACGTCGTCGTACGGCGCGCGGTTCCGCGGCTGTTCGGAGCGTTTGGGCGATGGCGCTTCGGTCATCCTCGTTTTCTCAAGATCGGAACGCTATCGCCCGAAAGCGGCGGGGCTTCGGGATGGCGAAAGTAGAGTGGAAGCAGCACGGTGGTCGCGATCGGATCACCGCGGAGCTTCGCTGGAACGAACCGCAGGTCATGGGCCCCAAACAGCGCCGCGGAATCGAGCTCCGCGTAGCCGCTCGGCCCATCGATCCGCGTGGAATCCGGCACGACGCGGCCATCTCGATCGATGAACAGCCGCAGCACGACGTTCCCCTGCACCTTCCGTGCATAGAGCGACGGCGGATACTTGAACGGCAGGTCGCGCGACACGAGCGCCGGAAGCTCGTCGGGCCTCGGTCCCTGCGGCGGCGCGTACGCGGAGCCGCGCGGCACATCGCCGCACCCCGCCGCCAGCGCGGCGACGAGCGTGAAGGCACAGATCGGCGGCGGGCGGAACATGCGCCAAATGTACGACCGCGGCCCGGTGCGGGCGACCGCGCGCCGGTCACCGGCTGCGCTTGGCCTCGTCGACGAGACCCGCGAGAATCGAGAGCGCCGCGAGGGGTGTCGTCGATTCGACGTCGATCGCCGACAATCGCTCTACGATCGGATTCGGAGGTGCGAACAGACCGAGCTGATCGGGCGCCGGCCCGGGCGAGCGCGCTTTCGCGCCGTTCGGATTCGCGGCGTCGCTTCGCACCAGCTCCTCGCCCTCGAGGATGGCGAGCATCTCGCGCGCTCGGGAGATCACCGACGCCGGCAATCCGGCTAACCGACCGACCTCGATGCCATACGAACGGTCTGCGCCGCCCGGCTCGAGTCGGTGCAGGAACAAGATCTGATCGCCGGTCTCGCGCACGGCGACGTTGTAGTTGCGCAGCGCGTCGAGCTCGTCGGCGAGCTGCGTGAGCTCGTGGTAGTGCGTGGCGAATACGGTCTTGCATCCGACACGTTCGTGCAGGTGCTCGCTCACCGCCCATGCGATGCTCACGCCGTCGTACGTCGCCGTGCCGCGGCCGATCTCGTCGAGCAGCACCAGACTCCTCGCCGTGGCGCTGTGGAGGATCGCGCTCGTCTCGCTCATCTCCACCATGAACGTCGACTGTCCGCGCACGAGATTGTCGCTCGCCCCGACCCGCGTGAAGATGCGGTCGATGACGCCGATTCGCGCCGCGGCCGCCGGCACGAAGCTCCCGATCTGCGCCATGAGCACGATCAATCCGATCTGCCGCAGGATCGTCGACTTGCCGGACATGTTCGGGCCGGTGAGAATGATCATCCGCGCGCCGCGCGCCAGGCCGAGATCATTCGGGATGAACTTGTCGCGCGGCATCATCCGCTCGACGACCGGGTGACGCCCGCCGTCGATCTCGAGATCGTAATCGTCAGTCATCACCGGGCGCACGTAACCTTCGCGCGCCGCCACGTCGGCGAGCGCGCTCAGCACGTCGAGCTCGGCGATCGCTCGGGCGATTGCCTGGAGCCGCGCGATCTCGCGGCCGGACGCCGAACGAAGCGCATCGAACAGCTCGCGCTCTCGCGTCTCGATGCGCTCGGCGGCGCTGAGCACGCGCTCCTCGTATTCCTTGAGCGCGGGCGTCACATAGCGCTCGCCCGAGCTGATCGTCTGCCGGCGTTGATAGTCCGCGGGTACGTTGGCGAGATTGGAGTTGGTAACCTCGATGTAGTAGCCGAAGACTTTGTTGAAGCCGACCTTGAGCGAC
>JBIOHX010000243.1:0-5872 GCA_044449465.1 Gemmatimonadales bacterium | reverse complement strand
TTCGCGGATGCGCGCAGCGCGCTTCCGCGCTATCCGCGCGGCGTCCACGAGTTCGAGGAGCTGCCGGTCAAGGAGCTGCTGATGGACGCGCTGAACGCGGCGAAGGCCGCGGGCGCATCTTGGGCGGACGCGCGCATTGGCCGATATCGGCAGAATTTCGTCGGCACCCGAGAGAAGCAGATCGTCCAGGTCGGCGACACCGACTCGATCGGCATCGGCGTGCGCGCGCTCGTCAACGGCGCGTGGGGCTTCGCGGCATCGCAAACGCTGACGGCCGACGGCGTGGCGGCGGCGGCGCGCGAGGCCGCGGCGATCGCCAAAGCCAACCGGATTCCCGGCGCGGCGCCGGTCGTGCTCGCGCCGTCGCCGGCCTATCCGGACGCAACCTGGAAGAGCAGCTACGAGGTCGACCCATTCACGATACCGGTCGAGCAAAAGGCGCAGCTGCTGATCGACGCCAACACCGAGTCGATGAAGGCGCCGAACGTGAAGTTCGTGAACAGCTTTCTTTTCTTCGTCCGCGAGGATCGCAACTACGCGAACACCGACGGATCGATGATCACCCAGACCATCGTGCGGAGCTGGGTGCCGTTCACCGCGACCGCCGTGTCGGCGGATTTCAGCGATTTCCAATCGCGGAGCAATACCGTGCAGCCGGCCGGCCGCGGTTGGGAGTTCATTCTTGCGGCGGACCTGGTGGGGAACGCGCGCAAGTGGGGTGAGGAAGCGTCGGAGAAGCTGAAAGCGAAGCCGGTCGACGTCGGCCGGTACGATCTCGTGCTGCATCCGTCGCACCTCTGGCTGACCGTCCACGAGTCGATCGGCCACCCGACCGAGCTCGATCGGGCGATGGGCTACGAGGCCAATTACGCGGGCACGAGCTTCGTCTCGCCCCCGGAGAAGGTGCTCGGAACGCTCAAGTACGGGCCTGAGATCATGAACATCCAGGGCGACCGCACCCAGGACGGGGGGTGCGCCACGATCGGCTACGACGACGATGGCGTGAAGGCCGAATCGTTCCCGATCATCAAGAACGGGATCTTCCACGACTACCAGACGAACCGCGAGCAGGCGCCCTGGTTGGCGTGGTACTATAAGAAAAATGGAATGCCCGTGAAGTCGCACGGCTGCTGCAACGCCGACAACTGGAGCGACGTGCAGTTCCAGCGGATGCCGAACGTGTCGCTCCTTCCGGGCGAGAAGGACACGAAGTGGGACGACCTCGTCGCCGCGACCGACGCCGGCATCGCGATCATCGGCGACGGCTCGTTCTCGATCGACCAGCAGCGGTACAACGCGCAATTCGGCGGACAGGTCTTTTACGAGATCAAGAACGGCAAGCTTGGCGGCATGCTCAAGGACGTCGCCTATCAGATGAAGACGCCCGACTTCTGGAACGCCATGGACATGATCGGCGGCAAATCAGAGTACATGATGGGCGCCAGCTTCTTCGACGGCAAAGGCCAGCCGGGGCAGATCGGCTCGGTGAGCCACGGCTGCGTGCCGGCCCGCTTCCGCAACATCAACGTCATCAACACCGGGAGGAAAGCCTGATGCGCTCGGCCCCGGACCCGCGCGTGCTGACGCGGGATCAAGCGGAAGCGCTCATCGAGCGCGTCGTGAAGATGTCGAAGGCCGACGAGATCCAGGTGAACATCGGCGGCGGCTACCAGGCGAACATCCGCTTCGCCGACAACCGCATCTCGACGGCCGGCGCCACGAGCCAGGCGAACGTCAACGTGCAGAGCTCCTTTGGCGCCAAGCACGCCGTCGTCTCGACCAACGACTTCAGCGACGCGGGCCTCGAGCGCGCGGTGCGGCAATCCGAGGCGCTGGCCAAGCTCGCGCCCGACGACCCCGAGGCGATGCCGGTGCTGGGTCCGCAAACGTACGAGAACGTGAATGCCTACTTCGACTCGACGGCGAACCTCGGCCCCGAAGGGCGTGCCGAGGCGGCCCGGCTGGCGATCGATCCGTGCAAAGCGGCCGGGGACCTCACGGCGGCCGGCTTCCTCATCACCGGCATCGGAGCGAGCGCCGTGGGCGACAACAAAGGGTTGTTCGCCTATCAATCGAGCACCTCGGCGAACTACACGCTTACCGTGCGCACCAAGGACGGCACGGGCTCCGGATGGGCGGGGGCCGATCACCCAGACTGGTCCAAGCTCGACATCAACGCCGTCGCGCAGCAGGCGATCGAAAAAGCGCGGCGTTCGCGCCATCCCGTGGCGATCGAGCCCGGACGCTACACCGTCGTGCTCGAGCCGCAGGCGGTGGGCGACCTCGTGCAACTCCTCGCGTTTGCCCTCGACGCGCGCTCGGCGGACGAGGGACGAAGCCCGTTCTCCAAACAGGGCGGAGGCACGAAGATCGGCGACAAGATCGTCGACGAGCGCGTCACCCTCTTCTCCGATCCCGGCGATCCGCAACTCCTGACCAACACCTTCGATGGACAGGGACTGCCGGCACACCGGCAGGTGTGGATCGAGAATGGCGTGTTGAAGAAGCTCACGTATTCGCGCTTCTGGGCGCAGAAGAAGAATCAACAGCCGGACGCCGGCACGAACGCCGTGAAGCTCGCCGGTGGCTCGCAGAGCATCGACGCGCTCGTGGCAGCGACACCGCGCGGGGTGCTCGTGACGCGCCTCTGGTACCTGCGGCCGGTCGACCCGCGCACCGTGCTGTACACCGGCCTCACGCGCGACGGCACCTTTCTGATCGAGAACGGTAAGATCACGAAGGCGGTGAAGAACATGCGCTTCAACGAGTCGCCGCTGTTCATGCTCAACAACCTCGACGCTCTCGGCGCGGCGGTGCGCGTGGCCGGAACGGAGGCGGGGGGCGATGTCGTGATGCCAGCGATCAAGGTGCGCGACTTCGACTTTACGAGCCTGTCGGACGCCGTTTGAGCGTGTGATCCGGCCAATTCGGCCGGAACGAACACAGTGGGACGCCGGCGAGCTCGACCCGCCGGCGTCCTTTTTCGTAGATTCGTCGGTGACCGGCGACCCCTCGACGCCGGTTGAGCCACATGACACGAATCGAGGCACCACCCTGACCAGCCAGCCACTGCAGCGTCCCGATCAGGCCATCGTTCTCGACCCGCGGACGGTCACGCGCGCCAAGCTTGGCGACATCGACGCCTTCACGAGCATCGTGGAGACGTATTATGCGCGCAGCCTGCGCTTCGCGCGCGCGATGCTGCGACACCCGGACGACGCCGAGGACACGGTGCAGGAAGCGTTCGTCCGTCTCTACCGCGCGCTTCCGCGCTACGAGGAGCGGCAGCGATTCGAGTCGTGGCTGTTTCAGATACTGGGCAACTGCTGTCGCACGGCGAACACCGCGCGCCACCGCGAGCATGCGCGAATCGTCAACGACGACAAGGTGCTCGAGCGAATCCCGTCGCCAGACGATCCGAGCGCCGGATTCGAGCACGAGTGGGGCGACGAAGTTCGACTGGCCTTGGCGGAAATACCCGAATACAACCGTGAGATTTTCTTGCTGCACTATATCGAAGGCCTTTCATACGATGAGATCGCGCAGATGACGGGCGTGCGACAATCGGCACTCAAGATGCGCGTCAAGCGCGCGTGCGATTTCCTGCGCACGCGCCTGTCGCCGGGACCGGGCCGCCGATGATCGACTCCGAGCGCGACCCGTCCGTGATCCGCGCGATCGACGAGCTGCGGCGGCTGCCGGGCGTCGACCGGGCGGCGGTGGAGCGGGTCGTGGCGGCGGCGGCCGCCCTCCGTGTCACTCCGCCGGGCGACGAGCCGTTCGACGTACGCGCGCCGCGGCCGCGCCTCCGGCGGCTCGCCGGCCTCGCCGGCCTCGCGGCCGCGGCGGCAATTGTCGGGTTCGTGATTCATGGTTTCGTGCCGGCGGCTCCCGTGGTGAGGACGTCACCCGCTGCGACGTCCGGGCCCGCGACCGGCGTCGCCATGAACGTGTCGGTGCCCGACGGTGCGGCATTGCCGATTGCGCACCAGTTCGTGCTCAGCCTGAAGGGCGCCAAGCGCGTGTCGGTGGTCGGCGATTTCAACGAGTGGAACCAGGTCAGTGCGCCGATGACGCGCTCGGCCGACGGGACGCTCTGGTCGGCGACGATTCCAATTCTGCCGGGCCGCCATATGTACGGCTACCTGGTCGATGATTCTGTGTTCGTGCTCGACCCGAGCGAGCCGAAGGTGCGCGATCCGGATTTCGGCGCCGAGGGCTCGGTCGTCATCGTGGGGCGGCCGTGAGAATGCGCTTTGCATTTGCCGCAGTGAGCCTCGTCGCGCTGGCGCCGGTCTGCGGTGCGCAGCAGCTCTCGACGACGCCGACGCTCGATAGCGCATCGGCGGCGCAAGTCTCGCGCATTGTCGCGGAGGCGCAGTCACGCGGCCTGCCGGCCGAACGCATCGTCGCCAAGGTCAAGCGCGGCCTATTGATTCGAACGCCGTCGCCACGGATTGTGGCAGCGGCGCAGGCGGTAGCCGACCGACTCGAGGTGGCGCGTGCGGCGCTCGCGCCGTCTCCTGGGCCGGCGGACATTCTGGCGGGCGAAGACGCGCTCAGCGTCGGAGTTCGCGTCGACGCGCTCAAGCGCTTGCGCGCGGCCAGCCCAAATCAGTCGATCGCAGTACCGCTCGGGTTGCTCACGCAGCTCGTGGCGAGCGGCGAATCGGAAAAGCGCGCGACGGCGATGGTCACGGAGCTCGTCCGCCGCGGGGCCACGAGCAGTCAACTCATCGCCCTGGGCAACAACGTCAACGCCGACGTGGGACGTGGGGCGCGGGTCGACGAGTCGTTCGACGCGCGCATCGATGGTTTGACGGCGGTCCTCGCGCCGGGCGCCACAGGCTCCGCGACGGCTGCCGCCCTACCTACTACACCCTCCGGCACCGGACCGAAGCGCCCGAATACGCCGTAGCGCGGGCACCGAACATTATGTTGTGGGATGCGCCGAGCCCGGCTTATCCCGGTCCTGATCGGTTCGTTGTGCCTCGTTCGGACGTCGGGCGCTCAATCGCGCCTGACGGCCGACATCGGTGCATCGCATCTCCGGCAAAGCGGCGTACCTGAATCGAGCGCGCTGACACTCGGCGTCACCGCCGACGAGTTGGGCGATGGAGCATCCGTGCGTTCGAGTTTTCTCACCACGCTCGCGCCGGCGGCGCGCTGGACGGGGCAGGGCGTCGTGGTCGGCTCAATCTTCGGTCCGTCGCCCGCTGCAACGCGGTGGGCCGTTGACGCTGTCGGGAGCGCGTTCGGCGAAACGAACGACAGCCCGACATTGACCGGCGAGGTCGTCGCGCGCGCATTCGCCGGAACAGGCAGATTGGGTGGCGCGGTTGGCGGCGGCGCCGGCGGCACGACGCACGCAGCGAGCTCCAACCTGCTCTACCAGGTGCTAGGCGACGGGTGGTGGTCGGCCGGCGACGAACGTCTGTCGATCAGCGCCGCGTTGACATCCACGCATGCGGCGTTCACGGACTCGTCGCGCTTCGCACTCACGCTGCGGCCGGTCTCGTATACCGATCTCGCGGCCGGCTGGCAGCACGAGCGGGGTGGTCTATCGTTTGGCGCGAGCGGCGGAGTGCGCGGACAGGGCAGCATGTTCGATGGCGCCGACTCCTGGGGATCGGTCGAAGCTACGGCGTGGATCGCGCCGCGCGCCGCAATCGTGGCGAGCGCCGGCCGGACCCTGGCCGACGTAGTCCGTGGAGTGCCGAGTGCGCGGTATCTCACCGTAGCGGTGCGAATCTCGAATCGCCCACACCTGACGCTGGTCTCGCGCCCGCGCGAGCTGGCCGGACCGCAGCTCACGATCGAGAGTGGCGGGGCGAGCGTCCGGAGCATCGAGATCCGAGTCGCAACCGCGGTG
>JBIOHX010000242.1:0-5874 GCA_044449465.1 Gemmatimonadales bacterium | reverse complement strand
CCTCGCCTCCGTCTCCTCCATGGCGACGGGCAAGACGGTCCTCGTCACCGGCGCCGGCGGCTCGATCGGCAGCGAGCTGTGCCGGCAACTCATCGCCCTCCAGCCATCGCGCCTCGTCCTTCTCGGTCATGGCGAGAACGCCATCTTCGAGATCTCGCAAGAGCTTCGCGCCTTGAGCCACCTCTGTGAGCTCGTCGAGATCATCGCCGACATCCGCGACGCCGAGCGCATCAAACGGGTCTTCGTCGCCTACCGGCCCTTCGCCGTATTCCACGCCGCCGCACACAAGCACGTGCCGCTCATGGAGGAGAACGTCGTCGAGGCGATCACCAACAATGTCCTCGGCACGAGCAACGTCGTCGCCGCGGCGGTCGCCTGCGGCGCCAAGCACTTCGTCCTCATCTCGTCCGACAAGGCCGTGCGGCCGAGCAACATCATGGGCGCAACGAAGCGCATCGCCGAGCATGTGGTGCATCAGGCGGCGGTCAAACACCACCGCAATTTCGTCGCGGTCCGCTTCGGCAACGTCCTCGGCAGCCGCGGCAGCGTCGTGCCGACTTTCGTGCGGCAGATCAAGGCAGGTGGGCCGGTCACCGTCACCGACCCGGAGATGCGCCGCTACTTCATGACCATCCCCGAGTCGGTGCAGCTCGTGCTGCAAGCCGGCGCACTCGGCAAGGGTGGGGAAGTGTTCCTGCTCGACATGGGCGAGCCGGTGCGCATCGTCGACCTCGCGCGCGACATGATCCGACTCTCCGGATTGCGCGAGGGCGACGACATCGAGATCCAGTTCACCGGCCGACGCGCCGGCGAGAAGTTGTATGAGGAGATGTTCTTCAGCCACGAAGTGGCTGAGGCGACGAACCATCCAAAGATCCTGCGCGCGCGGAACGGGCAGGAGGGCGCGACCGAAGACGCGATCCAGCGGCTCACCGCCAACGCTCGTCGCGGCGTGTCCGACGTGCAGTTGCGCCGCATGCTCAAGCAGCTCGTCCCCGACTTCACCTGGGTCGACACGGGCATCGCCGCGGAGGACGAGCCGATTCTCGAGGCGGAAGTCAGCCTCGTTGCCGAAGCGGTGACCGCCGCGACGCGCCGGCCACCCGACGAAGGGTTGTCGCAGCTCTCGGCGTAGCGGAACCGCCATCCGCCGAGCAGGTTATGTCCATGCCTGCCGTTCACTCACGCCGCTGGACGATCGAAGAGGTGGACCGCCTCGCCGAACAGCGTCCGGAGCTGTCTCCGCGCTACGAGCTCGTGGACGGCGAGCTCCTCGTGACCCCGGCTCCGAGCGCGCGGCGGACGCCCGACTCTCGCTTCGAACCGGATATCTTCGTCATCCCAGCCGCTGACGGCCGGATGCCCCGTGCCGCCGATCCGGTGACGCAACTGTTGCTCGCCGTCGAAGCACTGTCACCCAGCTCCGCGCGGCACGACCGCATCACCAAGCGCCGCTTCTTTCAGAAGCATGATGTCCCGGAATACTGGGTCGTCGATGGGGAAGCGGAAGCGTTCGAAATCTGGCACCCGGGCGACGAACGAGCGGCGTTGGTCGACGATCGCCTCGTGTGGCAGCCGAGCCGTGACGCTCCGCTATTCGAGCTCGACGTACGAGTGTTCTTCGCCGGAGTCGCCGACCCGCCGGCCTGATCGCCGCTCCTCGCCAGCGAGGGCTATATTCTCGGCATGCCGAATCGGGTCCACGAGCGCCTGGCGGCGATCACCGATGACCAGCTCCGCGCGTCCGCGCGCGATGTCGCGACGGCGTTTGGCCTCGATCTCGTTCTTTTGTTCGGCTCCGCCGTTACGGGCGACCGGCGATCGGCCGAAGACCTCGACATCGGTGTCCTGGCACCGCAGGTCATCGACGCGCTCGCTGTGACGGACCGGCTGATGGCGGCGCTGGGCGTCGACGAGGTCGACGTCACTGACCTCAGGCGCGCCAACTCGCTGCTCTTGGCCATAGTCGCGCGCGATGGTTTGGTGTTGTATGAATCCGGGCCGCACGTGTTCACATCATTTCGCTCGCTCGCCTATCGCCGGTTCGCCGACGATCGCCGCTATCGCGACCAGACCCGAGAGTACATTCGGCGCTTCGTTCGCGAGCAGGAACCGGAGCGTTGACGCCGGTCGAACGTGCGCTCATCGAGCGGAAGCTGGCTCGCATTTCCGCGAAGTCTGCGGTCTACGCTGGAGCTCGTGCCGCAATACGTCGCCGCCATCAGTGCCTTTCTCGACCGCGCTGGTGGCGCCTGAGCCCGGTCTCCCTTCCTCCTATCGCGCCACCTTCTTCGCCGCCTCGACCACCTTCTGCACCGTCATGCCGAGGTGCTCATAGATCTTCTCGTATGGTGCGCTCGCGCCGAACCGCGTGAGCCCGAGCACCACCCCGTGCGGCCCCACCCAGCGGTACCAGGACATCGGATGCGCGGCCTCGATCGCGACGCGCGGCACTCCCTCCGGCAACACTGACGACTGGTACGCAACCGACTGCTCCGCGAACAGCTCCATCGACGGCATGCTCACCACGCGCGCCGCGATCCCCGCCTCCGCGAGCTGCTGGTGCGCCTGCACGATCAGCCCGACTTCGGACCCCGACGAGAGCAGCACCACCTGCGCCTGTCGGCCGGCCGGCGGGTCGGCGAGCACGTACGCCCCCTTCTCCAGTCCTTCCGCCGGCGCGTACACCGTGCGGTCGATGTAGCCGAGCTTTTGCCGCGTGAGCACCAGCGCGACTGGTCCACCGTCGTGCTCGACCGCCACGCGCCACGCTACCGCCGTCTCCGTCGCGTCAGCCGGCCGAATGACCGTGAAGCCCGGAATGGCCCGCAGCGTCGACAGTTGCTCGATCGGCTGGTGCGTAGGGCCGTCCTCGCCGAGGCCGATCGAATCGTGCGTATATATGTAGATGACGTGCTGGCGCATGATCGCCGCCAGGCGCAGGGCGGGCCTCATGTAGTCCGAGAAGATGAGAAACGTGCCGCCGTACGGTATGATCCCGCCGTGCAGCGCCATGCCGCTCATCATCGCCGCCATCGCGTGTTCGCGAATGCCGAAATGCACGTAGCGCGCGGAATAGTCCGCCGGCGCGAAGTTCTTCCACGCTTTCACCGACGTGTTGTTCGACGGCGTCAGGTCCGCGGACCCGCCGACCAGCTCCGGCAATGACTCTGCGGTGGCGTTGAGCGCGGTGCCGAACGCGGAGCGGCTGGCCACGGTGCCGTTCTCCTTGGTGAACGACGGAATCTGCTTCTCCCAACCGTCCGGGCGTTTGCCCGAGAGCCGCCGCTCGAGCTCGCGCGCCTCGTCCGGGCACGCCGCCGCGTAGGCCTTCCACTTCGCGTCCCACTCGGCGTGCGCCCGCGCGCCGCGCGGCTTGGCGCGCCGCCATTCTTCGAGCGACGCCGGCGGTACATAGAAGGGCTCGAGGCTGGGCCAGCCGAGGTTCTTCTTGGTGAGCAGCACCTCTTCGGCGCCGAGCGCTTCGCCGTGTGCTTTGGACGTGTCCTGCTTGTGGGGGCTGCCGTAGCCGATGTGCGTGCGTGTGATGACGAGGGTCGGCCGCTCCTCCTCGGACTGCGCTTCGGCGATAGCGGCCTCGATCTGGTCGAGGTCGTTCACGTCGCTGATGTGCAGCACCTGCCAGCCGTAGCCCTCGAACCGTTTGGCCGTGTCGTCGGTGAAGGTGAGATCGGTCGAGCCGTCGATGGTGATGTGGTTGTCGTCGTAAAAGCCGATCAGCTTGCCAAGCTTGAAATGGCCGGCGAACGAGGACGCCTCGTGGGAGATGCCCTCCATGAGGTCGCCGTCGCTGCAGATGAAATACGTGTAGTGGTCGACGATGTCGTGTCCGGTCCGGTTGAACGTCGCCGCCAGATGGGCCTCAGCGACCGCCATCCCCACGGCGTTCGTCATCCCCTGGCCGAGCGGACCCGTCGTCGTTTCGACGCCCTGGGTGTAGCCGTACTCCGGGTGTCCCGGCGTGCGGCTCTCCCACTGACGGAACTCCTTGATGTCGTCGAGGGTGAGGTCGTACCCGGTGAGAAAGAGGCAGGAGTAGAGCAGCATCGACGCATGTCCGCAGGAGAGCACGAATCGATCGCGGTTCTGCCATTTGGGGTAAGCGGGGTCGTGGCGCATGACGCGCGTGTAGAGCACGTAGCCGAGTGGCGCGAGGGCCATCGGCGTTCCGGGGTGGCCGGACTCTGCTTTCTGGACCGCGTCCATCGCCAGCGTGCGGACGGTGTTGATGCAGAGCAGATCGAGATCGGTGGCAGGCATGGCGGTCGGAGCAGGCGGTCACAAACGAACAGCAGGGACGGCGAAGAATAATACCTCGCCGTCCCCGCGAACCGAATCTATACGTGCACCGCTCCCTATCGCCGCGCCGCTGTCCTCAGGACCAGCTTGGAGCCGCGCGTTCCGACGAAGAGCATTCTCGAAAAACTCGCCCGCGTATCGCGGATGACGTTCAGCGTCGACGACTGCTCGAGCGCCTGGGCGACCTGATCCGGCGTCGCCGACGGGTGGGTTTCCAGGTAGAGCGCGGCCGCGCCGCTCACGTACCCGGCCGACATCGACGTTCCGTTCCAGAGCTGCGAGATCGGCGCATCCGCCCCATCCAGGCTCGGCAGCAGCACCGAGTCGCCCGGCGCGTACAGGTTGATGCACGGCCCGTACGCCGTGCCCGGCGAGCGGCGGTCGATCATGCGCGAGGAGCCGTCAGACTCGTGCTCCATGGTCACCGCCGACGCGCCGACGACGATCGTTCCCTCGGAATTGCCCGGCGATACGTGACAGGCGTCGATGTCCATGTTGCCCGCCGACACGACGACGGGAATACCCGCCGCGCGCAGCTCGGTCACGGCGCTATCGAGCGCGGGGATGCGCTGGGCGGTGTCGGCGATGAACGACCAGTTCGCGACCGCCGGCCCGGCGTGGAGCTTGTGATCTTCGATCGTCCAGTGCGCGCCGTCGACGATGGCTTTGATCGTGCCGCGAAGCTTCTCGCACTGCACCATCTTGACGTCGACGATCTGCGCGTCGGGGGCGACGCCGAGGGTGGTTCCGGCGATGGCGCCGGCGACCGCCGTGCCGTGGGCGTTGCAGATCTTGGGATCGTCCGGAAAGCCGCTGAAGCCGATCCGCACGCGTCCGCCGAGCTCGGGATGCGTCGTCGAGATGCCGCCGTCGAACACGTACACGGTGACACCTTTGCCGGTGGCAGAGTGCTGATACATCTGATCGAGGGGCAACTCGCGCTGGTCGATGCGGTCGAGCGCGAAGGAGATCGTGGGGGATGAATACACAGTAGCCGACCGAACGCTGCTCGACGCGAGCCGATACAGGCTCGGCGCGTCGGCGAGCGCGGGAGCTGGGCTCGCCAGGTCCGACCGCGGCACCTGCGCGCACCCGACGAACACGACCGCGATCGTCGCCGCGCAGATGAGCGCGAGGCCGAGGCTGGTGTCGAATCGAGTGAATCTGCGAGAGCGCATGGGACGGCCGTTGAGTTGTTGCTCTTGAAACGCTTTTGATACTTCGCTGGGGTCTTCCGCCACGTACTAAGGGAAGTGGCGTGCCACGCCGGTTGGACGGCGCGTGGTTTTTCGACGTTCGGCTCAGCCGTGGTTCGCGTGGTACGCTCGATGCTTTAGGCGGCAGGGGGGATGGGCGGTGGTGTCGGGGATCACAGGTGAGTTGGTTGCTGTTGTGATGAGAGAACCGTGAAGGCAGCAAATACGAACGGCGGAGCCACTGGCTCCGCCGTTCGTATTTTCCTGTGCGCTCTCTCATCTCGCGGTCGTCATTTCCGTGTGCCGCGATCGCGCTCGGTGTGTTCACCACCCCCACCCCCACCGCCGCTGCCGCCGT
>JBIOHX010000241.1:0-5933 GCA_044449465.1 Gemmatimonadales bacterium | reverse complement strand
GAACGATGCCTCGATTGCCTTCGCGGCGCCGCGCTCACTGCCGATCCGCTGGCCGGCAGCTACTACGTCGAGCATCTCACCAACGAGCTGGAACGGTGCGCGCTCGCGCTGTTGGCGCGCGTCGATTCGCTCGGCGGCGCCGCGAAGGCAATCGAGGCATCGTTCTTTCAGGAGGAGATCGCGCGCAGCGCGTACGACTATCAGATGCGTGTCGAATCGCGCGAGGCGATCGTGGTCGGCGTGAATGCCTACACCGACGGCTCCGCGCCGCCGATCGTCCCGGCGCCGGATTTCAGTGCCCTCGAGCGCGACCAGGTCGAGCGCCTCCGCGCCGTGCGCGCCGGTCGCGATGAGGCACGCGCGCGTTCCACGCTCGCGCGCCTCCGCCAGATCGCGCCGGCGTACCTGCCCGCGCCCGGAGCCGAGTCGCGAGCGCGACCGCCCCTCGTCGAACCAATCCTCGATGCGGTGCGTGCGCGAGCCAGCGTCGGCGAAATCGCGGACACGTTGCGTGACTGCTGGGGCGCGTATCGCCCCGCCTGAGCGCAGCGGTGCCTGTCGCGCGCGTCGCGACCTTGAACGCACTTTCAGCCCGGGCTAGACTTCGACACACCACTTCACTGGCCTAAGTCACAGGCGAATGCCGACTTACGAGTTCCGCTGCCCCGACGGCCACGAATTCGAGCGCTTCTACCGTAAAATCAGCGATGCCCCAGCCGACGTGGCCTGCCCCGAATGTGGCAAAGAGGCCACGCGGAAGCTGTCGGGCGGCGCTGGTCTCGTGTTCAAGGGCTCAGGCTTCTATTTGACCGACTACGGCAAGAATGCCCACCGCAAGTCGGGGCCGAGCGATGCCGCGTCCGGCGGCTCGAGCGGGGAATCAAAGGCCGAGGCCAAGAGCGACGCATCTAAGGGCGGTGAATCGGGCGGTGAATCGGGCGGCGCTTCGGGTGGTTCGGGGGACGGCGGCTCCAAGGCGGACAGCTCGAACGCTTCGAAGTCTGAAAAGTCGAGCGACGCGAAGCCGACGAGCGGCAGCGGCGGAAGCTCGAGCGGCGGTGGCTCGAGCGGCGGTGGCTCGAGCGGCGGTGGCTCGAGTGGAAGCGCGTCGGGCTCGAAGTCGAACAAGCCATCCGGCGGCTCGTCGTCCGGCGGCTCGTCGTCCGGCGGAAGCACCAGCAAATAATGGACGGCGTCGATCTCCTTCGCGCGGAGCTGATACGCGCCGCGCAATCGCTCGGCGCGCCTGCCGACGTCGATCCGGTGATCGAGCGTCCGCGCGATCCCGCGTTCGGCGATTGGGCGACCAACGTCGCCATGACCCTGGCCAAGCCGCTCGGCCAGAAGCCGCGCGATCTGGCGGCGGCGATCGTTGAGCGGTTGGATTTTCGCCGCGCCGGAATCACCGCCGCGGAGATCGCGGGCCCGGGGTTCATCAACGTTCGCGTCGCGGCCGACGTGTTCTCCGAAGGGTTGCGTGCCGTGATCGCCGCCGGCGACGCGTACGGCCGGTCGAATGCCGGTGAAGGCCGCACCGCCAACGTGGAGTTCGTCTCGGCCAACCCGACCGGGCCGCTCCACGTCGGCCACGGCCGCCAGGCGGCGCTCGGCGACGCGATCGCGGCGCTGCTCGCGGCCACCGGCTGGCACGTGACGAGAGAATTCTATTATAACGACGCCGGTGCGCAGATCGTGAATCTCGCGCTCAGCGTCCAGGCCCGCGTGCGCCAGCTCGGCGGCGCCGAGGCTGCCATGCCGGAGGGCGGCTACCACGGCGAGTACATCCGCGACCTCGCGCAGCGCTACATCGACGAACATTCGTCCGACCCCACGGCCGCCGATCTCGACGCCCTGCGGCGGTTCGCCGTGCGCGAGCTGCGCAAGGAGCAGGACCGCGACCTCCAGGCGTTCGGCGTGAAGTTCGACGTCTATTTCCTCGAGTCGTCGCTCTACGACGACGGCCGAGTGGCGCGCACGGTGGACCAGCTCGTCGCCGCCGGCCACACCTACGAGAAAGACGGCGCGCTCTGGCTGGAGACGACCGGCTTCGGCGACGACAAAGACCGCGTGATGCGCAAGAGCGACGGCACCTTCACCTACTTCGTGCCCGACGTCGCCTACCACGTCAGCAAGTGGGAGCGCGGCTTCCGTCGGGCAATCAACGTGCAGGGTGCCGACCACCACAGCACGGTGACGCGCGTGCGCGTCGGCCTCCAGGCCCTCGACTCGGGCATTCCCCAGGGCTACCCCGAGTACGTGCTCCACCAGATGGTCACCGTCATGCGCGGCGGCGAAGAGGTCAAGATCTCGAAGCGCGCCGGGAGCTACGTCACCGTGCGCGACCTCGTCGACGAGGTCGGGCGCGACGCGGTGCGCTACTTCTTCCTCATGCGGAAAGGCGACTCGCAGCTCGTGTTCGACGTCGACGTCGCGCGGGCGCAGTCGGAGGAGAACCCGGTCTACTACATCCAGATGGCGCACGCCCGCATGTCTGGCATCTTCCGCGTCGGCGAAGTCGATCCATCGACGATCACCGGCGCCGACGTCGATCTCTCGGTGCTCACCCTCCCGGAGGAGCAGGAGCTCATCAAGGCGCTCCTCGACTATCCGGCCCTCGTCGCCGGCGCCGCCGCGGCGCTCGAGCCGCATCGCGTCGCCACGTATCTCCACGAGACCGCCGGCAAGGCTCACCTCTGGTATCACAAGGCGCACGTTCTCAATGAGCCCGAGCCGCTGATGCGCGCCCGGCTCGTGCTGGCCCGCGCCACGCAGTCCGTCCTCCGCACCGGTCTCGAGCTGCTCGGCATCTCGGCGCCGGTGCGCATGTAACGCCCGTCGGCGCCGGCTCTGCCGCGTCGTATCACTTCTCTCATGCTCGGACTCTTGCCATGACCGTGCTCGTGGTCGGCTCCGTCGCCCTCGATTCCGTCGAAACACCGTTCGGCAAGGCGGAGAACGTGCTCGGCGGCTCGGGCACCTTCTTCTCCGCGTCGGCCAGCCATCTCGCGCCCGTCCAGCTCGTCGGCGTGATCGGCGACGACTACCCGATCGCCGCGCTCGAGCGGGCGTTCGCCGGCCGGCCGATCGACCTCGCAGGCCTCGAGCGCGCCGACGGCGCGTCGTTCCGCTGGCGCGGCCGCTACCGCCACGATCTCAATTCGGCGGAAACGCTCGAGACCCATCTCGGCGTGTTCTCGAACTTCCGTCCCAAGATTCCCGAGCAGTTTCGGCGCGCGCCGTTCGTCTTCCTCGGCAATATCGACCCGCGGCTTCAGCTCGAAGTCCTGACGCAGGTCGAGAAGCCCACGCTCGTCGCCTGCGATACTATGAACTTCTGGATCGAGAGCCGCCGCCCCGACGTCCTCGCGCTCCTCGAGCAGGTCGACCTGATCACCCTCAACGACGCCGAGGCGCGCCAGCTCACCGAAGAATTCAACATCGTGCGCGCGGCGCGATGGATCATGGCGCGCGGCCCCAAACACGTCGTCATCAAGAAAGGCGAGCACGGCGCGTTCATGTTCACCAAATCGAGCGTGTTCTTCGCGCCGGCATACCCGCTCGAATCGGTGTTCGATCCCACGGGCGCCGGCGACTCCTTCGCCGGAGGCTTCATGGGTTACCTCGCGCGCAGCGGCGACCTGTCCGACGCGAACCTTCGCCGCGCGGTCGTGTATGGGTCGGCCATGGGATCGTTCGCCGTCGAGAAGTTCTCGGTCGAGCGACTGCTCGAGATCACACCGAACGACATCGCGCGCCGGGTAGAAGAGATCCACCGGCTGGTGAGCTTCGATCGGGATCTCGCGTGAGCGAGCCGCTCGACTACCGCGCGGCGGGCGTCGACATCGGCGCGGCCGACGACGCGAAGCACCGCATCACGGCCCACGTACTCTCCACGCTCACCGCCGGCGCGCGCGGCGACTTCGGCGGTTTCGGCGGCATGTTCCGCGTGCCGACCGACGTGCCGAAGCCGGTGCTCGTATCCAGCGCCGACGGTGTCGGCACCAAGCTCAAGGTCGCGATCGAGGCGGGCAAACACGACACGGTGGGTCACGACCTCGTCAACCACTGCGTCAATGACATTCTGGTGCAGGGCGCGCGGCCCCTCTTCTTTCTCGACTACGTGGCCTTCGGCGCGCTCGAGCCGTCCGTCGTCGAGCAGGTGGTCGCCGGCGTGGCCGCCGGCTGCCGGGAAAACCGGTGCGCGCTGCTCGGCGGCGAGACCGCCGAGATGCCGGGCGTTTACACGCCGCCGGATTACGATTTGGCGGGCTTCGTCGTCGGTTATGTAGATGAGGACGCCATCCTTGGGCCCACACGGGTTCGTGAGGGGGACGTCCTCGTTGGAATCGAGAGCAGTGGGCTGCACACCAACGGATTTTCTCTCGCGCGGCGCATCGTCACCGAGCGGATGGGCTTGACCGCCCACGACCGGTTTCCGGGTGACGAACGCACCGTCGGCGAGGTGCTTCTCGCAGTACATCGCTCCTACCTCGACGCGCTCCTTCCGGTGCTTGGCCGGGTGAGTGCCATGGCGCACATCACCGGCGGCGGCATTCCCGGCAACTTGAACCGGGTCCTTCCGCCCACGGTGGACGCCGTCGTGGACCGGTCGACATGGACGGTGCCGAACGTGTTCCAGCAGTTGCAGCGCTCGGGCGGCGTCGCGCTCGACGAGATGTTCCGCGCCTTCAACATGGGTGTGGGAATGATCGTGATCGTCGGCGCGGCGGGGGCCGAGGCGGTGATGGCGTCGTGCGCGGCACGGGGCCTCCGGGCCTGGCCCCTCGGACGCACGGTCGCGGGAGGTGGGCGCGTCATACTTCACTAGAGAGGATTTCATGAAGAGGTTTGTCAGGTTGTCGGCCGTGTGTCTCGAGCTTGGCGCCGCGTCGGTTGGCGCCGCGTCGCTTGGCGCCCAGTCGGCCCAGTGTCCCGCCGGCTCGTCGGCGATCGACCGTCAGCGGATCACCCAGGACGCGTGCCAGCAGGCGCTCGATCTCTTTCAGTACATGGCGCCGCAGCTCGGCACGGCGATCGCCGGCGGCAACGCCACCCTCGGCCAGGGCGGCTCGCTCGGCGGCCTCGGGCACTTCGTCATCGGCCTCCGCGCGAACGTCGTCGACGGGTCGGTCCCTCAGGTCTCGCAAGTGCCGCCCAGCGTCACCGGCGCCACCTCGCGCCAGTTCCCGACCAAGCGCGGCGCCATCCCGATGCCGGTCGCCGATGCGGCCGTTGGCCTGTTCAAGGGACTCCCGCTCGGTCTCACGAACGTCGGTGGCATCGACTTGATCGTGAACGCGTCGTACATCCCGAAGGTCAATTCGAGCAACGTCACGCTCGATCCCGACACCCCGCTCAAACTCGGCTACGGTGTGCGTGTGAGCGCGCTCCAGGAATCGCTCCTCGTGCCGGGCGTCTCGTTCACGTACCTCAAGCGCGATTTGCCGAAGATGACGATCACCGGTGTCTCGAACGGCGACTCGGTCACCGTCCAAAATCTCGACCTCGAGACATCCGCCTGGCGCATCGTCGCCAGCAAGAGCCTGATCCTGTTCGGTATCGCGGCCGGCTATGGTCGCGACACTTACAAGTCCTCGGCGACGGCGTTCGGCGTCGTGCCCACGGCGCTCGGGACGCAGCGCTCCGACCCCATCACGGCGGCGCAGGACGTGAGCCGCAACAACCTCTTCGCCGACCTCTCGCTCAACCTCGTCGTCTTCAAGCTCGTCGGTGAGATCGGCCAGGTGTCCGGCGGCACGCTCGCCCAGCCGACCTTCAACACCTTCCAGGGCAAGGCCGCGCTCGACTCGCGCCTCTACGGCTCGGTGGGGCTGCGCTTCGGCTTCTGAGATCTCGAATGTGAGCAACCCGCCCCCCGCGGCGACCGAGGCTGATTCGACGTACATGCGCCGCGCGCTCGAGCTGGCGGCGCG
>JBIOHX010000240.1:0-5994 GCA_044449465.1 Gemmatimonadales bacterium | reverse complement strand
GGTGCTCAACCTCTCGGCGTACGAATCGTTCTTCGACGAGCGGCGGCCATTCTTCGTCGCTGGGCGCGGGCTATTCCAGTTCGACGTCAATTGCAATCAGGTCAACTGCAGCAGCGAGGGATTGTACTACAGCCGGCGCATTGGGCGGACGCCGCAGCTTGCGGGAACCTACGGCGACACCGTGGCCGCTCAGCCGACGACGATCCTCGGAGCCGCAAAGTTGCTTGGTCAATTCGGAAACGGACTCACCGTCGGTGTGCTCGACGCCACGACGGAACGGGCAGCAAGCCTCGGCGACACGACCTACGAGCCGACGACGAATTTCACCGTCGCCCGCGTGAAGCAGGATCTGCGCAACGGGAACAGCAGCATCGGCGCCATCTTCACCGCGGTCGACCGCGGCCAGGACCGCTGGACGTCGCCCTATCTGCCGTCGAGCGCCTACGTCGGCGGAACGGACTTCCGGCATCGCTTCCTCAACAACACCTACGAGCTCGCGGGCTCACTCGACGAGAGCCGCGTCAACGGCGCTCCGTCGGCGATTCTTGCCCTGCAGACGAACGACGTGCACGAGTACCAACGACCGGACGCCGGGCTGCCGCTCGACTCGACGCGGACCTCGCTCGGCGGCGACGCTGAAGAGCTCAAATTCGACAAGATTGGTGGCGCGCACCTGTTGTTCGAATCGGCCTACCAGCGGCGCTCGCCGGGATTCGAGATCAACGATCTCGGATTCCTGCGTCGCGCCGACCAGCAGTCGTGGAGCACCTGGGTCGGCTACTTCGATCGCCGAGAGCACCTGTTCTACAAGCGCTTCCAGTGGAACAACAACTGGTGGCAGTACTGGAACACGGCCGGGCTGGCACAGGAGGCCGCGTACAACACCAACGTGCAGATCACATTGAAGAACAACTGGGGTTGGCACATGGGCGGCACCCTCGGCCAGCTCGGCGCGACGTACGACGATCGCAGCGCGCGTGGCGGACCGGCACTACGCCAGGATCCGTATGTTGCCCCCTGGCTCTCGATCGGCGGCGACGACCGTCGCGCGCTCGTGCCGTTCTTCAACGTCAACTATTTCTCCGGCGACGACGGCCACACGCAATCGTGGAATTTCAGCCCTGAAGTCGACTACAAGACGGCGGGCCGCTTCAGCTCGTCGCTCTCGGTGGGTTGGTCGCGCAACCTCGCCGGCAACCAGTGGTATGGCAACTTTACCGACACGGCCGCGGTCACGCACTTCACCTTCGCGCACTTGGACCAGACGACGACGTCGGCCACTCTGCGGCTCAACTACACCTTCACGCCCAGCGTGTCGCTTCAAGTGTATGCGCAACCCTTCGTGTCCAAGGGTACGTACTCCGACTTGCGCCAACTCTCGACGGATCCACGCGCGCCGGCATATGACGCGCGGTTCGCTCCGTACGGCGACACCGCCCTGACGAACCGGCCGGGCGGCTTCAGCTTCCAAGAGCTCCAGTCCAACGTCGTGTTTCGCTGGGAGTACAAGCCCGGGTCGACGCTCTTTCTCGTCTGGAACGAAGGCCGTCAGGGCTCCGCGGCCGTCGACGGCGCGAACGGTTTCCGCGACGACGTGCGCGACCTTATACGGTTACGGCCAGTGAACACCTTCCTCCTGAAGATGTCCTACTGGCTGAATCGCTGAGGCACCCGGCCGGGCGCGCTCAACGCGATCGTCGCCCCTCACTTCGCCGTCCACACGTTATTCGTGGAATCCGCATCCACGAAGATGCCGCCGTCGAGCACGACCGAGCGCACCGCGCGGCTCGTCGTCAGCGGAATGACTCCATGCGCCGCGTTCGTCTGCCAGAACACCGGCGATTCGCGGATCTCCGCGCTCGTTCCGTCGGTATACCGAACGCGAACGTCGAATGGCGCGGCGAGGCCGCCGATGTTGTCGACTTGCACCGAGTAGCCGGTCCGCGTGCGTGTCACCCCGCTCACCGCCAGATCGATATAGCCGTTGCTGAAGAACCAATTCCTCCAGAACCAATCGAGATCCTTTCCCGACGCGCTGTCGAAGGTGTAGAAAAAGTCCCACGGCGTCGGGTGCTTGCCGTGCCACCGGTCGATGTATTCGTGCAATGCCTTCTTGAACAGCGTATCGCCCAGAATCTCTTTGACGGCGAGATAGCCGAGCGCCGGTTTGCCGTAGGCGTTGCTGCCGTACGCTTGATTCTTGAGCATGTCTTCGGGCGTGATGATCGGCAGATCTTCTAGTGGCGAGGGGTCGTGCGCCCACCCGTTCACGCGAAACTGCTCGAAGAACTTGTCCGCGGCCGCCGGACCCATGTCGTTTCGATTGAACAGATACTCGAACGTCGTCGCCCAGCCTTCGTCCATGAAGCCGTAGCGCGTCTCGTTGATGCCCATGTAAAACGGCATGTACGTGTGCGCGATCTCGTGTGCGGCGACGAACCGCGCGAAACTGGTGTCCGGATATGACTCGTCGTTGGCCATCATCGGGTATTCCATGCCGGCGCCGCCCTGAAAGACAGTCGTCTTCTCGTACGGGTAGGGAACGCCGGGCCACTGATGCGACAGCCAGTCGAGAGCGTGACGGCCCATCTGCACCATGTGATGAAAATCCGCCGCGCTGTCGTTGTACGCCGCTTGCACGCTCGCCCGGCGATGGGCGCCGTCGTCGACGAGGACGCTCGCCGCGTCCCAGTCGTAGTGGTCGCTGAGGCCGAACGCCATATCGGGTACGTTCGTGGCAGTAAAGTGCCACGCGTTCTGCGACTGCGCGGTGACTGCGTGGGCCGCCAGCTCCTGCTTCGTCGCGATGCGGACGGTCTGGTCCGAGGTGAACGACGATTGGAACCGGCGCAGATACTCCGGCTGGAGCAGCGCGTCGGCGTTGCGCAGCGTCCCCGTGCCCCAGACGACGTAATTGGCGGGCACACGGACGGTGACGTCGTAATTGTTGAAGTCACTGTAGAACTCCTGCTCGTCGGTGAAGTCCATCGTGTCCCAGCCGTTGTAGTCGTCGTACACCGCGACGCGCGGATAGAAGTACGCGAGGTAGTACGTCGTCGAGTCGATCATTCCCTCGCGGTTCGCTTCTTTCGAGATCTCATAATGCCAATCGACGGCCAGTCGCACGGAGTCGTGCGGCGCCAGCGGCGCCGGGAGGGCGATCGGCTGCCAGGTGGCGTACCGCGGGTCGTTGGACCACGCCGTCGGCTTGTCGTCGACCGAGAAGGCGTCGATGTGCACCCCGCTCGTGAGGTAGTCCTCGCCGGCCGCCCCGACGCGCGGCGCGCCCGGTTTGTGGATGTTGAGGAACAGCTTGAACACCAGCCGCGTCAGCGTGTCCGGACTTTCGTTGGCGTAGGTGATCCGTTCGCTGCCGGTGATCATGCGGTCCGGCGGCGCCGCGGTCACGGTGATCGTGTATCGCCCGTGGTTTTGCCAGTACCTGGCGCCCGGCCGCCCGTCGAGCGAGCGCGTGCCGTGCTCGTAGGCCAGCTTGATCTCGCGCGGCGTGTAGAGCGGCGGCGCCGCCGGGGCGGCGAGCAGCGGAATCGCGGCGAGCGCGAGGCCCCAGGGCTTGACGAGTGCGGTGACCCTGCCGAAGACCAATGACGTGACCATGGCGAAGTGCTCCAGTATTTGCGACCCGATTTACGGCGTGACCCTTCTGAAACAAACTCGCCGGAGACCGCGTCAGCCGAAAGGCGCCCGCCGTTCACCTGTTGTAGATTCTGCGTCGGCAACTTGGACCCGGCCGCGCACCTAACGGGAGGGAAAGTGTTCGAAAACCAGTACGTGCTGCGGCGCGACACGGTCGACGGAACGCTCGCTGGTGTGCTCACCGGTGTCGCCAACTACTTCGGGCTCGACCCGTTCAAGGTCAAGCTCTCGTACATCCTGCTCAGCGCCTTGTCGGGCGGCTTCCCCGGGTTGCTCTTGTATCTGCTGGGCTGGTACGTGATCCCCGAGGAGCAATTGTATCCGACCGGCTCGCGCCGATGAGATCGTTCGGCCGGCTAGATTCCTCCCCCCGGCAGCCTGCCATCAACATTCGCTCATACCGGGACTCTGATTGGGACGATTGGCTCCGCATGAGCGGCGAGCTCTTCCGCGCCGACCCGCCGAACGAGATCGTTGCCGGAATGCGCGCCTTTCGGTCGCGGTTCGACGCGGCCGTGTTCGTCGCCGAACGGGCGGACGGCGGCCTGGCCGGGTTTGTGGAGGTGGGAGCCCGGGCCTACGCCGACGGCTGCGATACATCGCCGGTTGGCTACATCGAGGCCTGGTACGTCGATCCCGACGTTCGCGGCACCGGCGTCGGCCGCGCGCTCGTCGCCGCGGGAGAAGCCTGGGCGCGGGCGCTCGGCTTTCGCGAGATGGCCTCCGACGCGCTGATCGAGAACGACGTCAGCCACCGTGCGCACCGCGCGCTCGGGTACGCGGAGGTCGAGCACCTCGTTCTGTTTCGACGCGAGTTGGCGCCGACGACGGCTGCGGACGCGTCGATTCCCGACGCGAGCGCGAAACAGGGCTGCCTCTTCTGTCGCATCCTGGCCGGCGAGCTACCCGGAAGTATCGTCTACCGCGACGAGCAGTGCGCCGCGTTCATGGACATCCAGCCCGTCAATCCGGGCCACCTCCTCGTCGCGCCACTCCGGCACGCGACCGATCTCGTCTCGCTCGATCCGCTCGTCGGCGCGCGCCTGTTCCAGGTCGCGCAGCACCTCGCCGCGGCCATTCGCGCCAGCGGGCTGCGGTGCGAGGGCGTGAACCTACTTCTCGCCGACGGCGAGGCGGCGATGCAGGAAGTCTTTCACCTACATCTGCACGTGTTCCCGCGCTATCGCGGCGATGGATTCGGCCTGCGGTTCGGTCCCGAGTACGCCATACGGCCGCCCCGCGCGGCGCTCGACGATGCAGCCGCGCGCATTCGCACCGCGCTGACCAAGGTTTGACGCAGCGGACACATGCTATTGACTTCGATCGGCGTCCGTCCGAACGTGGCGGCGGCCCACTGATCCTGGAGACTCGATGCTCGCCAGCAGGCCTGTGATGGGAATTGCGTTGCGGGCGTTGGAGCGGCCGGCCCCGTGTGCCCTAGCCAAACGATAGCGCGTGCCTGCCGGCCAGATCATCGCAATGGGCGGCGGCGGATTCTCTATGGAGCCGGAGAATCCACTCCTCGACGACTACGTCCTGGCACAGTCGCGGCGGGCGCGGCCGCGCATCTGCTTCCTCAGTTGCGCGAGCGGCGACGCCGCGGCGTACGTCTCCAGGTTCTACACGGCGTTCAGCCGCAAACGCTGCGAGCCGACGCATCTCATGATGTTCGAGACGCCGCCGCCTGACTACACGGCGATCATCGCGCGGCAGCACATCTTTTACGTCGGCGGAGGAAGCACGCGGAATCTCTTACTCATCTGGCGCGAATGGGGGATCGACCGCCTCCTCCGTCAGGCATGGCGCCGGGGCGCGCTGATGTGCGGCTTGAGCGCCGGCTCGCTCTGTTGGTTCGAGTCCGGCGTCAGTGATTCGTTCGGACCGCAGCTCGCGCCCGTCTACGCGCTCGGATGGCTGCGCGGCAGCCATTGTCCGCACTACGATGGCGAACCGGCGCGCCGGCCGGCCTACCAGACGATGGTCGCTCGCGGAGTGCTGCCCGCAGGATACGCCGCCGACGACGGCGCCGCGCTGCACTTCGTCGGGCGCCGGCTGCACCGAATCGTGAGCTCGCGGCCGAATGCGAACGCGTATCGTGTCGAACGGCGCGGTCGCGGAGTGCGCGAGCGCGTCCTCGAGCCCGCCTTCCTCGGTGCGCGCGCGCGCCGCGCCCGGTAGCTGCAGCGACTCGGACGCCCCGCCGTGGCCATCTCTCCGTACGTTCGCGAGCTCCGCGGCCCCGGCGGCCCAACGCCGCGGCGGGTGGCCACCCGAGGGGCGCACACTAGCCCCCGGGTACCGCGCCTTGGGCGACGGGCGGACAGAGGCCGCGGGGGG
>JBIOHX010000239.1:0-6012 GCA_044449465.1 Gemmatimonadales bacterium | reverse complement strand
CGTGAACGCGCTGGATCCAGGAGTCGCGGTCTATGCCGCGGCACGAATGGACGATGTCGTCGGCCACTCGATCGCCCGGCCCCGGCTCGAGCTCCGCCTCTTCGCGTTGTTCGGCGCACTTGCACTCCTCCTGGCCTCGATCGGGGTCTATGGGTTGCTGTCGTTTTCCGTCGGCCAACGTCAACAGGAGATCGGCGTTCGCATGGCACTCGGTGCACAGCCGCGAAGCGTAATGACGCTGGTGCTTCGCAACGGGATGCGGCTCGTCGTCGCGGGTATCCTGGTCGGTGCCGTGGTCTCCCTCGCGTCGGCACGAGTGCTCGGAGCGCTGCTGTTCGAGCTGAGCCCAACGGATCCGCCGACCTTCGCGCTTGTCGCCGCGTTGCTCGCGGTGATCGGCGTGATGGCCTGCTGGATTCCAGCTCGACGCGCGGCACGAGTCGATCCGGCCATTTCGCTCAAGACTGAATGACGCGCGGCGGTCAAATCACCCGGAGCTTTCATAGATTCCACGGATCATGCTAGCTCTCGACGACGGCGGCCGTCATCGCGCCGCTGCGACCATCCTCGCCGCCCCCCGGCATCTCGAGTCCTTCGTCGAACATCTCTGGGTCGAAGACGTGCGCCCGGCACGGCATCCCGCGCTGCGGCGAATCGTACCGGACCACGCGCCGCATCTGATCTGGCATCGGTTCGGTGGCGACTCCGGCCAGTTGACGGTCATCGGCGCCCGCACCCGTGCCCAGGTCATCGACGTGACTCGGCGGACCGTCACCGTTGGTGCCCGCTTGCGGCCGGGTGCGTTGCGCATTTTGATGAATCGGCCCGCGAACGTGTTCACCGATCATTCCTTGCCGATCGCTTACGCATTCGCTCTTCCACCCGCGCTTCTCCACGATCTCGAATCAGCGCCCTTTCAGTCAATTGAGCGCGCCCTCAGCCTTATGAGCGCGACGCTCGAGCACCTCGCTCGACCATCGGTCGCGACCGACGCGCGCATCGTGCGGCTCGCACGGCTCCTCGGCGATCACGGAGACTTGCCACAAACGATTGCCGGCATCGTTTCAACGTTGCGCGTTCCCGAGCGAACCGTTCGCGCCTGGAGCCTGTCGCACTTCGGCATGGCTCCCAAACAGATCCTGCGCATTCGACGCTTGCATCGCGCCATCGAGTTGCACATGGCCTCTCCCGCCGAGCCTTGGAGTAGCATCGCGTTCAGCGCCGGGTTCGCGGACCAGGCGCATCTCATCCGCGATTGTCGAGCGCTCCTCGGCGTGCCGCCGCTCGCCTTCATGCGCGGCGCGGGTCCCGCCTGAGCGGCGGCGCGAGATTGCCGATTCGTACAATCCCACCGGCGCGCGCCACCCTATCGTCTTTCCCATGGGACTTTCGCGCTCGTCGCCCACCCGGTTTGCACTCGTCACGGCTTTGCTCGCCGCACCCACTGCGGCGACCGCCCAACATCTCCAACGTGCGTCGCCGTTGTTCGAGCTCCACAACGGCTTCTGGAACAATCTTCACCATTTCCTTTATGTCACCGCGCGGGCTCGGTCTGGCCTCGACGCGTCTCGACCCGCCGTCACCGACGCGTTGCGCGACACGGCCGGGTTCGGCGCGCTCGCGCCGGGTATGCGTGCGAGCTGGAACTCGGCGGTGGCGTTCTATCAACGCGACCTGGCAAGACGGGACATCCTCTTCGATTCGAGCCTCGTACTCACCAGCGATCGCATCGCCATGATCGACGATGCGACGCCGATTCGCACCGCCGCCATCGATCGCGCGCTTGCGGTCGTGCTCGAGCACGCCGCGCCTGCCTATCGCGAGCTCTGGTGGCCACGACACAGCGCAGCCAACGCGCGCTGGATTGCTGACACGCGTCGGCTCCTCGCGGAATATGGCGACAGCGCGGCGGCGCTCGAGGTGCGATTGTTTCGTCATCGGTGGCCGTCGCCGGTTCGAGTCGACGTCGCCGCGTACACGAACTGGGCCGGCGCCTATACCACCGATGAGCCGCCGCACATAAACGTCAGCAGCCTTCGGTCAGAGATCAGTGGCGCATCGGCATTTGAGACCTTGTTTCATGAGGTGCTGCACGCGATGGATGCAACCCTGTTCGATTCCTTGCGGGTAGCGTATGAGCGAGCCGGGAAGCCGCTCATGCGTGACCCGACGCACCCGTTCATCTTCTACACGGCGGGAGAAGTTGCCCGACGCTTTTTTCCGGGCTATGTGCCGTACGCCATGGCCAACGGGCTATGGGCTCGCGTGCCGGACTACGCGCGCATTTTGCCGCTCTTGCGAGAGTACTGGCAACCCTACGTTCAAGGCCACATCGCGCTCGGCGATGCTCTAGGGGCGATCGCCGCCCACTGGTGATCAGAATGCGCGTCGGCTTGCGCTGAGCCCAAAGGAAGGTCTTGCGGCCTCCCCGCGGAGTCCGCAGGATCGAGAAGCGGCGTGACCAAACACCCGATTCTGAGCGCGGTGACATGACTGGACACAACCCAGTCACCTGGGGAATGGCCGTCATGACGTCTGCGGCCGCCCTTTGGATTCTCGCCGACAGCGGCGGAACGATCCGCGCATCCGCGTCGCCCGTCACGGACATCGTCGAAACGGCGTTCGAGCCGGCGCACGAAAGGCGCGTCGTCATTCATTGGGTCCAGATCCTGGGTCAACCACGCCCGCGCGGATGACGAGCGCTTTCTCGCTCGCTGGAACTATTCAGCGACGCTCGTCTGGCAGCGCGCGGCGCACTGCGTTGACCAACGCCGCGGTTCGCTCCGTCCAGTGTTGCGCCACCGGTTTCCAGACCGCGACGGCGATCCCCCAAGCGCTCGCTGCCGCCACTCCCAGCCCGGTCGCGACCCCTACGGCGATCGGCAGGCCGAACCAATGGACCACCACGGAGTTGGCCGCGAAGCCGAGCAGCAGTCCAGTCGCTCCACTCGCAAGACGAGTGAGCGCACGGGCGTCGTCACGCGCCACGAGCAACTCGATCTTCGTCTTATTGCCGGCCGAGTAAATCGACGCGAGTACGGCGCCGAGGCCCGAACGGGCTTGCCACTCCGTACCAAACGGAGTCGATGAGAGTTCTCCATGATAGCCAGTTTCCGCGCGCAACACGGCGACGATTGCGGCGACATCCGCCTCGCTCAGCAGTCCCGCACTTTCGATCACTCCGCGAAATCGCGCTGGGCCTCCGAGGCGCGGAGCTCGGAGCCCGGCCGATCGGACGCTTGCGGCAGCGCGCGCCACATCGAGCGGATCGAGCCCCGCTTCGGCCCCGATACGCTGCACCTCGACGAGCGACGTTAGCCGATCCTGATCGGTGCTCGCGTCGAGTTGACCGGCGCGCTCAAATATCTCGCGGACCTCTGCTTCGGTGAAGCCGGAATCGTCGGTCGGTAAGTCGGCTGCCACCTGCGCCCCTGGAAACGGATCGCACAAAATAGTGCGTCGTCCGCGCGCTGCGCCATCGGACGGCCGCGGCTCGAGCGTCCGCGCCCGAGCTTCACGCTAGGTTCCGGTGTAGCCCATGGCACACGTCCATAGCCCGGAGCCGCCGTATGTACCGCTTCATTCCTCTCGCGCTTCTGATCGCCGCCGCCCCCGCGCCACGCGTCGCCGCGCAGCGCGCCATCCCCGGCCTCGATGCCTCGGCAATGGACACCACCGTCCGCCCCGGCGACGACTTCTATAGATACGCGAACGGCGGCTGGGAGCGCCGCACGCAGATCCCGCCCGAGGCAGCCTCCTTCGGTGCATTCAGCATCGCCGCCAAACAGGCCGACGCCAACGTGATGGAGATCGTCCATCGTGCCGCCGCGGCCAACGCCGCCGCCGGCACGGATCAGCGCAAGATCGCCGATTTCTATCACGCCTTCCTCGACTCCTCTGCCATTGCCGCGCGCGGCGCCGCGCCGATTCGGCCGCTGCTCGACACCATCGCCGCCATCGCGGCCAAGCCGGCGCTCGCGCGTTTCCTTGGCGCCCACCTCCGCGCCGATGTCGACCCGATCAACACCGCGGTGTTGCACACCGACAACCCGTTCGGCCTCTGGGTAGCACAGGACTTCAATCACCCCGGACACAACGTCGCGTCGCTGCTGCAGGGCGGCATCGCTCTGCCCGACCGCAGCTATTACCTGGATCCGTCGCCCAAGATGGCGGACGTGCGACTGCAGTACCGCGGCCACGTCGCGCGCATGCTGACGCTCGCCGGTGTGCCCGCGGCGCAGATGACAGCGGACACGATCGTCGCGCTCGAGACGCGGCTCGCCCAAGCCCACTGGAAGCTCGAGGACAGCGAAGACCCGGCCAAAGGCAACAACCACTGGGCCCGCGCCGACTTCCCGCGCAAGGCTCCGGGGCTCGATTGGCCAGCGTTTTTTTCGTCCGCCGAGCTTGGATCCCAGGACTCCGTCGTCGCCTGGCAGCCGAGCGCCATCACCGGCATCTCGGCGTTGGTCGCGAGCCAATCGCTTGCCTCCTGGAAAGCGCTGCTCGCCTATCACGCCATCGAAGACCACGCCGCTGTGCTGCCGGCGGCCTTCGACCGCGAAGCGTTCGCTTTCTTCGGAAAGACGATGAGTGGTGCTGAGGCGCAGGCCTCGCGCGACCAGCGCGCCATAGCCGCCACGAGCGACGCGCTCGGCTTCGCGGTCGGCAGAGAGTACGTCGCGCGCTACTTCCCGCCGGCGGCCAAGGCGAACGCGCAGAAGATGGTGGCGGGGCTCATCACCGCGTTCCAGCATCGCATCGACGCGCTCTCGTGGATGGCGCCGTCGACCAAGGCGGAGGCGAAGGCCAAGCTCACCACGCTGCATGTGAGCATTGGCTACCCCGACAAGTGGCCGAGCTACGCGTCTCTCGTCGTCTCGCCCAGCGACGCATACGGGAACGCCGATCGCGTGACGCGCTTCACCTACGCCAAAAGCATCGCGGCGCTGCGCGAGGCGGTGGACCACGACATGTGGGTGATGACCCCGCAGACCGTGAACGCCGTCAACATGCCGGCGATGAACGCGCTCAACTTCCCCGCGGCGATCTTGCAACCGCCGTTCTTCGACGCGAGTCGTGCCGACGCCATGAACTACGGCGGCATCGGTGCGGTGATCGGCCACGAGATCAGTCACAGCTTCGACAACCTCGGCGCCGCGTTCGACTCACGCGGCCTGATGCGAAACTGGTGGACGCCGTCGGACTTCGCCCACTTCAAGGCATCGACGCAGGCCCTCGCCCGGCAGTACGACGCCTATCATCCTCTCCCCGACCTCGCGATCAACGGACAGCAGACGCTGAGCGAGAACATTGCAGACTTGGCCGGCATCACTGCGGCATACGATGCCTTCCACGCTTCGCTTCGCGGCAAGCCGGCGCCGGTAGTGGGCGGCCTCACCGGAGATCAGCAGTTGTTCCTGAGCTTCGCGCAGATCTGGCGGACGAAGTTCCGCGAGCCGGCGCTCCGGCGACAGTTGCTCACCAACGGGCATTCGCCGGGACCCTGGCGTGCGCTCACGCCTCGGAATCTCGACGCATGGTATGCGGCCTTTCGGGTGACGCCGAGCGAGAAGCTGTATCTCGCTCCGGCCGCTCGAGTGCGGATCTGGTGAGTCCTGCGCGGCGCCGCCGGGCATGCCCGACGGCGCTACCAGTTGCGCCGAACGCTTCGGAAGTCGAACAACAGATCCGTGTACGCGAGCTCGTCGTCACTCGCGCCCCTGCGCGGAAGCGAGATGTCTGACGGGACCACGTCGCTCGACTGTCGGCGGGCCCGGCTCGCGGGCGGGCTCTGACCGCGGATCGCCGCCGCCGGCGCTGGCATTTCCGGCTCGAACCCGGCGAGCACGGCGTGCACCGTCTTGATCGCCCGCAGCTTCTCCGGCCGGCCGATCGCGCGATGGATCGCGCGATCGCGCTGCGCTTCGCTGCTCCATCGCGAAACCTGAACCTGGAGATCCGGCGGCACGTCGGCAACGACCTCGTCATGACAGGCGGCGCAGACATAGG
>JBIOHX010000238.1:0-6013 GCA_044449465.1 Gemmatimonadales bacterium | reverse complement strand
GAAGCCGCCCCAGTGAGCAACGTCGACATCGCGCCGATCGACGCGGAATTTCCGGTGCTCTACGTGGCCGTCGTGCGCTCGCCCGTGGCGCCGATGCATGGCGAGCCGCGGGTGGCGAGCCAGATGGTGTCACAGCAGTTGGCCGGACATCGGGTCGAGGTGATCGACGAAGAGGGCGACTGGGCCCGCGCCCGCGGCGCCGACGCGTACGAAGGCTGGGTGCACACGGGATTCTTGATGCGCGACGGGACGGGCGATTCACACATGACGGCACAAGGGCAGCGAGTGTCGCTCGGATGCATGGCCCGCTCGCCGAAGGGCGTTGTGCGCGCATTGCCGCTCCGCGCGCTGCTTTGGCCGCAAGAAAGCGTCGGCTCAGGGGAGGCGGTCGAGGCGGCGTTGATCGCCTCACGCTTTCCGCGCGACGGTGCGGCGGTCGCTCGCACCGCACTCGAGCGCTTTGCGGGCACGAGCTACCTCTGGGGTGGCGTCACGCCCTGGGGTGCGGATTGCTCCGGGCTCGTGCAAACGTCGTTCGCACTTCACGGCGTACAGCTGGCGCGCGACGCTTGGCGGCAGGCCGAAACTGGCCGCGACGCGGGGAACGATGTCGGTGAGCTCGCCGCCGGCGACGTGCTCTACTTCTCGGATCGCGGGGACCGAAGAATCACGCACGTCGGCATCTCGCTTGGCGAGCGGCGCATGGTGCACCTCGCGCTCGGCCGCGGCGGCTACGCTGTCGAGCTGCTGAGCGACCGCCGCGACCCCTACGTGCAGCATCTTCGCGAGCGCTTCGTGTGCGCACGGCGCTTCATTTGATCGAAGGGAGCCCGCTAGCTGACGAGCGTTTTCGACGCCGTCGGCGCCGCCGAGCGCACCTGCACGCCCACGTCCACCGTGTGCTCACCGTCTATGGCGATGGCCATCGTGTAAGAGCCCGCCGCGTCCATCGGCAGGTCGAGCTGCGCAATCAGCGGCAAATCCATCTCGGCCACGCCGGGCGGCGGCGCGCCGACGTTGAGATCGCCCGAACTGCTCCACAGCTCGTGGGCGCTTGGGCTCAGCCAGCGAAAGCTGACCGTATGTGCGCCGACGTCCGTTGCCGAACCCTTGAGATGAACGACGAGATGTGCCCGCGGGTGAACCGCCGGCAGGGCCGCGACCTGCAGCGCGTCGAACACGCCAAGGACATTGAGCTTCCCTTCCTGCGAGAGATTCGCCGCGTCGGCGAACAGTGCGAAGGCGACATGCATTCCTGAACATAGACAGGCCGAAGGGTGCGCGTCTACGTTTCGACGCATGAGTTTGTCGCTGGGAGAATCAGCAACGCCCGGCCGCGAGAGAGCTGCGCGGCCGGGCGCTTGGCTGACGGAACTCTCGCTGGTGGGCATGGCCCTAATCTGGGGCGTGAACTTCAGTGTCGTGAAGTTCGGCACCTCGGTGATCGACCCGCTCGCTTACAACGGCGTACGCGTCATGCTGGCCGGCCTGCTCCTGACAGGGATCGTGGTCGCTCGCCGCATGCCGCTGCCGTCGAGGCGTGTGTCGATCGCGCTGCTCGGGCTCGGCGTATTGGGGAACGGCATCTATCAGGTGTTCTTCATCGAAGGCATCGCGCGGACGCGAGCGAGCGACGCCGCGCTTGTCATTGCAGCGACGCCTGCGTTCATCGCCGTCATCGGGCGAGTCCGGGGCGTAGAGCGCGTAGCGACCCGGGGCGCGTTCGGCATCGCGCTTTCGATTGCGGGAATCGCGCTGGTGGTGCTCGGCTCGACGACCGGGAAGGAGGGTCAGGGGACCGTGCTCGGCGATCTGCTGGTGTTGTTCGGAGCGCTCTGTTGGGCGGCGTACACGGTGCTGCTCAAGCCGTACACGGAGCGCGTCGGGGGCCTGCAGCTCTCTGCTTTCACGATGATGGGCGGCGCGCTGCCGCTGTTCGCTGCCGCGTGGCCCGCGGTGTCGCATGCGCCGTGGCGATCGCTCCCGACGATGGGGTGGCTCGCCATCGTGTACAGCGGCGTGTTCGCGCTCGTCATCGCCTATCTCATCTGGTACAACGGCGTGCGCGTGATTGGCCCGACGCGCACGTCGATGTACTCGAATCTGCAGCCCCTAGTCGCCGTGCTCGTGGCGTGGCCGCTCTTAGGCGAGATACCGACCGCGTGGCAAATCGTCGGAGCGACGTGCATCATGGGTGGACTGGTATTAACGCGCGCGTGATGCCGGGCGACGCGGCGACGATCAAGCTCGTGCTGTTCGACATCGACGGCACGATCCTGCTCACCGATGGAGCCGGCCGCCGTGCGGTGCACCGTGCGCTGATCGAAGTGTTCGGCGGAACCGGCCCCGCGGACCACCGGTTCGACGGCAAGACCGATCCGCAGATCATCCGCGAGCTGATGCGTCTCGAAGGTCATACCGATGCGCGAATCGACGCGGCGATGCCGCTCGTCTTCGACCGCTACGTCGCGCTGCTTCTCGAGGAGCTTGCCGCTGGGAGCGTGGGAGTGCGCCTGATGCCGGGCGTGTGCGAGCTGCTCGATGCCCTGGGGGCGAGGACAGACGTCGTGCTCGGGCTGCTCACGGGAAACCTGATGGCAGGCGCGCATGCCAAGCTGAGGGCCGCGGGCATCGATCCGTCGATCTTTCGCGTCGGGGCGTTTGGTTCGGACCATGAGGTGCGCGGCGAGCTGCCGGCGGTTGCGCAACGCCGTGCGCGCGAGGAGCTTCGCGTGGAGTTTGCCGGCCGCAATGTCGTGGTGATTGGCGACACACCGGCCGACATCGACTGCGGCCGCGCGATCGGCGCGCGGGCAATAGGGGTGGCGACCGGGCACTTTTCCGTCGATGAGCTGCGCCGGCACCAGCCGGCTGCAGTGTTCGCCGAGCTGTCACCAACCTCTGAGGTGGTCCGGGCCATCGTTGGGCCGACAGCCGCGTCCGAGGCCGCGTCCAGTGAGTAAATTCATCGAATGATCGAACGCTCGCGCGGACCGTCGCTCATCGTCACCACGCGCGTCGGCCAGAAGGAACTCGGTGCCGGCACGCTCGTCCTGGACGACGACGTGCTCACCGTGACGGGCGCCAACGAAGGTGAGCGAGCGGTGCGGGTGCGTTTCACGTCGATCGATGGCCTCGGGCTCGGCGTCGCATCGGTCACCCTCGTGCTGCGGGACGGGCCGTCGCTGAGCCTCGCCTGCGAGGATGCCGCGGCGCTGCATGCGGATCTCCTCGCACGCTGCCGAACTCTCCCCGAGCTCACGCGCACGCTCCGTGCTTTTGGTTCGCGGCGCGGGCTCGCGTCTGGCCACGCCGACGCCGGCGAGCAGCAGCGATTCTTCGCGCCGCTGTTGGTGGCGCGGCGGCAGGCGGTCGTCGCCAGAACGCCCATCGACTCGATCGCTGCCTTCGATTGCTTGACGCTCACGCGTGCATTCGACGCGACCCTTCGCCGGTTCGTCAATGAGCGCCACGCCGAGAACGGCGCGGAGCGCCGTGCCTTCGAGGCGGCGCTGGTCGATGCGTGTGAGCCGCTCCGCGACGCGATCGACCAGCTCAGGCGACGCGCCGACGAAGCGCGTGCCACGGTCGACGACCTGCGCCGGTGGCGCGCGTGGGCCTCGCAACTCCGTGCCACTTTCGAGGTCGCGGACCGGGTATGGCTGAGCGTCGACGCCGCGCTTGGCGGCTCGCCATGGACGCTGTGACGCGCGGGCGTCGGGCGACGGCGGCATGATCGTCGGGATCGGCATTGACGCGATAGACATCGACCGAATCGAGCGCATGTACGCGGACAAGGGCGATCGCATGCTCGAGCGGCTGTTCACGCCGGACGAACTGGCGTTCATTTCGGTCAAGGTCGCGCCGGTGCAACACCTGGCCGTACGCCTGGCGGCGAAGGAGGCGACCTACAAGGCGCTTGCCGGCAACGAGCTGGCGCGCGGCATCGGCTGGCGCGACGTGGAGGTCGTCTCGCGCGCCGACGGCGCGCCCGAGCTCTGCCTCCACGGTCGCGCCGCGCAACGTTTCGCGGAGTTGGGGGCGACATCAGCACACGTGTCGCTCACGCACAGCGTGGCGACGGCGGTTGCTGTAGTAGTGATCGAACGTTAGTGGAGAACAGCAGGTTCTGACGCGACGCCGCGGCGCTAAGTTCTTTGCGCCGCGCTATGTGATGGCTGGGGCAGCTTTGCTACACGTTCCACGCAGTTCACGCCGTCAGGGCCGCCGCGCGGATTCCGGGACGGTCTGGTCCGGTGCGCTTTCGCGCCGCGAGGATCGCTACGCCAACGAGCACGATGGCGAACGCGATCAGTTGGGCCATGCTCAGGCCGAAAGCCCAGGGAAAGCGGTCGTCCTTGGCGCGGAAGAACTCGATCACGAACCGCTCCGTCCCGGCGAGAACGCAATACACGCCGAACAGCCAACCCTCCGCATGGTCGTGGTCGCGCATGCGCCAGAGGATCAAGAACATGACGAAGCCGAGCAGCACCTCGAACAGCTGCGTCGGATAGACCGACACGACCGCGTTGGGGTCAGCGCCGGGGCTGAAGACCTGGTTGAAGGTGTGCTGCATTTCGGCAACCGTCGATGGTGGGCTGCCGTGTGGAAACGCGACCGCGAGCGGACCGGTGTACGGTCTGCCGTAGTCGTCGCCGACGGCCCAGCAGCCGGTGCGCCCGACCGCGTATCCTGCGGCGACGGCGATGCCGGCCACGTCGGCGAACCGCACGAATGAGAGCTTCTTGTACCGGATGGTTAGATAGCACAGCACCACCGAGCCGATGAATCCGCCCCAGAACACGAACCCGGAACGAGTCCACAGATCTCGAATGTTGTGCGACACGACAACGACGAAGTAGAGTTTGGCGCCGATCAGCGTACCGAGCAGCGCGGCGAATAGGACGTCGGCGACGGCGGCCGATTCGGCGTCGCGGCCGCGCCGCGCGAGCTCCCGCTCGCAGATGATCTGCGAAATGAGAAAGGCGAGCAGTACGGCGATGCCGAAGCCCGTGAATGAGAACCCGAACAGTGCGAACTCGAACGGGTGATGGATGATCGGGGACGCGAGAGTCATGCGACGAGGAGTCCGGGAAGTGGCTGAGCGGCAAAGGCGTTGAGATCGAGCGCATCGTGCTCCCCGCGCTCGAGGTGAAACAGTCCGGCGCGTGCGATCATCGCGGCGTTATCGGTGGCGAGGCGCGGCGACGGCGCGAACACCTCCGCCCCGTGTGGCGCGAGACGCCGGCGCATGGCTGCGACGAGAGCGCCGTTGCCGGCCACGCCGCCACCGAGCACGACCCGATCGCGCCGAAATTGCTCAACGGCACGCGCTGTCTTTTCGACGAGAGCCTCGATGAGCGCGTCCTGGAAGGCGCGGGCGACGGCGCCGGGCGCGTGGGCGTCGGCGGCCTTGGTCGCGTTAAGCACGGCGGTCTTGAGCCCGCTGAATGACACGTCGTAGTAATCCGAATCTCCGGGGTGTTGATCGCGCCGCAACATCGGCCGCGCGAAGCGAAGCCGCCCGGCGTCGCTCGCCGCGGCGAGCCTCTCGACGTGCGGGCCCCCAGGATACGGAAGCCCGAGTAGCTTGGCAACCTTGTCGAACGCCTCGCCCGCCGCGTCGTCTCGAGTCCGGCCAAGGAGCCGGTAGCGCCCCCATGCCTCGACGTCGACGAGGAGTGTATGTCCGCCGGAGACGAGCAGAGCGGTGAACGGCGGCGTCGCGTCGGGATGCTCGAGCGCGGTCGCGAACAGGTGTCCCTCCATGTGGTGCACACCGATCACGGGGACCCCGCGCGCGAAGGCAAATGCCTTGGCGAACGCGACGCCGACGAGCAGCGCACCGACGAGCCCGGGCGTGTTCGTCACCGCCACGGAGTCGACGGGTAAACCGCCGGCGTCGTCGAGGGCGCGGGTCACCACCGGCACAATGGCGGTGACGTGCGCGCGGGAAGCGATCTCGGGGACGACACCACCGAAGATCCGGTGGACGTCTTGCGACAGGATGACG
>JBIOHX010000237.1:0-6047 GCA_044449465.1 Gemmatimonadales bacterium | reverse complement strand
TCCTCGACACGATCGAGGGAGGCCTCGCGCGCTTCGAGCAGCTCGCCCCGCTGCGCACGGCCGGCGGCGGCGCGGACATCCGCGGAACGATCAGCGGGGACGACGCCTTCCGCCTCTACGACACGTTTGGCTTTCCGATCGACCTCACGGAGCTCATGGCGCGCGAGCGGGGCTACGTCGTCGACATTGCCGGATTCGAGGCGGCTCTCGACGCGCAGCGGAAGCGTTCGCAGGAGGAGCGGCGCTCCAAGCGCATCGGCGTCACTGCCGACGCGCTGGACGATCTCTCGAGTTGGCAGACGGCGCCGGGTGCGCCCGGCCCCACCGCAGCGTTCGTCGGGTACGACGTCGTCGAGATCGACACGCAAGTGACTGCGGTGCGGCACCTGGCCGACGGCCGTGTCGCCGTAATGCTCCGCGAGTCGCCGTTCTACGCGGAATCGGGCGGCCAGATTTCCGACCGCGGTGAGATCGTGGGCGACAACTGGCGCATGGATGTAGACGATGTGCGCAAGATCGACGGCCGGCCGGCCGCCATCGGCACAATTACCGGGACGTTCGCGTTCGGCCGCGTGGCGGCGCGTGTGCCGACGGATCGCCGGCGCGACACTGAGCGCAACCACACGGCGACGCACCTGCTCCACGCGGCGCTCCGGCAAGTTCTCGGCGAGGCGGTGCATCAGGCGGGCTCGCTCGTGGCGCCGGATCGACTGCGTTTCGACTTTACCCATCATGGCCCGGTCGCGCCCGAGCGCCTGCGCGAGATCGAGGCAATCGTCAACCGCGAGATCTGGCGGGCAGCGCCGGTGACCATGCGCGAGATGGCGTACGCGGACGCGCGTGCCGCTGGCGCGATGGCGCTCTTCGGCGAGAAGTACGGCGACGTGGTGCGTGTAGTGACGGTGCCCGGCTTCTCGATGGAGCTGTGCGGCGGAACGCACGTGCGCAACACGTCCGAAATCGGCATCTTCAAGATCGTCGCCGAGACGGGTGTCGCCGCCGGCGTCCGCCGTATCGAGGCGGTGACGGCGAGCGGCGCGTACGAATTGCTGAATGCCGAGCGACGCACGCTCGCGCGCGTCGCCGAGCTGCTCAAAGCCTCGACCGACGGAGTGGAGAAGCGAATCACCGCGCTGCTCGACGAGCGTCGGGTGCTCGAGCGTCGGCTCGACGAAGCGATGCGCGGCGGCGGCGATCAGCTGCAGACGCTATTGCAGCGCGCGCAGTCGATCGGCGGCAACGGCACGCGACTGCTGACGAGCGTGGTTCGCGCCGGCGACGTGAAGGAACTCCAGGCCCTTGGCGACGCGGTGCGCGAAAAACTCGGCAGCGGCGTCGGCGTGCTCGGCGCGAGCTTCGACGACGGAAAGAACACGCTGCTCGTGGTGGTGACGGATGATCTCCGGGCTCGCGGCGTGAGCGCCGGCGACCTGATCAAAGAGATGGCGGCCGCGGCCGGCGGGCGCGGCGGCGGCAAGCCACACATGGCGCAGGCGGGCATCCCCGACGCCTCGCGGTTCGACGACGCGTTCGCTCGCGCGCCAGAGCTCGTCCGCGGTGCGATCGGGGCGGGGGGCGCGGCTACGTGAGCGTGCTGCGCGGCGCCCAACCAAGCGTGGGCGGCGAGACGGTCGCGAGCTGGCTCGCGGCGGCGCGCCCCGAAGCGCCCGCGCCGCTCGCCGAGCGGGTGAGGGAGTACATCGCAGCGGGAGGCGCACGGCCGGCCGCCGAAGCGCCGGAGGTGTGCGTCGACGCCGCGGTCGCGCTGCTCGGCGAGCTGCTCTCGCGCGCGTCGACGGGGCGGGAGTCTGCGCTCGACCTGCTTACGGTCGACGCGCTCGTCACCTACGCATTCGAAGCGGCGACCGTCTCGGCGGACCGGCTCCGTCCGCGGGCGCTCGACGCGATGTCGCGCTTGGCTGGCACCGCCGCCACAGCGCCGTGACGGACGATGCGCGCGCACATTTTGTGGGCGGCTTGCGCGAGCTGGCCGCGCTGGCGCATCGGATCGCAGACGAGCTCGGGCCGGAGCTCGAGCGTGCGCTGGCAATGGTGCGCGAGACGGTGAGCCACGGTGGCACGCTGTTTCTCTGTGGGAACGGCGGCAGCGCGGCCGATGCACAGCACATCGCGACGGAGTACGTGGTGCGCTACATGCGTGACCGACGCGCGTACCCCGCGGTCGCTCTCACCACGGACACGTCGCTGCTCACCGCGGCCGGCAACGACTTCGGGTTCGAGCGCATCTTCGCCAGACAGGTCGAGGCGCTCGCCAAGCCGGGCGACCTCCTGGTCATCCACTCGACTAGCGGCAACTCGCCCAACGTGCTCGAGGCGGCGAAGGCCGCGCATTCCAAGCAGGTGAGGGTGCTCGCGTTCAGCGCGCGCGACGGCGGCCCACTCAAGCAGCTCGCTGACCATTCGGTGATCGTTCCGACCTCACGCACCGATCGCGCGCAGGAGCTGCATCTCTGCATCGAGCACCTGATCTGCGAGCTCGTGGAGCGGGCGCTGTGATGCGGCTGAACGGAAAGCGGGCGCTGATCACCGGCGGATCGCGCGGCATCGGCGCGGCGGTCGCGGAACTATTCGCGGAAGAGGGCGTGCACGTAGCGATCGGGTATCGGAGCCGGCGGGCGGACGCGGAGGCGCTCGTCGAGCGGCTGCAGTCGACGCACGGTATCACCGCTGTGGCTCACGCGTCGGACATCTCGACTCGCGCGGGGGCGGAGGATCTGGTCGACCGCGCGGCCGCGCAGCTCGGCGGGCTCGATTTCTTCGTCGGCAGCGCCGGCATTTGGCCCTGCGCCGACGTGTCCCTCATCGACATGACGGACGAGCAATGGCGCCGTACGATGGCGGAGAACGTCGATTCGGTGTTCTTCACCACGCGCGCCGCGGTCGCGCGATTGTCCGATCACGGGCGCGTTGTCCTCGTGTCGAGCACCGCGGGTCAGCGCGGCGAGACCTATCACGCGGATTACGCGGCGTCGAAGGGTGCGATGATCTCGCTCGTCAAATCACTCGCGGGAGAGCTGGCCAAGCGGGACATCACGATCAACAGCGTCGCGCCCGGATGGGTCGATACCGAGATGTGCGAACAGCCGTTCGCCGACGGCGGCCGCGCGCGGATCGCGGCAAACATTCCGCTCGGCCGAATCGCCGCGCCTCGCGATATCGCCGGTCCGATCGTGTTTCTCTGCTCGGATCTCGCGCGGCACATCACCGGCGAGATCGTGAACGTGAACGGTGGCAGCGTGCTCTGCGGATGATCGTTCTCCTTTTCACCGGCGGCACGATCTCGATGCGGCACGACCCCAGCGCCGGCGGCGCCGTGCCAACGCTGCGCGGCCGCGACATTCTCGCGCTGGCGCCGGGAATCAGTGCCCTGGCGGACCTCGAGGTCGACGATTGGGGGGCGTTCCCGGGCCCGCACATGACCGTCGAGCGCATGTGGGCGCTCCGCGGGCGCATCCTCGAGCATCTCGTCCGGCCGGAGGTCGAGGGCGTGGTCGTCACGCACGGGACCGACTCGCTCGAGGAGTCGGCATATCTCGTGGCGCGCTCGGTCGCGACCCAGAAACCCGTCGTGTTCACGGGCGCAATGCGGACGTCGAGTGATCTCGGATGGGACGGCCCGGGCAATCTCGGCGCTGCGGTGCGCGCTGCGGCCGATCGAGAGTCTGGCCGCTTCGGCGTGCTCGTCGCCATGTCGGACCGCCTATACTCGGCACTCGACGTCACGAAAACGCACACGCATCAGCTAGAAGCGTTCGATAGTCCCGGTCTTGGTCCCGTCGGCGTGATCGACGATGGGCGCGTGATCTATCGACGCGCGCTTCCGGCTCCGGGTCCGGTACTCTCGCCCGAGGCGATTGCGACCCCCGTCGACATCGTGTACGCGTACGCTGGGGCCGACTCGCGGCTCGTCGACGCGGCGCGGGGCTCGGGCCTCGGCATCGTGATCGCGGCGATGGGGCGGGGCAACGTCCCGCCGGCAATGGTCAGTGGCATCGAGCGCTGGATCGCGGACGAACGGCCGGTGGTGATCACCTCACGCGCGCACCGCGGACGCGTGGGCTGCACCTACGGTTATCCGGGCGGTGGACGCCGGCTTGCCGAGTTGGGAGTGATCTTCGCCGGGGCACGGCGACCGCAGCAGGCGCGCATCGACGTGATGCTGGCACTCGGGGCAGGATTGAACTCGGGCGAGCTGCGCGAGCTGCTCGAGCGCAGTTGAGATTGGCGCGGCGCTTTGCGCCGCGCTCCAGAGCGGCTACGAATTGCCGGTGAGCGGAGCCCAGTGCTGGAAGCAGCGCCAGTCATACTCGCGCGCGGCACGAATCTGATCAGGGAACCCGAAGCAGTCGGTCCAGCCCTCTTGCTCGGCGCGCCAGCGACAATCCCAGATGAATTCGTAGCACCGAGTTCCCTCCGGCGTCTGAACGCGCACGGTCCCCGAGAAATCCGAGCAGCCCGACTGGCCGCGCAGCGAGACACGCTCGATCGGAAGATGCGCTTCGGCCGAAAGGATGTGGGCGATGAGCCGGCGGACCTTGACCCGGGGAACGAATCCTTCAACGCGGATGTGCTCCCCAACGCCCGTCGCGCAGTAACTGCGGACGGACTGTTTGAATGGTTCTAGCGCGCGCGAACGTTCGAGGAGCTGGTCGAGCTCGGACAGGGAATGTTCTCCTAGGACTGACGTAAACGTCTGACTCATCATCTACCGAATATCGGCTCGGGCCGCCGGAAGTTGTAGTGGCTCACGATCTTCACCTGCGTTGCAAGCGTCGCTATTCTCCACGCGCGCCGTCGACATTGCTCCCTCGGGTCATGAATCGTTTGCATCCACCGCCGCGCGTGCTCGAGATCGCTGACCGGCTGGAACAGGCCGGTTTCGAGACATGGTGCGTGGGCGGCGCCATTCGGGACGCACTGCTCGGGCATCCGCACCTGGACTGGGATCTCGCCACGTCGGCAACACCGGTACAGGTTCGAGAACTGTTCGGCGAGAAGCGGACAATCCCCATCGGAGTCGAGTTCGGCACTGTCGGCGTGCTCGACCGGGCCGGCGCGATGCACGAGGTGACGACCTTTCGACGCGACGTGCGCACGGACGGTCGCCACGCCGAGGTCGAGTTTGGCGCATCGTTGAACGACGATCTTGCCCGACGCGATTTCACGATCAACGCGATCGCCTACTCACCGAGGCTGGGCGAGATCCGGGATCCCTTCGGGGGACGTGAGGACATCGCGCGCGGTGTCGTGCGCGCCGTGGGCGATCCGAATGCGCGGATGCGCGAGGACCGGCTTCGAGCGATTCGGGCAATTCGTTTCGCGGCGCGCTTCGGCTTCACCATCGACGAGCCGACGATGCGCGCCATCGCGGCGAGCGCGGCCGACCTGGGCCGCCTGTCGCCCGAGCGTGTGAAACAGGAGCTCGACAAGACGATGGAACAGATCGCGCGACCGAGCGCGGCGTTCGCGCTCTGGCAATCGACTGGGGCGTTCACGACGCTCGTGCCGCCGCTTGCCAACGCTTCGGCGCGCGAGCTGAGGGTTGCCGATCATCTGGCCATGCCCGCGAGCGGGGCGCGCCCGGTGCGCCGAGCGTTACGGTTCGCGGGCTTGCTGGCCGGACTTGGTGCGCCGGCCGCCGAGCGTGTGATGGCGTCGCTTCGAAGCTCGAAGCAGGAGCAGCAACTGGTGGCCGGGGTGCTCGGGCGATGGGAGCGGCTCGGCGGCGAAATGTCACGGGCGCTGGTGGACGGCGTGCCGTCCGACGGCGACGTCCGACGCTGGGTCGCGCAGATAGGCCGCCTGCAGGTCGGCCCCCTGATGCGGCTGGCGGCTGCAGAATGGTCGGTGGCACGCGAGGCGGGCGAGCGGGCGCCGGCCGCGCGGGCTGTGCGCGCCATGTACCGCCGGATGCTCGCTTCGGCGTTCCGTGACGCGGTGGATCTTGGCGCGTTGGCGATCGACGGCGACGATCTGCGCCAGGCCGGCATCGCACCGGGCCCGGCCCTCGGTAAGATTCTCCACAC
>JBIOHX010000236.1:0-6070 GCA_044449465.1 Gemmatimonadales bacterium | reverse complement strand
GCGATGCGAGCTGGATCATCGTGCTCGACAAGGGCCGGATCGTCGAGCAAGGGCGGCACGCCGAGCTGTTGGCGGCGGGCGGACGGTATTGGGCGCTGCTCAACAGGCAGCAACTGGAGGAATCGATCGAGGCCGACGGCGACGGTGAGTTGGCCGGCGCCGCGTCGGCGGATACTATGAACCCATGAGTCGGGTAGAAACGCCCAGCGGCAGGCTCGCCTCGCTCGGTTCGCCGGAGCATCGGCTCGCCGCCATCGAGGCGCAGCTCAAGGAGGCGACCGTCGAGATCGCCGAGTTGCGCGCGCGCGACGCGCTCAAGACGCAGTTCCTGGCGAACATCTCCCACGACCTTCGCACGCCGCTCACGGCCGTGATCACGCACGCCGAGATCCTCCGCGACGGCATCCTCGGCGATCTGTCGGTGAGGCAGATGGAGAGCGTGCGCGGGATCATCAACGGCGGGCGGCAGCTCTTGGCCCAGGTCGGCGAGATTCTCACCTACGCCCGCGGCGCGGCGGACCAGCTCACCCTCGTCACGTCGATCTTCTCGATCCGCGACCCGCTCGACCAGGTGAGCGCGCTCAACGCCTCGCTGCTGAAAAAGAAAGGGCTCGACCTCAGCGTCGACGTCGAGCACGATCTGCCGCCGGTCAACGCCGACCGCGAGAAGATCGCCCACATCGTCGGCAACCTGCTCGGCAACGCGATCGAGTTCACCCCGACCGGGGGCCGTGTCTGGCTCAAGGCGGGGCGAGCCAAGGGCGCGGAGCCGGAGTGCGTGCTGATCGAGGTCGGCGACACCGGGGTCGGCATCTCGTCGGAGCATCACGATTTGATCTTTCGAGAGTTCGCACAGGTCGACGCCACGCCGTCGCGCCCGCACCACGGTACGGGGCTCGGGCTCACCATCGCCCGCAAGCTCGTCGAGCTGCACGGCGGCAAGATCTGGGTCGACAGCGAGCTCGGAACGGGCAGCCGCTTCTACTTCACGGTGCCCTTCCAGCCGGCGCCGTAGCGGCGGACCGCTCGTCGTGTCGGGCGACCCCGCCCACGTCCTCATCGTCGAGGACAACGATCTCGTGTCCGGCGCGCTCCGGGTCGTGTTCGAGAGCGCGGGGTACCGCGTGTCGACGGCGGCGTCGCTCGCCGAAGCGTCGGCGCTCGTCGCCGCCGATCCGGCCGCGCTCGTGCTGCTCGATCTCACGCTTCCCGACGGCGACGGCCTCGGCCTCGTCGCCGCCGCGCGCCAGTCAGGAGCCCGCGCCGTCGTCGCGCTCACGGGACGCGACGACGACGGCACGCGGCAGCGCTGTCTCGACGCCGGGTGTGCAGGCGTAATGCTCAAGCCGGTGCCGGTTCGGGAACTGTTGCGGCTGGCGGAGGCCTGGCTCGAGATGTGAGACCGCAACGTCACAACTGACGAGGTTCTTCACGCGATGCTTGCGGCGGGGCTCGGCACACGACATATTGGCGACATTGTCGTAGTAATAAGCCTCGCAATCCGCCGCCCATGCTCGGTGAGTTCGAACAGGTCGCCCTCCTCGCCATCCTCCGCGTCGGACGCGACGCGTACGGCGTCCCGATTCGCGCCGAAATCCTCGATCGCACTGGGCGCGACGTCACCCTCGGTGCGATCTACAAGACGCTCGGCCGCCTCGCCGATAAGGGGCTCGTCGTCTCGCGCGTCGGCGCACCAACGGCCGAACGCGGCGGCCGCCGCACGCGCTGCTACTCGCTCACACAAGCCGGTCGCGGCGCGCTCCGCGAAACCTTCCACGCGCTCACGCGGCTGGCCGCGGGGCTCGACCTCGGTCTCGAGCTCAGGTGATCCGCCAAGAGTCGTCGGCTCCCGCCGCGTGGATGTTGCGTGCCGTCGCGGCGCTGCTGCCGCAAGATGAGCGTGAGTTCGTGATTGGCGACCTCGTCGAAGACTTCGACGTCGTCGCGCGCCGCCATGGGCCGCGACGCGCGCGAATCGTATTCTGGATCAACGCTGCATCGGCCGTGCTCGCCGTTCGACACGGCCGCCGCCACGACGCGACTTCGACCGCCGAGTTCCAAGGGGACGGACCAATGAATACTCTGCTGGCTGACATCCGCCATGTCGCGCGAGGTGTCGCGCGCGCTCCTGGCTTCACCCTCGTCTGCGCCATCACGCTCGGCCTCGGGATCGGTGCGTCGGCCGCCATGTTCGGCGTCATCGACCGCTTGGTGCTGCGCGGCCCCGACGACATCGTCCGGCCGGCGGCCGTGCGCCGAGTCTACTCGACGGTGCGTCAGGCGCCGAGTGGGGTGCAGACGAGCAGCGTCACCGGATACCCTGCCTACACGGCGCTCCGCGACGGCACGCATTCGTTCGACGGCGTCGCCGCCTACGAGTCGAACAACTGGTTCGTCGGCACGGGCGTGGACGCGCGCTTGCTGCCCGGCATTGCCGCCACCGCGGATTTCTTTCCGCTCCTCGGCGTCAAACCTGCCCTGGGACGGTTTTACACGGCCGCCGAAGAGGCTCCAGGCGCCTCGCGTGACGTCGTAGTTCTGGGATATGAGTATTGGCAATCCGCGTTTGGCGCCGATCCCGGCGTCGTCGGCCGGCAGTTGACGATTTCGTTCCACCCGTTCACCGTCATCGGCGTTGCCCCAGCCGGCTTCACCGGTGCTGCGCTCGAGCCCGTCGATTATTGGATTCCGCTCGCCAGTAGCTCGCCCCCGCGTAAGGACTGGCCAACTAGCTGGCAGTCGCAGTGGCTCGAGATCGTCGTCCGCGTAAAACCCGGCATGGCGCTGTCTCAAGCCGAACGCGACGCGACCGCCTCCTTTCGCCACGCGTACACGGGCACGCACGCCGCATGGCGCGACGCAGCGCTCAGCCTCCTGCCCATCTCGTATACCTCCGAAGGCGCCGAGCCCGCGGTCGCGCCGGTCGCCCGCTGGCTCGCCGGCGTGGCCGTCATCGTCTTGCTCATCGCCTGCGCGAACGTCGGCAATCTGCTCCTCTCCCGCGCGCTTCGACGCCGGCAAGAGATCGCCGTGCGTGCGGCGCTCGGCATGAGCCGCCGGCGGCTCGTTGGTTTGCTGCTCGCCGAGGGTCTCGGCATCGCCGTCGCGAGCGGCATTGTCGGCATCGTCACCGCCTATGCGGGTGGAGAGCTGATCCGCCGTTTCTTCCTCGCCGACATCCTATGGACTGGGTCGCCGGTCGACGGGCGCGTGCTCCTCGTGGCGCTGGTGCTCACCTTGGGCGTCTCGATGCTCGTCTCGCTCGTGCCCATCGTGCATCTGCGTCGAGTCGAGCTGGTCGACGCACTCAAGTCCGGCGTTCGCGACGGCGGCGGGCGACAGAACCGCGTCCGCGCCGGGCTCCTCCTCGTGCAGACGACGCTCAGCGTCATGTTGCTCGTCGGCGCGGGGTTGTTCGTGCGCAGTTTGATGAACGTGCGGGCGCTGGACCTGGGGATTCGAACGGACCGCGTGCTCGCCGCGTCGATCGCTTTCCCTGCTGCCCCGAGCAGCGCTCGGCCCGATCCGGCCGCGGATGCGGTGCGCCAGCGTCAACAGTGGGAGGCCGTCCGCGCCGCCGTCGCGCGCCAATCAGAGTTCACTGATGCCAGTCTCGTCATCGGCTCGCCCTTCCGTTCTGCCATGGGCGTCGACGTCCGCCTTCCCGGCCGGGACAGCCTTCCGGCGCTCGGCGGCGGCGGACCATACGTCACCCCCGTCGGCCGCGACTACTTTCGCACGGTCGGCACGCGGATTGTTCTCGGGCGGCCGTTTCAGGCGAACGAAGGGCCTACGACCGCCCGCACGGTGATCGTCAACGAGACCATGGCGCGCACGCTCTGGCCCGGCGAGAGCCCGCTCGGCAAGTGCGTCATCGTCGGCGACGGCGAGACCCGGTGCTCCGCCGTCGTCGGGGTCGCCGCCGATGCGCATCGGTTCAGCCTCCGGGAGGAACCCGCCATGCAATGCTACCTCCCGCTCGGTCAGGAGCAGGGCATCAGCGGCATCACCCTCGTCGTTCGTCCGCGCGGCACAATGGGCGCGGCGACGGCGACGCTCCGCCGCCTCCTCGGCGCGCTCGTGCCCGACGCGCGGTTCATCATGGTGGCCTCGCTCCAGGACAGCGTCGATCCGCAAATCCGCCCGTGGCGACTCGGAGTCGCACTCTTCGGACTGTTTGGTGCGATCGCGCTCGTCGTGGCGGCGGCCGGGCTGTACAGCGTCGTCGCCTATGTCGTGGCGCAACGAACGCATGAATTCGGCATTCGCATCGCGCTCGGCGCGACGTCGACTCGGATTCTCCGCTCGGTGCTCGCGCAGGGTGTGCGCATCGCGGCAACGGGCAGCGTGCTCGCCGTTGTCCTTTCGCTGTGGGCGGGCAACCGCATTCAGGATCAGTTGTTCGACGAATCGCCGCGCGATCCGGTCGTGTACGCCATCGTCATCGGGGCGATGTTGCTCGTCGCCGCGATGGCGAGCCTCGTGCCGGCGGCGCGGGCCGCGACGCTCGACGCCGCGTCGACGCTGCGCAGCGAGTGAGCCCTGGCACGCGCCAGCAGCGCGACCGAGTCAGAAGCCTGATACGGCTACGAGCTTCGACGCCTCCAGATCACCACCACACCACACACCGAGTTCAGCCCACTGTACCGCGCCGGTGTTTCGGACGGCCCAGCGAAGTATTCGATCGACTCGATATCATCGGGTGAGATGCTGTTGATGTCGAACGGCTCCTGATCGACGACGCCGATCTTTCCGTACACTGCCTTGCCGTCGACGTAAACGGACGCATAACAGGTCCCGCCGGCGTCCTGTGCGCCGGTCGCAAAGACCGAGAGCTGCCCGCGGCTTCGCGCGATGAATGCGCGCATGTCGCCCGTCTTCGACCGCACGATCTTGAGACTGGGAATTGTCTCCAGAATCTCCGAGAGGTGCGACGTCGCCCGTTTGGCGAGCGCGTCGCGCGTGATGAAGTGCCCGATACCGAGCTTGCGATCTTCGTCGAGCTCCGGAATCGCCGACGCCTCCACGATCACGGAGTCGAGCCGGACCGCGCGATACAGGTGGATCGTCCGATTCACGTCGGTATTCGACGCGAAGGCAAGCGGCTGATTGAGGGGCGCGAAGCCAAGCTGCCGCACGACGAGTCGATGATCGCCTGGTGGAATCCGATCGAGGCGGAAGCGGCCGTGCTCGTCGGCATGAGTTGCGAGTCCTAGGTCCGGGACCGCGATCTCCGCGCCGGCCACGGGATCAGTGCCCGAATCGGCGACGACAACGCCGATCAGGGCCCCGGGCCGCGCCGCCCGTGCCGCTGCGAGTCGTGCCGTGCTCGGAAGACGAACCGTCACTGTGCTCATTGAATCGAGTACGACCGCGTTGACCGACACCGTGGCGCCCAGCGAGTCCAGCGCGAGCGTGCGCACCGTCAGACTCACCATCCCCGGAGTGAGGCCACCCATCGTGAACCGCCCCGACGCATCGCTCCTCGCGCGCGATCCTCCCTTCGCCTCGACGACCGCGGCCGGCACGGCTCTGCCCGTCGCCGAATCGCGGACTATGCCGGCGATCATCGTCGACGGATGAATCCAGAGCGTGTCCGCGCCGCGCCGCACCACCGACAGTACGCCGCCAGATTCCTGGATCGCCGCGACCGGTAACCGTTCTTGGACCATGGAGCTCGACGAACGTTCGATCGTTGGCGGGCGCGCCGCGGAAAGCACCGGCATCTGGATGGCCCAGCTCCAGATCACCCACTCGCCGTTGCGCAGGGCGGCGAAGCGCATCGTCCCGTGCGCGCGGCCAGCAACGTCGCGGGGCACATTCGCGTACTCGAATTCCATTTCTCTGAGTGCCGCCGAGTGGCGGTCGAGCCAGATCGTTCCGCGCACCTCGGGGACGCGCCGGCGCGCGGGCGTGGGCTGGAAGGCGACGCCAATCAACGCTGAGTCGGGCGAGGACCGGACGGTGAAGCAGTGGTCCTGAACAAAGAGCGGCGACTCGACCGCGTCGAGGCCGGGCGCGTAAAAGATCATGGTCTGGCTGTCCGCGTCCACGGCGACGTATCCGGCTG
>JBIOHX010000235.1:0-6099 GCA_044449465.1 Gemmatimonadales bacterium | reverse complement strand
CGGCAGCACGCGTCCGACGAACCCGAGCAGGAGCGCGGCGATCGCCGACCGCCAGACGAGCACCCGCGCCTCGGCGCTCGAGCGGCGCAGGGCGAGCGCCGCACCGGCCGCGAGGATGATCGGCAGCGTGACGAGCAGCGACACGGAGTACACCCCGGCCACGGCTTGCGCGCTGTCCGCCTGCGCGAGGACGCCGGTCATTTGCCCTCGGCGCGCAACCGCTTGATCACGCCGGCGAGCGCCGCGCGTTCGTCGGCCGATAGCGGACGATCCGACTCCTCGAGCAGCGCCGCGACCGCCGCGGCACGCGACCCATTGAAGAATGTTCCTATGAGATGCCGCACGGCCGAGCGCTGCGCGACGCTTCGGGGCGTGGTGGGATGGTATATGTGCCGCGGCCCATCCTTTTCGTGGCGGAGGTGTCCCTTCTCCTCGAGGATGCGGAGCAGCGTGCGCACGGCGGCCGCGCAGGGTGGATCGGGGATCTGGTCGTGGATCTCGGCGGCAGTCGCGTGGCCGCGTCGATAGACGACATCCATGATCTGCCGTTCGCGGCGACTGAGCTGGGTGGGAGCGGGTCCTGGCGGCACGGAGCTGGCGACCTCGGGGGTTGAGGACAAATTCTTATCATAGACGCCGATTGTCAAGGGTGTTTCTATTGGACCCACGCGATGAACACCTCCATGCTTCGAAATACGGCGGATCATCTCGCCGCAATCGACGAGATCGAACGTTTACTGCGCCACGCGGGCATCGGCTATTGGATCTTTGGCGGTTGGGCCGTCGACTTCCATGCGGGCGCGATCACTCGTTCGCACGCCGACATCGACTTCGCCGTCTGGGCGACCGATCGAGCCCGACTCGACGCCCGGCTCGAGGATCAGTCGTGGACGCATACGCCGGAGCCGGGCGAGGACGGCTACACCTGCTACCTTCGCGCCGGCGTTCGCGTCGAGGTCGCCTTCCTAGCGCGGGGCGAGGATGGGCGCGTGTACACGCCGCTGCACGAGGGACAGGGCGACTGGCCCGATGATACGTTCGGCGACGACGTCTTGGAGCTGAACGGCGTGGGGGCTCGCGTCATTGCCCGCGCCGGTCGGTGAGCCGCGATCATTATCGGTCATCCAGGGTTATAGATGCGATATGATCCTCATCGAGGCAGGCATGAATTCGCCTAATTCGTCTAATTCGCCGTCACGTCGACCGGCATGGGTCAAGGCCGAGTACGAGCGCATCGGTCGGGAACGTGATGAGGCGAGTCGCTGGGCCGACCGCTTCTATCGCTGGGAGCTCGTCCGCGTGTGCGCCCGGATGTTCGGCTGGACGGTGTTAGGCCTTGTGCCTGCCGCGTTTGCCTTTCACGTCAACGACCGCGACCTGGGGAAAATCCTGCTATACACTGGAATGATCATCACCGCGTCTGGCATCCTCTGGACGATCGCCAGCGCGTACCGGCGCGGCGAAGAGCGCGGCGATTGGTAGGCGTGCCGACGAAGGAGCCGAGCCCGAAGACGCTCGCTCTTGAAGCGGCGACGCTCAGTGCATTCGTGCCTGGCGTCGGCCAGCTCGAGCAAGGCCGGTTCGTCGCCGCGGCCGTGCAGTTCGGGACGGTGCTGGCCTACCTGGTCACCGCGTTTGGCTTGGGCGGCCGACGCGCGCTGCTGCTGGCGTTGGTCTGGAACGTGTACTCGGTCTACGACGCCTACCGACACGACGCCGGTTGAGCGCGTTATGCCTCCGCAACGTCGTTCCGGTCCGCTTCAATTTCGCTCGGGTACGCCTGAAGCTCGCAGCAACCCGCCTCAACCTCGCTCGCTCTCAGTTCACCCGCGCTGGCCATCGGTTCAGCCTCGTCGGGCGACGGATCACGCTCGCTGAGTAGGGGAGCACTCTCGCCCGCATACGGGTCAACCTCGCTCGCCGACGCGCTTAGTCGACTCCCTGCCGCCTGAACGCGACTCCTCGCCGCATGAATGCCGCTCCCTACCGCATGAACCCGGCACGATGCGCGCTCATTCGCCTCCGCACCGCTCTGATCCGACGCCCAGCCAGATCGACCCGACGCCACTGCGGGTCAAGCGCGCGACTATCCGCGCCGACCGCGCTGCATCGCGTCATAACCCCGCAAACGAGCGCATGAACCTCGCACCCTCACGTGCGATCGATCAACCTCGCGCGCGCCGCTCCATCTCGATCTCCACCTTGAGACTCTCCTCATCCCTCCACAACGTCGCCAGCGCCAGCAGCCTCCCACCCTGCTCGAACCGCACCGCCACGTCGCGCTTCGCGGCATCCCCATCCACCGTCACCCGGTCCCACTGTTCGGCGTGCCCGACGTAGTTGATGCTCACGTCGTAGTGCGCGCTCCAGAAGAACGGCACCTGCTCGAACTTCTCGCCCGCGCCGAGGATATTGCGCGCCGCCGTCTGCCCCTGCCGCTGCGCCACCACCCAATGCTCGACGCGAATCGGCCGACCCGAATGCGGATCCGGCCACCGCGCGATGTCGCCCGCCGCAAACACGCCCGGCGCGCTCGTTTCCAGATACTCATTCACGAGAACTCCTTTCTCGATCTCGAGGCCCGCGCGCTCCGCGAGGTCGAGGCGCGGCCGTACGCCGACGCCGAACACCACGAGGTCCGCCGCGACGCGCGTTCCGTCGTCGAGCACCACCGCATCGCGCTCGACCTGCTTTGCGGTGCGGCCAAGATGGAAGACGACCCCCTTCTCCTCGTGCAGCGATTTGATGAAGCCGCCGAGATGTTCGCCGAGCACCCGCGCGAGCGGGAGCTTCTCCGGCGCCGCCACGTGCACCTCGACGTTCCGCGCCCGCAGCGATGCGGCGACCTCGAGCCCGATGAAGCTTGCCCCGAGCACGACGGCGCGCTTGGCCTTCTTGGCCGCCTCGACGATCGAGCGGCTGTCGCTGAGCGTTCGTAGAAAGTGGACGTGCGGCAGATCTTCGCCCGGCACCTCGAGGCGCATCGGGTCAGCGCCGGTGGCGAGGAGCAGTGCGTCGTACTGAAGCGGCGCGCGCCCTTCGATCTCGACGCGCCGCGCCGCCGTGTCGACGCTGGTCGCGCGACCGCGGACGATGTCGATGCCATGCTCGGCGTAGAAGCCTTCGGGGCGAAGTGGAATCCATTCCTCCGGCGCGTTGCCGGCAAGATAGTCCTTCGAGAGGTTCGGCCGGTCGTAGGGCGAGCCCTGGTCCGCGTCGACGATCGTAATAGCCTCGCGATAGCCGGAGCGCCGCAGCATCTCAGCGGCCGCGCTTCCGGCCGCGCCGGCGCCGATGATGACGACCGATGACACACGGCGTGCGCCCGCGCTCGCGATCGTCTTCGGTCCAACTGGCGCGAGCGGATCGCGCTCCTTCTTCTCGGTGACCACGACTTTCTCGCCGCGCCGCTCCACCTTCCAGCAAGCAACCGGCGACAGCGCCGGCGCGCGAAGCGCTTCGCCGCTGCGGAGGCTGAAGCAGGCATGGTGCCAAGGACACCGTACGGTGTCGCGATCGATCACACCCTCGGCGAGTGGTCCGCCGTAGTGAGTGCACGACGCGCCGATGGCGAAATACTCGTCACCCACCCGCGTCAGCAGAACTGCTTCACCCTTGGCGTGGCCGAGGAGCTTGGTCCCCGGCTGTAGACTTCCCGCATCGACGCCGGCGCCCAAGTCCGGTCCCGAAAGCTCAGCCTGTTCCGACATCGTGCTCTCCGCTGATGTGATCCTGTCGTCGCCTCTCCTCCCCCGAGCCCACAAATCCCATGGATGATCTTCGATATCCCGTCGGCCGCTTTCAACCGGTACGTACGCTCACGCCCGAGCAACGCCGTACGGCCGTCGACACCCTCGCCGCCGCGCCCGGCCATTTGCGTTCCGCCGTGCGCGGACTGAACGAACAGCAGCTCGATACTCCGTACCGTCCCGATGGCTGGACCGTTCGTCAAGTCGTGCACCATGTGCCCGACAGCCACCTCAACGCGTACATTCGCACCAAGCTCGCGCTCACCGAAGATAATCCTCGCATCACCGCCTACGACGAGGCGGCATGGGCCAAGCTCGAAGATTCGCGCACAACCCCCGTCGAGACGTCGCTCACGCTGCTCGACGCTGTGCACGACCGTTGGGTGCGGCTCCTCCGCGCCATGACTCCCGCCGACTTCACTCGCACCCTCATGCATCCCGACAACGGTCAGATGACGCTTGATCACGTCATCGCGATGTATCAGTGGCACTCGCAGCATCACGTGGCGCACATCACGCGGCTTGGGGCACGCAACGGGTGGTGACGGCGTGACGCTCGTCACCGTCGCGAGCCTTTCTTAACAACGCCGATCGGCCGGCGTCACCCTCCTGAACGCGGCGAGTCCGCCGCGATGACGATGGATGATGCAGTCGTCGTTCGAACAGTCGGCAGACCACGAGGAGGGTCGTATGCGAAGCGTCAAGACGGTGGTGCTCGGAGCGGTGATGGTGGCGGCGGTGGGTGGACTTGCGCAGGCGCAGCTCGCGCCGGCGTCGACTCCGATCACGACACACGAGCGGCGCGACATCCGCCAGGATCACCGCGACATCGTGCGCGACCGTCACGAGGTTCGTTCTGACTCCCGCGAGATTACCTCCGACAGGCACGACGTCCGGCAGGATGTTCGGCAGGGCGAGTACGGCGAAGCGCGCCGCGATCTGCGCGATCTGCAGGCCGACCGCGTCGACGATCGCCGCGACAAGCGCGACGTCGTGTCGGACCATCGCGACATCCGCCAGGACCGCCGCCAGTACCGCCGCACCGTCAAGTAATTCTCCAGTAGCTCGTCGAACAGTCTTCACGCTGGGGGCGTCGTCGGTTTCTCGGGCGCCGTCTTCACCCAGCAGCGAAGTACCTCCGCCACGCTCCACGCCTGCGCGATGCAGCCGCGGGGCGTGTACGGAGGGGTGGCGTCGAAGATCTCGCCGATCGTGCCAAGTCCGAACTGGCCGAGCGCGCCAAGGCACCCGTCGAGAAAGCGCCGCGCGCCGGCGCGATCGTCCGGATGCACTTTGAGCCAGGCGTCGATCCATGGACCAATCAGCCAGGCCCACACCGTGCCCTGATGGTACGCCGCGTCGCGCGAGCGGAGGTCGCCGAAGTAGCGGTCTTTGTACTCGGGTTCCCCGGGCGCCAGCGATCGAAGTCCGACCGGCGTCAGCAGCCGCTCACGCACGACCCCGAGCACCGGCTCCCACCGCGAGCGCTCGAGCACAGGATGGTTGAGCGAGATCGCAAAGATCTGATTCGGCCGGCACAGCGGGCTGTCCCCGTGCTCGCCGTCGACGACGTCGTACAAATAGCCTCGGTCGGCCATCCAGAAGCGCTTATTGAACGACTCGTACACCTGCTCGGCACGGTCGCCGACCGACGCGCCGGCCCCGTCGCCGCGAATCTCCTCCAGCCAACCCTCGAGCAGCCGCAGCGCGTTGTACCAGAGCGCGTTGATCTCGACCGCCTTTCCCCGGCGCGGCGTCACCACCCACCCGTCGACCTTGGCGTCCATCCACGTCAGTTGATAGCCCTCGGCGCCTTCGTGCAGGAGGCCGTCCTTCGGGTCGACGCAGATACCGAACTTGGTGCCCTGCACGTGGTGATCGACGATGTCGAGCATCGTCGGCAAGAGGTGCATCAGCGTCACCTGGTCGGCGGAGCGGCGCACGTACCGCTCCACGGCGTGGAAGAACCAGAGCGTCGCGTCGGCCGTGTTGTAGCGCCCCTCGTTGCTGCCGTCGGGGAACATGTTGGGAATCAGCCCGTCGCGCACGTAATGCGCGAAGGTGCGGAGGATGAACGACGCCTCGCGCTCGCGGCCGGTGGCGAGCGTCAGCCCCTCGAGGCTGATCATCGTATCGCGCCCCCAATCCGTGAACCAGTGATAGCCGGCGATCACGGTGCGCACCTCGTGGCCGAGCGCGGCGGCGCGCGTCGCGTCGGGGACACGGCCCACCGGCGTGATCACGAACTGGTCGGCGGCCAGCACCAGTTCGGCGCCCGTCTCGTCCTGAAGCTGCGGCACCGCGGAGTAGACGAGCCGGCGCCGGCGCTCGTGCTCGCACGCCGCCACCT
>JBIOHX010000234.1:0-6129 GCA_044449465.1 Gemmatimonadales bacterium | reverse complement strand
CGCGAAAGAAGCGGCGTTGCTCGCCCGATTGCGCGACCAGATCCGGGACCTTCGGGTGCCGCACGTGTTTTACGCGCAGACGGACAGCGGCGAGGACTGGCCGCCGCACCTCGTCCTCGAGTACGTCGACGGCGTCGCACTTCGTGAGCTCGTCGTCGCCGGCGATAGGCGCGCAGTCACCGAGGCCGCGCGCGACGTGGGGCGCGTGCTCGCCCGCATCGCTAGCGTTGCCTTTACCGAGTCAGGCTTTCTGCGCGGCGACCTCACCGTCGACCCGACCTTCGGCGGCTACCCAACGACCTACCGAGGCCTGGTAGCGCGCCTGATGGCGTCGTCGCGCTTCCGCGAGCGCGTCACCGCGCCGGCGATCGCCGCGATCGAGTCGTTCGTCGACCGGTGGGCCGAACTCGTCGATGCACGGGCCGCGTCCACGCTCGTGCATGGCGACTTCAACTCACGCAACATCTTCGTGCGCGATATCGACGGCCGGTGGCGCGTCGCCGCAGTTCTCGACTGGGAGTTTGCAATGTCGGGGAACTATGCGAGCGACGTCGGGAATATGCTGCGGTACGAGCGCGCCGACCGGCGACGCTTCGAGCCGGCATTCTCGGAGGGCATGCGCGACGGTGGGCTGGCGCTTCCAACCGATTGGCTCGCGCATGCGCGCGCTCTCGACCTGATCGCGCTCGTCGAGCTCGCCGGGCGGCGCGACCTGCCGGCCAACGTCCTGGAGGAAATCCTTGCGCTCATCGACCGGACCGTGCGGGCCTGACCCCTAACTCATCCAGTTGGCGCCCGCTTCGCGGTTCCACTTGGTCGTCATCTTCTTGGCCTGCGTCCAAAACTCGATCGACCCGCGCCCCGTGATGTCGCCCACACCGAAGCGCGACTCGTTCCAACCGCCGAACGAGAACGGCTCGCGCGGCACGGGGACGCCGACGTTGACGCCGACCATGCCGGCGCTCGCATGTTCCATGACGAACCGCGCGACGCTGCCGCTCTCCGTGAAGACGCTCGCCGCGTTGCCGTAGGGCGACGCATTCTCGATCTCGACCGCGCGGTTCACGTCGGGTGCGCGAACGATCGCGAGCACGGGCCCGAATACCTCTTCGCGCGCGATGCGCATGTCGGGCGCTACGCCGTCGAGGATGGTGGGGCCGATGAAGTAGCCGCCCTCCTTGCCCGGGACGACGGCGTCGCGCCCGTCAATCAATACTCGGGCGCCGGCAGCTTCCGCTTCGGCGATGTACTGCGTGATGCGCGCCTTGGCCGCCGCCGTGATCACCGGACCGATATCTCGCCCCGGCACCATGCGCGACGCGTGCGCCACCATGCGCTCGATGATGTGGTCGGTGTGCGAAACGGCGACCATGACGCTGGCCGCCATGCACCGTTGGCCGGCACAGCCGGTCATCGAGGCGACGATGTTGGTCGACGCCATGTCCGGATCGGCGTCTGGCATGACGATGAGATGGTTCTTGGCGCCGCCGAGCGCGAGGCAGCGCTTGAGGCTCGACGTCGCGCGGCGGTAGACGATTTTTGCCGTCGACGTCGAGCCGACGAAGCTCACGGCGTCGATTCGCTCGTGGTCGCAGAGCGCGTCGACGACCTCGCGGCCGCCGTGCACGATCTGGAATACGCCATCCGGCAGGCCGGCGCGCCGCAGCAGGTCGGCGATCCGGCCAGCGCTCAGCGGAACGAGCTCCGAGGGCTTGAGGATGAGACAATTGCCAAGGGCGATCGCATTCGGCAGCGACCAGTTCGGCACCATGTTCGGGAAGTTGAACGGGGTGATCGACGCGACGACGCCGAGTGGGTATCGCTCGACGCGGCACTCCACGCCCCGGCTGACCTCGAGCACCTCGCCGGTCACGATCTGGGGCAGCGAGCAGGCGAACTCGCTCAGCTCCGCGGCCTTGAGCACCTCGGCCCGGGCCTCCGAGTCGATCTTGCCGTTCTCCTCGGAGATGAGTGCGGCGAGCCCGGAGAGCTCAGCCTCGAGCAGCGCCTTGTATTTAAAGAAGACTTGCACCCGTTCTTTGATTGGGGTCGCCGCCCAGGCGGGGAAGGCCTCCCGGGCGCGATGGACGGCGGCGTCGACCTCGCGTGAGGTCGACAGGGGAACGCGCGTGATGACGGCGCCGGTGCTCGGATCGTGCACGTCCAGGCGCGGAAGGTCGTCGTCGACGAACGTACCGCCAAGATAGTTGCGAACGTCGGAGTACTTGAGGTCGAGCGCGTGAGTAGCCATGAGATGCAGCGAAGATAAGGTGTGGGCGCGTGGGCGACGCAAGGACGCGTCCGCGGGTAGGGGTTTCCAACGCATGCGGGTCTTGGATGGGTGGATACATGAAGCCGTCAGCGCGCGCCGGCGCCGGCGCGAGCGCCCTCCTCTCACTACGACCATTTTCCCGCCAACTCATGCGCACCATCATTAGATGTATCGCGATGACGGCAGTCTCGATCGCCACCAGTGCCGCGGCCGTGACCGCACTCGCCGCGCAGGAGCCGTTGCTCGGGTCTCTACCGATTCGGCTTGGCGTGGAAGTCGGCGCCAATTTCGCTCATGTCAGCGGATCGACGGTGAGCGACATCTCCAACCGGACCGGCGTGTTGGCCGGCGGCACGATCGAGGTTGGACTGGCGAACGGCTGGTCCGTGGAGAGCGGCGTTCAATACTCGATGAAGGGCTGGAGGCGCATCGACCCGCAATCAAACGATCGAGCCGACGTCAACATCGACTACATCGAGGTTCCCGTGCAGCTCCGCTACGAAATCCGGAATACGTCGCGGTTCACGCCATATCTCTCGGGTGGCGCCGGCGTGTCCTTCCGCTCGACCTGCACCATTGGCTTGACCGATGGCGCGACGGGCGCGTCGTCGTCGACCTCGTGTTCCGACGCGGCGCGGCTGAGCGGCGGGACCTTTGAGTTCGGTCCGACCGATGTCGGCGTACTCGTCGGCGCCGGCGCATTGATCCGGGCGGGAGCGGCCGCCGCGCAGCTCGGAGTTCGATACGAGCATGGGCTGCTGGCCGAACAGCAACGCACCGACATCAAGGGGCGGCTCGTGTCGCTCACCGCAGGGGTGTCCTGGCCACTCGGCTTTTGACCGAGCTGCCGCCGATGGATGATTGGACCTTGCACGGGGCCTGGACTACGCGGTAGCCGCACGCGCAGGTTATACCGGTCGTCCGGGAGCCCGCGAGTGAGCGTTCGCAGTTTCATCCTGAGGAACAGGCACGCCGCGATCGTCAGCGCGTTCGCGGTGGCGTCCGCGGCGCGCGCGGCGGCGGCCCAGACGACGAAGACGACGCGAGCATCGAGCGGCAACGCTGCGCACAGGTCGTCCAAGCCGGCGGGCCCATCGACGCTCGACGGGGTGTACACCGACGAGCAGGCGAGCCGCGGCAAAGACGTATACGCGGGGAGCTGTCGCTCCTGTCACAGCCCGATGTCGCACACCGGCGCGACGTTCAACAAATGGTGGCGCGGCAAGCCGCTCTCCGACCTGTTCACGTTCGTGTCGACACGCATGCCGAAGAACGATCCGGGCAGCTTGGCGCCCGAAGACGTGGCGGACGTCGTCGCGTATCTGCTCAAGATGAACGCGATGCCCGTGGGGGCGGCGGAGCTTCCGCCGGACGCGGACTCGTTGAAGCGGTTCCGCATCGAGGCGAAACCCAAGAGCGGTGCATCCACGACGAAGAGGGCGTATCCATGACTGGACGGTTGCTCAAGCGGCGCGGCATCGGCCTCTCACTTCTGGCGCTCGGCGCGCTCTCGGTTGGCGCGCTGGTGCACGTCAAGCAGTCGAACGCGAAACAGGGCGCGGAGCTCGTGCGCGGCAACAAGCCGGGCGAGTGGCGCTACTGGGGCGCCGACGCGTGGAGCTCGCGCTACTCGGCGCTCGATCAGATCAACGCGTCGAACTTCGATTCGCTGCACGTGGCATGGCAATGGGACGCCGGCCAGTACGGCGAGGACGAGTACTATCGGACCACGCCGCTGTTCGCGAACGGGCGGTTGTTCACCGTGGCGACCACGCGCCGCAAGATCTTCGCGATCGATCCGGCGAACGGTCAGACGTTGTGGCAGTGGGGGATGGACGAAGGGATTCGCTGGCAGAAAGCGGTGCGGCAGTTCGCCGGGCGCGGACTTTCGTATTGGACCGACGGGCAGAACGAGCGGGTGATCGTCGTGACGCCGGGCTATCATCTGGTGTCGGTCGACGCGAAGACGGGGAAAGGTGACCCAGCGTTCGGCCGGGACGGTGTCGTCGACCTGATGACGGGTCTCGGCTATCCGCTCGTGCCGCTGGCGGTCGACGATTCGGGGCCGCTCGTGATCAGCGAGGGGTACCCGGCGCGGCGCGCGAAGCCTGGAGAGAAGTGGAATGCGACGACGAAGACGGGCGCCGACGGCACGATGGGGATCGATCCGGCGAACGGCCAGATCGCCAACAGCTCGCCGGCGATCGTCGTCAACGACGTGATCGTCGTCGGCAATTCGTCGATGCACGGATATTTCCCGCTGCGGCTGCACAACATTCCCGGGTTCATCCGCGGATTCGACGTCCACACCGGCAAGCAGCTGTGGAAGTTCGACCTCATCCCACAGCCCGGCGAGTTCGGGGCAAATACGTGGAAGAATGGCTCGACGATCGGCAAGGTCGGCGTGGGCAAGGCGGACGCGTGGGCGCCGTACACGGCCGATCCGGCGCTGGGACTCGTGTACATCCCCGTGGGCGAGGGTTTGAGCGACGAGTACGGCGGCTATCGCCCTGGGAACAATCTGTTCGCGAACAGCATCGTCGCCATCGATGTGAAGACGGGGAAGCGGAAGTGGCACTACCAGATGGTGCACCACGACATCTGGGATTACGACACGCCGATGGCGCCGAACCTGCTGGACGTGACGGTCGACGGCCGGCCGCGGAAGATCATCGCGGCGACGACGAAGCAAGGGTGGGTGTACGTGCTCGACCGGACGACGGGCGAGCCGATTTGGCCGATCCCGGAGACGCCGGTACTGGCGAGTGACGTTCCGGGCGAGCAAACGTCGCCGACGCAGCCGATCCCCAGCCGCCCGGAACCGTACGCGCAGCAGGGCTTCGTCGACGCCGACGTGATCGACTACACGCCGGCAATCAGGGATTCCGCGTTAACGCTTGCGCATGCGTGCCGTATGGGCCCGTATTTCATTCCCGCGTCGCCGGCCGACGGCAAAGGCAAGCATGGGGCGGCCAAGTACCGGTGCTCGTGGTATGCGCCGGGTGCGAGCGGCGGCGTGAACGTCGACGGCGGCGCGGCGGCGGATCCGGAGACGGGAATGCTCTACGTCGGCGGCCAGAGCGGGCTGGGAACGATCGAGGTCGCGCACGACCCGTGCTCGCAGCACAAGTACAGCCAGCCGCACGACAGCTGCGGCGAGATCGGCGCGCTGCCCGAGCCCAAGGGATACGCTTCGGCGCAGGAGGCCGGGCCGGGCGACTTCCAACCGCGGGCAGCGACGGCGATCGCGGGCATTCCAATTCTGAAATTCAAGGAACTAGGGGGCATCACGGCCTACGATCTCAACACCGGCGACCGCAGGTGGTGGGTGCCGAACGGCAATCAGTGGCGCCAGCTGTCGAGCAGCGATCCGCTGTTTACCGGCGTGACCCTGCCGCGGGTGCCGGCGCTCGGCGGCCAAGCCGAGGTGATCACGACGAAGACGCTGGTCATCCACGGCACTGGGCGCTCTGGAGGGCCGGGCGGTGGGCGCGGACGTGCAGGCCGCGGTGGACGCGGAGGCGGCCGTGGCGGCGCGGCGCCCGCGCCGACCAATCCGCCGCAACTCTACGCCTTCGACAAAGCGACCGGCAAGCAGGTCGGAGCCGTGCCGATCCCGACGGTGAACACCGCGGTGCCGATGACGTTCCTGTACAATGGAAAACAGTACATCGTGTTTGCGACGGGGCAGGGGGAGCACACGGGGCTGGTGGCGTTGGCGTTACCGTAGCAATGAGGGCTCAGGCGTGAGATCGCAGATGCCGGGTGGGGTCGATCGGCGGGTCGAGATCGCGACGTCGCCGGGCGAGATCAAGCGTCGAGTCTTCAGGGGGGAGGTACGAGGATGGAGATAGGGG
>JBIOHX010000233.1:0-6144 GCA_044449465.1 Gemmatimonadales bacterium | reverse complement strand
GCTCGCTGGCCGCGATCGAGTTCTTCAAGACGAGGTATCCCGAACACATCATGCGCACGCTGCGCTCGCTGACCTTTCGCGCCGCGCCGAACGCGCGCGAGCTGTCGCTCGTTCGTGCCATGGCGATCGAGGTCGTCAATTACATCGAGCGAACGCGACGTCGATCGTCCGATCGACCGGAGGGTTGACCTCGGGGTTGACGCCGCGACCGGTCGCAATCTTCTTCCGTTGTTGCCATTTCGCCGTTTCTTCGAGCGCGGCGCCTAGGATGCGCCCGCTACCGTCGACGCCGCTGAAGCCGCGGACGCGGCCGCGTTGGAGCCTGCCGACGACGAGGAAGCGCCGGAGCTGACTCCGGACGATCACGACGAGCCCGACTGGCTGACGCGTGCGCGCGCGGTACTTCCCACGGGCGCCTCGACGGGGAGTAAGCGCGTCGAGTCACTCTACGGCGCGAGCGACGCGGTCGGGCCCACTCATTTCTCGCGCGCGGTCGGCGCCCACCTGTTCGACGCCGAGGGCAACGAATACGTCGACTGCACCATGGCGCTCGGATCGGTCTCCCTGGGCTATGCCGAACCGAACGTGACCCGCGCAGTCGTCGATGCGATCGCGGCGGGGAACGTCTCCGCGTTGTCGAGCGTGCTCGAGGTCGACGTTGCCGAGCGGCTGTGTGGGATCATCCCCTGCGCGGATCGCGTGCAGTTTCTCAAGACCGGCGCCGAAGCGATCGCGGCCGCCGTGCGCATCGCGCGGACGTATACCGCGCGCGACGTCGTGATCGGTTCGGGCTATTTCGGCTGGCTCGACTGGTCGGCGGACGGCACCGCAGGAGTGCCCGCGGGGACGAAAAGGGCATTCCGGCGCGTCCCGTACGACGACGTCGCTGCGCTCGAGGCCGCGGTGTCCGACGCCGGCGCTTCGCTCGCGGCGATCGTGATCGAGCCCGTGGTCGAGCGGTTGCCGTCGAGCGAGTGGATCGCGCTCGCGCGGCAGCTCGCGACGTCGGCGGGCGCGGTGCTCATCTTCGACGAGATCAAGACGGGTTTTCGCCTCCGCACCGGCGGCTATCAGGCTTACGCTGACGTGATGCCCGATCTCGCCGCCTTCGGCAAGGCGATGGCGAATGGGTACCCGCTGTCGGCAGTGGTGGGCGACCGCGACGTGATGGATGCGGCGCGCCGGACGTGGATTTCATCCACGTTGGCGAGCGAGACGACTGGACTCGCCGCCGCCAGCGCCGTGCTGGCGTGGCACGATTCGGCCGACATCTGTGAATCGCTCTGGTCGATCGGCGCCGAGATGCGCGCGTCGATCGAATCGGCAATTGCGGCGAGCGGGGTGAAGGGGATCACAGTCGACGGGATCGACCCGATGTGGATGCTCCGATTCGACTCGCCAGCGCGCGAGACCCGGTTTCTCGAGCTCGCCGCGGCGTCGGGCGTGCTGTTCAAACGCGGAGCGTACAACTATCCGGCACTCGCGCACGACGAAGAAGCGCTACGCCTGATCGAGAGCGGTGCGAGCGATGCGCTCGTGAACCTGCGCGATGAGGAAGCGCAGGCGTGACGGCGAGTGCGGCGCGCGACGCGGCAGCTGCGCCGCTGATCGACGCGCACGCCCACTTTCATCACGCGCGCACCGGGCGGGCCGATTGGGCCGAGGTCAACGACGCCCGCTTTCGTGCCGGCGAGCGGATCGGCGTCACCTATCACGTGGCGTCGATCCTCGGCAGCTGGGGTTTCTCGTCGCCCGTCTATTTCCCCTCGCCGGCCGACGTGACGCTTGGCAACGACGCGATGCTCGCCCTCGCTGCGCGCGAGCCGGAGCGCGTGCGGATGTTCGTCACCGTGAACCCGAACTACGCGGACCACGCGCTCCGCGAGATCGAGCGCTGCGCGTCGCGCGGGGCGATCGGCGTCAAGCTGCTGGCCAGCCGGCGCGCCGATGATCCGTTGCTCGATCCGATCGCCGCCGAAGCCGGAGCGCGCGGGTTTCCGGTGCTGCACCACATCTGGCAGCACCGGCAGCGCGAATGGCCGACGCAGGAGATCTCTGATGGGCTGGACCTCGCGCGACTGGCCGCGCGGCATCCGAAGACTTCGTTCATCCTCGCGCACATCGGCGGGGGCGGCGACTACATGCACACGTTTCCCGCCATCGTGGACTGCCCGAACATTCATCCTGACCTCTCTGGCAGCGGCGCCGATCGTGGCATGCTCGATTCTGCCATCGGCGCCCTCGGTGCGTCGCGCCTGCTCTGGGGCTGCGACCTCACGATGTGTACGGGACTCGCCAAGCTACGCGCGCTCGACGTGCTCGGGTTGAGCACCGACGACGTCGCGGCCATCCGCTGGCGGAATGCGGCGCGCATCTTTCCGCCGGGGAGTTTTCCCCGCTGCGAGCGCCGGTCGCGCGAAACTGACCCGCGTGGCGCCCGCGCGACGGCCGCAGGATGATCGACGTCAACACGCTCGTCGGTCCGTATCCGTTCCGGCACGTTCCCCATCCGGAGCCAGAAGCGCTGCTCCGGGTGCTCGAACGCGAGGGTATCGACGAAGCTTGGGTTGGACATCTGCCGTCGGCCTTCTACCGCGACCCGAGCGAGGGGAATCGGCAACTGCTCGCGGCGCTCGATTCGGCGGGCGCGCGCCTTCGCCCGGTCTGCGCGGTGCGCCCCGACTGGCCGAAGTGGGAATCGGCGGTCCGCGACGCAGCGGCTGCCGGCGCGCCGGCGATCCGGGTCTATCCGCCACAGTGGGGGCTTGGGCCACACGATCCTCGAATGCGCGAACTGGCCCTCGCCGCGGGTGAGCGTGGTCTTGCGCTGTTGCTCACCGTCAAGTTCGAGGACGCGCGGCAACGTCACCCAATGGACTCCGTGGGTGAACTGAGCGGGGCGGCGGTCCGTGCGCTGGCGAGGGCGGGGGAGAGCGTGCGGCTCGTCGTCACGGCAGCGAGCCGCGATCTGGTCGAGGAGGTGCATTGGGGGCTGACACCCGAGGAGCAGCGGCGCGTTTTCTGGGACATCTCGTGGATCTGGGGGCCGCCCGAGGATCATCTCGCGAAACTGCTGCGCACGATCGGAGGCGAGCGCTTCGTGTTCGGCACGCACTGGCCGCTTCGGCTGGCACAGACGCCGCGCGCAAATCTCGATCTGCTGCCGGACGACGTGCGCTCGATTCCGCTCGCCGACGCGCGATCGATCTGTCGGTCGGCGCGCCTTTGAACGGTTACCTACGGCAGACGGACGATGCGAGTCCAGTTAGGTTCAACACGAATGCCGGCCGGAAGCGCGGCCCGTGGACGGTGCTTTGCTTTCGCGCCGAGCCGCGTCGTCACGTGGCTCACTTGCGCCGTTTTTCCTGTTCGTTCAGATTTCCGACCGAGTGCTTGTGAATAAGTTCACAAGCACTCGGCGTTTGACTCACATCCCATCGCGATGACCAAGCGAAGGCAGTGGACCGCCATACCAGGGCTGGTCGCTCTGGCAATCGGTGCCGTCTTATTGTCCGCGTACAGCGGCGCCTCTTCCTCGCAACACCGTTCGCCAGTTCAACCGATCGCCTTTCCGCACCCCGTGCATGTGCAGAAGCTCGGGATGAACTGCCTCTACTGCCACAATGCGGCGAACAAGTCGATGGATCCCGGCCTTCCGGCGATGTCGACGTGCATTGGATGTCACAACATCATCTCGCCGGACCGGCCAGCGTCCGACCTGGGCCCCAAACGCCACAGCGCGGAGCTCGACAAGCTATACAAGTTTGCTGATGTCGCCGGCATGGGTGCGGGCATGGGACCCAACGCCAAGCCGATCCCGTGGGTGCGGATCCACAAGGTGCCGGAATACGTTCACTTTCCGCACACGCGCCACATCAATGCCGGCGTGACGTGCCAGACCTGCCACGGCCAAATCCAGAAGATGGACCGCGTCTATCAGTACGCGTCGCTGAACATGGGCTGGTGCATCAGCTGCCACGTCAACGGCTACAGCCCGAAGGAAGGGCTCGAGGCCGCGGGGTACGCGGAGCAGCCCACCGGCGCAGCGCTGGCGTCGGCTCCCGGAGGCTCCGCGGCGCCCGCCACGCTGGCGACCGCCGAGCGCAAGAAGGCACGCTACGACTGCGCGAACTGCCACTACTGACATGAGCCAGGACACCACGAAAACGTCCGGCGTCAAGCGCCGCGAGTTCCTCAAGGTGCTGGGCGCGTCGGGCGCGGCGCTCGCCGCGGCCGGCTGTTCGCCAGAGCCGACGGGAAAGCTCATTCCATATCTCGTATCGCCCGACGAGACGGTCCCCGGCGTCTCGGCCTATTACGCCACGACCTGCCGCGAATGCTCGGCCGGGTGCGGCGTGATCGCCGAGACGCGCGACGGCCGCGCGATCAAGCTCGAAGGCAATCCCGAACATCCGCTCAATCGCGGCGCGCTGTGCGCCCGCGGGCAGTCGGCGCTGCAAGGGCTCTACAATCCGGACCGGCTGCGCATGCCGATGGTGAACGAAGGCGGCGCGTGGAAGACGATCACCTGGGACGACGCAGTGACGCGCCTCGGGCAGGCGGTCGCCGGCGCGCGCGGCAAGGGCAGTGTGTTCATCAATCAGCACGAGAGCGGCAGTTTTCCGCGGTTCCTCGACGGCTGGTTGGCGGGCTTCGGGCTCGAGCCGCATCTCAGCGTCGATTTCGAGGCCGACAGCGCGGCAATCGAGGCGAATCGCCGCACCTACGGAGTCTCGTGGCCCGCGCTCAGTTTTGCCGACGCGAAGCTCATCGTCTCATTCGGCGCCGACTTCCTCGATGGCTGGGGCGCGAGCGTGCCCCAGCAACTCGACTTCGCCGACGCACGGGCGAAGCTCGACGGCGCGCCTCGGTTCGTCTACGTGGGCGCCCGGCGTTCGCTGACCGGTCTGAACGCGGACGAATGGCTCGCCTGCAAGCCGGGCACCGAGCTGACGATCGCGAACGCGCTGGCCGGGAAGGGATCGGTCCCACAGGCGGCGGCGGAAAGCGGCGTCGATGCGGCGCTGCTCCAGCGCATCGCCGCCGAGGTCGCGGCCACGAAGCCGGTGCTCGCCCTTTCGGGTGTCGGCGGCGCGGACGCCTTGGACGTCGCGCTCGCCGTGGCGGCAATCAATCAGGCGGGCGGCGCCGCCGGTGTCACGATCAAGCCGGCGGAGGCGATCACGTCGTTCGATGGCATCACCTCGACCGCGCAGCTGCTCGCGCAGGTCGAGCGGATGCGCGGCGGACAGGTCGGCATCGCCTTCGTGCGCGGGACCAACCCGGCGCATTATCTACCGCAGTCGGCCAAGTTCGCCGACGCGTTCAGCAAGGTCCCGCTCCGCGTCAGCTTCTCCTGCTATCCCGACGAGACGACGGAGCTTTGCAATCTCATCATTCCAGATCTGCATTCGCTGGAAACGTGGGGCGACGCCGAGCCGATGCGCGGCACGATCTCACTCCAGCAGCCGGCGATGGACCCGGTGTTCCCGACGATCAAGGGTTCGACGGCTGACCTCCTGATCGCGGTCGCGAAAAAGGATGCTGCGTCGGCCGCGAGGTATCCGGTCGACAGCTACCGTGCTTGGCTCATCGCGGCGTTCCCGGGGGGGGCCGCGGCTCTGGGTACCGCTCTGCCCAAGGGCGTCGCGAGCGGAGCCATGATTGGGGCGGGGGCGGCGGTTGCCGCGCGCCCGGCGCCGGCGAGCACCACGCCCGTGCCGGCCCCCTCGCTCGCCACGGCGCAGGGTGACTTTTTCCTCATTACGTATCCCTCGTCGATTCTCGGCGACGGTCGCGGGGCGAACAAGCCCTGGCTCCAAGAGCTTCCGGACCCGGTCACCAAGATCTGCTGGAGCTCGTGGGTCGAGATTCACCCCGAAACGGCCGCGCGCCTCTGCATCGATCGCGGTGACTTCCTGGACGTGAAGACGGCCAACGGAACGATTCGGGCGCCGGCCTTTCCGTACCTCGGCGTGCACAAGGACGCGATCGCGATTCCGAGCGGGCAGGGGCACCGGTCCGTCGCCAAGCTTGCGCCGTTCGAGCCGAAGCACCACGATGCGTCGCAGCTATCGCAGATGCAGTGGGGCTACGGCCGCTACGCGCGTGACGTCGGCGCCAACGTGCTCGACCTGCTGCCGG
>JBIOHX010000232.1:0-6150 GCA_044449465.1 Gemmatimonadales bacterium | reverse complement strand
GTCGAGCGCCACCTCGAGGTCCATGTCGCGCGCCGTGGCGACGAACCGATCGAAGTCGTCGATCGTGCCCAGCGCGGGGTCGATCGCTGTGTGTCCGCCCTGCTCGTTGCCGATCGCCCACGGGCTTCCGACATCGTCTGGCTCGGCCGCGAGCGCGTTGTTCTTTCCTTTGCGGTGGCTGCGGCCGATGGGATGGATCGGCGGCAGAGAGACGCCGTCGAACCCCAGCTCGGCGATCCGTGGCAGCCGCGCCGCCGCGTCGTCGAACGTTCCGTGTCGCGGCGCCGCGCCGGGACCGGGCTTCGTCTGCGAGCGCGGGAACATCTCGTACCACGCGGCGAAGCGAGCGATCGGGCGGTCGACGACGATCGTGTACTCGCGCTCCGGCTGTGTCGCGTCGTTCGGGCGTGAATGCTCCCGCATCAGCGCCAGCAGGTCGTCGTCGACCGCGCGCTGAAGCTGCTTCTCGATGGCCGTGTCGCGCCGGTCGTCGAGCATGCGCGCCGTCCTCTGCAGCGACGCGCGCGCGGTCGGCGACTTGGTGCTCCGCGACGCCGCGCGCGCCATCCGCGCACCTTCCGACAGCTCGAGCTGTACATCCTGGTTGGCGGCGATCTTTTTTTCGAGGCCGGCTCGCCAGGTTCCGAAGCGGTCGGTCCACGCTTCGACCGCGAATGCCCATTCGCCCACGCGATCGACCTGAAAGGTCCCGTACCAGCGGTCGGAATCGTAGTCGAAGGTCATTGGCGCCGCCGACCAGGCGCTGTCACCCGGGCCGCGATAGAGCACGCGCGCCGAAAGAAGGTCGTGCCCTTCTTTGATGACGTCCGCTCCGACCACCACATCGTCGCCAACGACCCGCTTCACCGCGTGACGTCCGCCGTCCAGCACCGGAGTCACGCATTCGATGACGATGTGCTCCAGCCGGCGCGCGGCGGTTCGCCGGTCGGTCGTTTTCGTGGCCAAGTGAAGTCGTTCGAAACTGGTGAGCGCCGGCGCAACCATGCCGCTCCGGCGACCTCGACGTTCGCAAACTCCGCGCCCTGTCCGGACGCATTGAACATGCGCCGGCCCTACGACCAGCTCAACGGGTGCCGAATGACTCGTTCCGCCGGCCGAATCGCCGCATCAGCCTCGGCGCGAGCGAGAGCAGGATGAGCAGCACGCTCGACACCCCGAGGCTCACGAGCGCGTTCGAGCGGCCGGTGCCCACCCCCTCGACCAGGCTGTCGGCGAAATAGGTGTAGATGAGCGTCGCCGGAATGACGCCAATGGCCGTCGCCGCCATGTACTGCCCAAAGTGCGCGCGGGCGAGCCCGCCGACGAAATTCACGACGCCGAGTGGGAGCACCGGCAGCAGGCGGAGGCGCAGCATCCCGTCGAAGTCGCGCGAGTCAGCGACGGCGGCGTTCGCGCGCTTGTAGCGTTTGATCCACCGCAGCACCACGTCGCGCGCGACACGGCTCGCCGTCCAGTAGCCCACTGCCGCGGCAATGAGCGCGCCCACCCAGGAGAGCGCGGCGCCGAGCAACGTTCCGAACAGCACGCCGGCGGCAACGGTAAATGGCAGCGCCGGCATCCCGACCGCTGCCCCAATACCGTACACCGCCACGAACCCGATCGTGAACTCGCCGAGGCCATAGGAGTGGCGGAGACGAGCCACGTGCCGCAGCGTGTCGCGATAGTCGAACCAGCCGAGCTTGTAGCCGATGAACGACGCGATCGCGAGAAGCGCGGCCAGGCCGCCGATTCTGATGAGCGCCGAACGAGTGCTGACGCTGCTTCCAGCAGGCCGTGTTGCGGGTTGCATGAGCCCGCACATCTCACAACGTGTGCCCCGCGCGTGAAAGGGCGGAGTCGCGGCTCAACGCGCGCAGTCGATGCGACTGAAGCTCACCGTCTTGGCCGTGCCAGCCGCCATCTGCGTTGTGGCCCGGCCCTGTCCGAGGTCGAGCCGCACCATCCGGCCGACACCGCCGGCGACCGGAAACTCGATGATCACTTCATTGGACGCCGGCTGCACCCACTCGGCGCCGGGCACGATACTGTCGATTCGGCCCTCGGCGGACAGCGACCGAACGACGTTCCGCGTCGTACTAGCACCAGCGAGCGCAAAACGTTGCGGCAGTGCGCCGAACGCGCTGTCGGTCGTGAGCGAGCCGAGCTGGAAGCAGCGGGCACCTTCCGCCAAGCCCGTGGCCGTGACCGCCTCGAGTCGCGCCACATTGTCTGCCGGTCGGGCTCCGCTCGCCGCTGCTGGCGCGAACGCCGCGCGCGCAGCTTTCGCGAGCGGCCGCGCAACCAGACTGTCAGTCATAGCCGAGCTCGCCGAGGCGCGTTCAGTTGCGGAGAGGATCGCGTTCGAATTCACCATCGCCTTCACCTGGGGCTGCTCCCGTGCAGCGGGCTGATTCGCGCTGTCGCTACTCGGTCGAGTTTTATGGGCGTCCAGGATTGGACGCGCGGCACCTCGTAGCTACGGCGCCGGTGTCGGCGCCGGTGTCGCCGAAGCTGGCGCGGGTACAGGTGCAGCCACGGGATCGGCAGCGGACGTACGCACCCGCGGAGAATTCACCGGACGCGACGGCGAAACATCGACGGGACGCACCGGCGAAGAATCAATGCGACGCGCCGAGCTCATTACGTCGGCCAATGGACGTTGATGCTGTACGACGAGCGTACCCGCCACGGCGACGAGTATCGCCGCCGCGAGCGCGGCTCGGCTCGGCGTGAGGTGCAGCCGCCGCCACATCGAACCCGCCGCCGCGGGCTTCGCCGGGGCCTTGGCCGACGGCGTCCTCGGCAGGCCGTCGCCGCGCGAGACATCCAGAGCCGACACGATGCGCGCGACGCCGGCGATCATGCCGCGCGCTTCCGCGACCGCGGCCGCGCAGCTCGCGCAGCTTCGTACGTGCGCTTCGACCGTGGCCGCCTCGTCGGGCGGCAGCGCGCCGTCGAGCCAGGCGTGAATCGTCCCTTCATCAATATGCTGCATTCGGTCCTCTCCCTCGCCCGCGGGCAACGCGCGCCGGCTCTTGTAGCGATTCGTACGCCTCGACTAGGCGGCGGCGCGCGCGCGCCAGTGTAGTACCCACCGATCCGACGGACAGCTCGAGCGCCGCGGCAATCTCTGGATAGTCCAGTCCTTCTTCGCGCATCAGCAGCGCCTCGCGATCGCGTTCGCCAAGCAGCTCGAGCGCGCGGCGGGCGTGTGCCGCTTCCTCCGCACGCTCGGTCGTCAGCGGCTCTGGTTCCACGATGTCCTCGGCGCGCGCCTGCTCGCGAAGCAGCTCGAGCTGCCGGCGGCGGCGCGCCTGCTTCCGCGCGTCGTCGCGCACGAGATTCGTCGCCACCGCGAACAGCCATGCGCGCTCGCTCACGATCGTCTCCTGGCGCAAAGCACGGAGAAACGTTTCCTGCGCGATCTCTTCCGCCCAATCGCGATCGCCGAGCCGCCGCGTCAGATAGCGGACGAGCGGCTGGTGATACTCGCGAAAGAGGCGATCGAGATCGGTCATCGCAGGCTCGGCGCGCGGTACGGTTGCATCACCATTCTTTCACCAGCGTCGCGAGCGCAGTCGCCGGCAAGTCCGAAGCGCCGGAATCGCTCAGCACGATGGCCTGTGCCCGGCCGGCTACGGCCACGCGCGTCCCAAGGGCGAACACGGCGCGAAGCTCTGGAAGTTGATCGAGCACGGCGAAATAAGCGTTCGAGTATGGTTTGATCGTCGTTACGCTGCTGTGCGAACCCGACGCGCCCAAGCGGATGTCGGTCCACGTGCCGTCGCGCAGCTCGAATGTACGACCATTCACGCGGCGTGTCGCAACCGCGGCGGCATCGGGCCGACTGCCGGACGCTGTGTGCGACTGCGCCATCATGGCGAGCGAGTCGAGCGTGGCGATGTTGCTCGTACCCCGCTGCACCGACGCCGTCTTGGCCGCTTCGAAGAGTTGGTCGGCCGACGCAGTCGCCATCGCGGGTAATACGCGCGGCCCCGTTCCGCCGGCCACACCGCTCATCTGTGCTGCGAAGCGCGGCTCGGTCACCAGATACGAAGTAAACTCGGTCGGGATGCCGTAACGTTCGCCGAGCGAGCGAATCTCGTCGTCGACCTCGCTCGATCTGCCGTGCTTGCGCTGCTCCGCGCTCAGGTAGCCGACGCGCTGCGTCGCCCAGAGACGCGCCACGAACGAGTTGTCGCGATCGCGATCGGGGAAGTCGACCTGCGACGTCCAACGAACGGGCGCGCCGTGCGATCGGCCTTCGACGACGATGCGCGCCGAGCCATGGCCGGTGTAGCGCGCGAAGAGCACGAGATCGTTCTCGGCGAATATGTCCTGCGGCTGTTCCGGCAGTGCGCTGGTCAGCTTGACGTCGCCTTCCGTGTGCACGCGCACGTCGGTCACGGCGGGATCGACCAGTCGCGACGCGACGACGCCGACCATGCGCTCGACCGATTCGTCGGGGCGCACGAACTGCGATGTACCGCGGCCTTCGAGGGCGAGCTGCTCGAGGAGACTCACGTTGACGTCAGACCCCAGGCCGAAGGTAAAGATTCGGCGTTGACCATTCGCGTCGGTGGCGATCTGCGTGAGATGGTCCGGGTTGCCGTCGCCGATCGTGGGCTCGCCATCAGTCACGAACAGCACGAGAGGTAGACGGCCTTGGGTGACCAGCGGACGTATCGCTTCGCGCAACGCGCCTTCGATGTTCGTCCCGCCGCCGGCTTCGAGCGCGTCGAGATAGTGGGTCGCGTCGCGCACGTTCTCCGGCGTGGCGGCGGCGAAGTCGTCGCGGAAGGTGTGTACCTCGCTCGAGAAGTCGATCAGCCGGAAGCGGTCTTCGGGGCGGAGGGTGGCGAGGAGCTGGCGGCCGGCGGCGCGTGCCTGCTCGATCTTCCTGCCCGACATCGATCCGGACACGTCGAGCACGAGCGTCACGTCGCGCGGCGTCGGCGCGACGTGAGCAGCCGCGGGCGGCGACACGGTGATCAACGCAAAGCCGTCTTCACCGCCCGGAGCGTAGGGCAACATCGACAGGGCGGCGGCGCTCGCTCGACGCATCGGGATCAGCAGCGTGACGTCGCGCGCGTCCCCGCGGAGCTTCACTTCGCGCCGGCCGTCGTGATCGGCGACGTCCAGCTCATGCGTCGGCGAATAGGGCTCGCCAAGCTCCGGACTCAGATGGTAGTCGAGCGTGAAGCTGCTTCGACTCTCGTCGTGAATCGGCGTCGCCGCCGCGCCCACGTTCCGGCCGTCGAGTGCCGGCGATCCGCCGCGGAAGTAGTCGACGCGGAGCGCATCGCCCTCGCGCGGCGCCACGCTCTGAAAGCGCATGACGATCTCGCGCTCCTCGCCCGGAGCCAGTGGGAAGACGCGGGCCCGCACCAGCCCATGCCCCATCCATTCCACGAGCGCGGGGTCGCGCTGCGTGCGGATGATCGATTCGTAGATGCGCCGCGCCTCGGCGGCATTCATCGTCTCGCCGGCGACGAGGCGGCCGTCGATCGACAATTTGAGATCTTGAAAGGCGGCGCCGTTGGGCAGCGGAAAGAGATAGTCCGCCTCGGCGAGCGAGCCGCCGCGGTTCACGAATCGCTCGTCGACCTCGTAGTGGAGCACCCGGTCCCCCAGCTCGACGCGGACGTCACTCTGTGTGCGTACGATGTCTGGCCGGCAATCGCGAATCGGCGGCGGTAGCGGCCGGCCCTGCGGCTCGGCGATGGGCACGATGGTCCCCATGCACAGGCGCGGGACGATCCAACCCTGCGCGGAGAGCGGCGCGAGCGGGGCAAACGGGGCTGCGACAGCGAGAATGAGGCTCGCGCTCGTGACTACTGCGGCGATCGGACGCATGACGGCTCCAGGAGGAGTGTGCGGTAGGGAGACGTCGGCGGCCCGCCGACTTGCACACCTCGACCCGGCCAAAGCTCTGGCACCCCTGTTGCGGCTCCCAAGTGACGATCGAATCCACACTTGCGGGGAGCAGCCGATGACCGATCGAGTCGACGACGAACGCGACAAGGCAAAAAAGGCGACCCATACCGAGGCCGGGCAGGAGGCGTCGAGGGGCAACACGCCGGAACAGCACGACCGCGAGGAAGACAGCCAGTACGGCGGCGGCGGCGAGCACGGAGGCAGTGGGGGTGG
>JBIOHX010000231.1:0-6174 GCA_044449465.1 Gemmatimonadales bacterium | reverse complement strand
TCGCCGAGCTCTGTACGGTGCACGCGACCTTCGCGCATCCACCGCTGGTGTCAATCGACGGAACAATCGGCCCGATCGGGCCGCGCGATGCACAGGCGCAAGCTGACGGCGCCGAGGCACCGATCGCGCCGGCGACGACGGCGGCACGATCATGAACGCGACATGACGATTCCGGTCGTCCGGTTCACCATTCGCGGCGAAGACGCGACGCACGGCCTTGGACGGCCGTACACCTGCGTGTACGACGGCGACTGCAAGGTGTGCACGCGCCTCGCACACCGATTGATCAAGTGGGACCACCGCCGGGAGATCGAAGTCGTGCCGTCGACCGCTCCCGGCGTGACGGCACGATTCCCGTGGATTCCGGCGCGCGCCTACGCCGAGGCGCTTCAGTTAGTAGGCCCGGGGGGGCGGACGTGGCAGGGCGCGGCGGCGATCGAGCAACTGCTCAACGTTCTCCCTCGCGGGCGATTGATCGCGTGGATCTTTCACGTCCCATTCGTGCGCGGTCTTGCCGACCGCTTCTATCGGTGGTTCGCGCGCAACCGCTACCGCCTCGGCTGCGGCGAGCACTGTCAATCACGCCCGATCGACGTGGTCTTTCGAGACGACTAGGTCGGCGCTGAGCGTCGACGCCCAGCGCTCGACCACCTCCAGCTCATGCGCGTCGAGCTCCTCGTCGACGGTGCGCACCTCGGCGTCTGGCACGCCTGCGGCGGCGGCGACGTTCCGTGCCATGGTCATCCACGACTCCCGCTGAAGCCAGTCGCCGGCGCGCAGGAGCACCTGGTCGACCGCCGATGCCGGTCGGGCGTAAACATCAATCTCGAAGCGCACCCCGCCGGGGAGTGGGTCGACCATGAACCGGACCGCGCCGGCGATCGGGTGGCCAGCTACCGTGAGCATCGTCAACCGGCGCTCCGAAGCCTCGGCGACGCGCACCTGCGCCTGCCCGCGCAGAGGAATATCGAGCGTCACCGTCTGGCCCACCGCGATCCGCGCGGGTGCCGTCGACGCGTTCCCGCTCGCCGCGGCGGTGCCCATCGCCGGGGGCAGCAACTCGATGAAATGCACTTTCAAGTAATCGAACAGCGCGTCGGCGTCGAGTCGGCCGCCGTGGAGGTCGACTGAGAAACGCCGGTGCCGCATCGAGCCGGTCCCCTCGGACGGAAGCTGCTCCGGCTGTTCGTTCACCAGGCGAGCGAGCCCGTCGGCGAGGTGCGTGGGCGCCACGCCGAGCACGTCGCCGAGCGCGTTGACCCGATCGGCAGGAATCACGTTTCCCTCGCGCAGCATGGCGAGCTGCGATTCGCTGATCGGTGCGTCGATACCCAGGGCGTCGAGCGCGCGGAGGCCCCATGACGCCACGACATCAGGCAGCGGCGCCTGGATCACTTCGCGGCCGGTCAGCGCACGCAGCCGCGTTACGAGGTCGTTTTGCGACGTCAGGTCGGGACCCGCGAGCTCGAGCACGCGGCAGCGCGCGTCTGCCCGTTCCGCGGAGACGGCGATCGCGCAGGCGAGATCTTCGTGCCAGATCGGCTGGAAGCGCCGATCGCCGTCGCTCACCGTCGGCACGATCGGCAGCGTGCGCACCATGCGGAGCAGCACCGAGACATGCCCGTCGCCTGGGCCGTACACCGCCCCCGGGCGCAAGATCACCCAATCGCGGCTGAAGGCGCGCACGACGTCTTCGGCAACGAGCTTCGACTTGTGGTACGCCGACGTTCCGCGCTCTGCACCCAGCGACGAGACGTAGACGATGCGTTCGACACCGGCGCGTTCCGCCTCGAGCACGATGTAGCGCGTGCCGTCGATGTTCACGCCTTGGAAGGTGACCGCAGGCGGGTGTTCGGCGACGATGCCGACGGCATGGACGATTACCTGGCAACCTTCCGCCGCACCGCGCAACGATCGCTCGTCGGAGACATCGCCGTCGAAACCGTCGACGCCCGACGGCCACCGCGCCAACTCCTCGCGGGCGTGGCGACTGAGCACGCGGACGCGGTGCCCCCGGCGATGGAGCTCGCGCACCGCAGCCCTCCCGACCGCGCCCGTCCCCCCCGTCACCAGCAGCTGCATACGACCATCCTCGAGTAAGTGGCGACGTGTGGGCAGGTTAGGTGCCACCGACCGACTGTTACACGGCGCTCTCATGTGTCGTCTTGGCTGTGTCCGCGCCATTCGCCCGGACCTTTCCATCTCGCACTCGGAAGTCGATGCCCGGTACAAGGCGGTTACTGCTGCTCGTCGCGCTCGCCGGCCTGGCCGCATGCGCCGGCCAGCAGACTGGCACGGTCACCTTTGGCGCGGCCGGTCCCTGGGGCCAGTCGTACGCCGACGCCAACCGCAAGGGCATCGAGCTGGCTGCCGAGGAGATCAACGCCAGTCCCGCGTGGTCGAGCGGCCGCCACCTCGACATCGTCTTCGCCAACGATTCCAGCGACGGCATGCGCGCGAGCCTAGTCGCGCAACGGTTCGTCGACAGCGCGGCCGTCGTCGCGGTAATCGGACACGTCACCTCCGGCGCCATGGTTTCGGCGGCGCGCGTCTACGACGGCCACCTCGCCGCGGTGGCGACGACGGCGACATCGCCCGAGCTGACCGGCATTTCGCCCTGGGCCTTCCGCGTCATTCCGAGCGACTCGTCCAATGGCATCGCGATCGCCCAGTTCGCCAACAGCCGCGGGCGCAAGCGCGCGGCGGTGCTCTACGAGAACAATCCATACGGCCGCGGGCTCGCCGACAACTTCCGCCGCAGCTTCGCCGGCCAGATCATCAGCTTCGACCCGATCGCCGAAGGCGATCAGGATTTCGAGGCGTACGTGAGCTGGTACAAGCGCGAACGCCCGGATCTCGTCTTCGTTGCCGGCACCGACGCATCGGGGCTGCCCTTCTTGCGCGAGGCGCGGAGGCAGCAACTGCAAACCGAGCTGCTCGGCGGCGACGGCTGGCAGACGATGGCGACCGATCCGATCGCGGATGGTGTATACGTCGGCGCGCCGTTCAGCGCGCAGGACCCGCGCCCCGAAGTCCGCGCCTTCGTCGACGCCTACCGCAAGAAGTTCAACGCGATCCCCGACGGAAACGCCGCGCTCGCCTACGACGCGACCAAGCTCCTCGCCGGCGCAGTGGAAAAGGTCGGCCCGGATCGCCGGAAGATTCGCGACTATCTCGCGGGACTGACTGCTGCCACGGCGTACCACGGCGTCACCGGGACGATTCGCTTTCGAGTCGACGGCGACCCGATGGGGAAGAACTTCGTCATCGCGCACGTCTCGCACGGCGCGCTGCAAGTGGAGGGAGGCCAGTGAGCGCGCTCGACCGAGCGGGGCTCAGCACGATCCGCGGGCGGCTCTGGGTCGGCTTCGGCGTGCTCGTACTGCTCCTCGTGATCGCCGGCATCGTCGCCAAAGGCTCGCTCAACACCATGTCGTCCCTGATCACGGACGCGCTGGTCGACGTGCAAACGTCATCGCGTCTCTCGAGCGAACTGGCCGGGGATGTGGCGAAGACCACGGAGGCGGGCTCGCGCTACGTCGAGACGCGCGACACCGCGGCGCAGAGCGCGTTTAGAAAATACGGATGGGCGGCGCACGACGTGCAACGGCAGATGAACGACCGGCCGAACCAGTCGTCGGCGGAGGTGGCGATCATCGCCACGATCGACAAAAAGCTCTCGTCGATGGAGATCGATTACGCGCGGGCGCACAAGCTCGCGGACCTCGGCCGCGTGGACGCGGCGCGGGCCGCCGCGGGCCGCGCGCGCCGGCCGATCGACGACATGATGAGCGCGATGGACCGCCTCGGCAAGGTCAAGTCCGACGGCGTCGCCACCGCGCGCGCCCACCTCGCTTCCGACTCGCAGCGCCGCGCCAACTGGTTGCTCACACTGATCGGGCTCGCCCTCGCGATCGGCATCGTCGTCGTGGTGTACACGGTGCGCCGCATCGGTGAGCCGCTCGACATTCTCGTCGGCCACGCGCGCCGCCTGAGCCAGGGCGATCTGTCGAGCCGGGCGATCGGCGACATGCCAGGGGAGTTCAGCATCCTAGCCGCGGCGATGAACCAGACCGGCGAATCGCTGTCGCGAATCGTCGCCGTTGCCGCGCGCACGGCGGAGGACGTCTCCAGCTCGGCGCACGACCTCGCGTCGGTCTCGGGGCAGATCTCGCTCTCCGCCAGCCAGATGGCGAGCGCGATGACCGAGGTGTCGCACGGCGCGGACGCGCAGGTGAAGCAACTCCGCTCGGTCGACGACACGCTGCACGCGATTCGCGAAGCGGCCGACGGCGTCAAGCACCGCTCGGCGGAGGTGACGGAGCTGGCCCGCAGCATCGAGGGCGCCGCCCAGTCAAAGCGCATGGAGATCGACCGAGCGCTCGGCATCCTCGTCGACGTGAAACACAACGTCGAGCGCGCCGCCGAAGAGATTCGCGCGCTCAACGCGACGGTGAGCGACATCAGCCGTTTCGTCGCTTCCGTCGGGCAGATCGCGGATCAGACGAATCTGCTCGCCTTGAACGCCGCGATCGAAGCCGCCCGTGCCGGCGACGCGCGGCGGGGCTTCGCCGTCGTCGCCGACGAAGTGCGCAAGCTCGCCGAACAATCCCAGAAAGCGGCTGACGACATCGTGCAGATGACCGCCGTCGTCACATCCCGTGTGACCACGAGCGCGCGCGCCATGGAATCGAGTGCCGGCCGCGTCGGCGAGATCGAACGCGTATCGCGCGACATCGATGCCGCCCTGCGCACGATCACCGACGCGGCCGAGAAAACGCGAGTGGCCGCGGTCGGAGTGACCGGCGCCGCCGAAGCGAACGCGTTCGCCGTCACCAGCGCCGCCACGAGTCTCGAGTCGATCGCGAAGACCGCCGAGGGGCACGCGGCGGCGGCCGAGCAGGTCAACGCGTCGACGCAGGAGCAAAGCGCGGCGTGCGAGCAGATGACGTCGGCGTCGAATGTCTTGCTCGCGGGGTCGACGCAGTTGAGGGAGTTGGTGGGAGGGCTCAAGACCGTCGCGGCTTGAGCGTTCGGAGTTGGCGTGGAAAGGCAAACGGCGAACGCATGACCATGCGTTCGCCGTTCGGTTTTTCGTAGCGGAGCGGCGTTAGCCTATTGCACGCAGGCTGCTTTCGGATCGGTGACCGGATGATCGATCGCCGGGCGATGGTCGAGATTCGCCAGGGTCACCGCCACGTCGTGCACGAGCTGTCCGACATGCGCCATGTGGGTGTAGTCGATGTACTGCGGCTCGTCGGTCACCTGGTGGTAATCGATGTGAAGCCCGGTCGTGAAGAAGGTGATCGGGATGTTGTAGCGAGCGTAGTTCGCGTGGTCGCTGCGGCAGTAGATGCGCTGGGGGTGGCCATTCGCGTCATACTGATAGTCGAAGGCGAACGGGATCTTCTCCGTCTTGTTCACCTGCTCGATGATATCGCCGAGCTCCGTCGAGATGCGCCGCGAGCCGACGAGCTGGAGGTAGTTGTCTCCGCCGAGCGTCTGCTTGCCATCCGGCGACACGGCGACGATGTCGTCGCTCTTGCCGCGGCCGACCATGTCCATGTTGAGCTGGGCGACGATCGAGTCGCGCGGCACGGTCGGATGATCGGTGAAGTAGCGTGAGCCGAGGAGTCCCGCCTCTTCGCCCGTATGCCAGACGAAGATCAGCGAGCGCTTCGGCTTCACCGCCGCCTTCTGGAACGATTCGGCCAGCTCGAGGAGCGTCACCGAACCCGAGCCATCGTCGTCGGCGCCGTTGCTGATCGAGTCGAGACGAATCGGGTGCGTCTTCCGCCATTCGGTGATCTTGGTGTTGAACTCCGCGAGCTGCGCCTCGGTCGGTTGGGCACGGGTGTCGGCGCCCTGCGGGCGAACGATGCGGTTGAAGATGCGCACCGAATCCGGATCGATCGGCGAACGCATGCCGATGTGATCGTTGTGCGCGCCCATGGCAACGTATTCGCCGCGCAGCTTGGGATCGCTGCCGGTGACGATGCCAATCACGTTGCGGGCCGGCAGCGTCTCGTCGTGGAAGTGGAGCGTGGCCGTGAGCGGCTTGCCCGCCTGCCCCTTCGTCGCCGCGTCGGGCGAGACGCCGAAGAGCGCTTCGGCTGCCTGCTTGGTGACGGTGATGGTGCTGTTAGCGGCCGGGATCTTCTGGGCGGCCATGTC
>JBIOHX010000230.1:0-6239 GCA_044449465.1 Gemmatimonadales bacterium | reverse complement strand
GAGGAGCTAGTACATGCCGCAGGACCAGCAGCACTCGGCGGGGGCCAGCCCCCCGCGCTTCAAAGGCCAGGCGATCGAGGTGGACGGCGTCACGTACATCGTGCCGCCGCTCGCCTTGGGCGCCGTCCAAGACCTGTTGCCACGCATCGAGGCGATCGGCGCGCCGCCCAGCTCGTCGGTCGGCCTGACGAAGGAGCAGGTCGACACGATGCTCGACGTGATCTTGGCGGCGATGCGCCGGAACTACCCCGAGCTCACACGCGCCACACTCGAGGAGATCGTCGATCTGGGCAACGTCAAGCCGCTCTTTCGGATGGTCCTCGGATTGTCCGGGTTCGAGCAGAGCGACGCGGCGTCGTTGGGAAACGGATCGGCGGGGCCGGCCACGCCCTGAACTGGGGCGAGGTCTATACGCGACTCGCGACGGTGTTCGGCTGGACGTGGGAATACATCGACGAGTACGTGACCGTGCCCCGCCTGCAGGAGATCGCCGCGTACTGGGCGAAGGTGCCGCCGTTGCACGAAGCGTTCGCGTTGTTCATCGGCGCACGCGAGAAGGGGGACGTCGTGACGTCCGTGCCACCAGGGACGCCAGATCGACCGCATGGCGCGCCGGGCCACGACGACGCCGAGTTCGCCCGCGCGATGTTCGGGGTCGGGATCGCGATTCCAGCGAGTGTGTTGGCGAACGAAACGAGTGGATAGACAGCACGAGACAGCATGAGACAGCACAGGAGCTGAGACGAGCCGATGGCCCTCGACGAGATTGATGTCGCGTTTGGCGCGCAGATCACCCAACTGCTCTCCGGGTTGGGTGAGGCGACGAGCGGCGTCAAGACCGCCGTGGGCGAAATGTCGGCCTCCTTCGGTGAGCTAGCCGCGATCGAGTCCACGGTGCTGGCCCCGTTGATCGCCATCGGGACGCTCCTGGCGGGCGGCGAAATGTTCAAGCAGGCGGTCGGTGCGACCGCCGATCTCGGGCGCGAGCTCGAGGTGGGCGCGCAGAAGACCGGCCTGGCCGCCGACGAGTTGTCGCGCTTGCGCTACGCCGCCGATCTGTCCGACGTCTCCGCGGAATCGCTCATGCTCGGCCTCCAGCGTCTCTCGCGGAGCTTGGGAGAAGCCGCGAAGGGCACCGGGCCGGCGTACGATGCGCTCAAAGCCCTCGGGGTCAACGCCACCAACGCGGATGGCCAGATTCGCCCGCTCCGCGACGTGCTCGCCGATCTCGCGATCAAGTTCCAGGGGATGCAGGACGGCGCCGGGAAAACGGCGATCGCCATGGACCTGATGGGCCGCGGCGGCTCGGCGATGATCCCGCTGTTGAATCAGGGTGCCGCGGGCATGGCCGCGCTCGAGGCGGAAGCGGACAAACTCGGCGTCACGATGGGCGAGAGCGACGTCCAGGCGGCGAACGCCTACGTCGATGCGATGAAGACCTTCCGCGAGGTCATGTCGGCGGTCGAGCGTGCGGTCGCCCTCGGCGTCATGCCCGCCCTGATCGATCTCGCGCACGCGTTGACCGACACGAGCGGCAAGATGGCGCTCGCCAAGACGATCGGGGAGGTCTTCGGTATGGCGATCCGCGAGATCGCCACGGTGGCGACGGCCGCCACCTACGGCATGATCGCCCTCGGGCAAGCGATCACGGGCAACTTTTCAGGCGCGCAGCAGACCGTGGCGACCGCGCTCGCCACGATCAAAGAACTGTGGAAGACGTTCAATGACGTCAGCTCGGCGCTCGATAGAGACCCGGCCCTCGACAAGCTCCTCGGCGGCGCCAAGACGCCCGCGCCCCCGGTCGGCAAGGGCCCCGATCTGCTCCGGCAGTTCCAGGAGCAATGGCTCGCCATTCAACAGGGGCAGCACGAGAACTTCGGCTCCCTGGCCCAGATGGAGCTCGACTTCTGGAAGTCGAAGATCGGGCTCGTCGACGCGGGCTCCAAGGAAGCGCTCGAGATTCACAAGCGGATGTCCGAACTCGAGACCCAAGTCGACAAGGATGCGTACGAGGCGCAGTTGGCGACGCTCCGCGCGAAAGAGGTTGCCGACAAGGACGATCTCCAGGCCATTGTCGACGATCGGCGGCAAGAGCTCGCGATCATCAAGCAGCACTACGCCGACGCCTCCAAAGAAGTGCAGGAGGGCGTCGCCCGCTTGAACGAAGCGCAGAACGCGCTCCAAACGCAGACGAGCAAGGACTGGGTGGCCGCGTTCGACGCGATCCCCAGCGCCTTCAACCAGGCGCTTCAGGGCGTCGGCAAGAACATCTCGACCATGTCAGGGCTCTTCCGGAGCTTCTACCGCGATCTCGTGCGGATGTCGGCCGACGCCGGCGCGCGCACGCTCCGCGACCATGCGGCGAGCTGGCTTGCCAAAAAGGACATCACCGCGGCGGGGGTCGCCGAACAGGTCGCGCTCGAGTCCTGGGCCGCGCTCCAATCCGTGGCGAAATCGGCGTGGGCGTCGCTCATCAACATCGGCAACTACGCCGCGCAGACGATCGCCGCCTCATGGGCCTCGATCTCCGCGATTCCTTTCGTCGGCCCTTTCTTGGCGCCCGTCGTCGCGGTCGCGGCGGGTGCGGCGGTCATCGCCTTGGCCGGGGGCGTGCGCTCGGCGTCGGGCGGCTTCGACATCCCGTCGGGCTTGAATCCGATGACGCAGCTCCATGCGCAGGAGATGGTGCTGCCCGCCGACCTGGCGAACCGGGTGCGCGGCATGACGGAGCGCGGTGGATCGGGCGGCGGCGACGTGCATCTCCATGTGCACACGATGGACGCCAAAGGCGTGCGGCAATTCCTGATGGACCATCGGGACCACGTGGCCGATGCGATGATGCGCGCCGTGAAAGACGGCCGGAAGTCGACGAGGGCGGGCTAATGTCGAACGCGGTGTTTCCAACGCTCGCAGGTTTGACCTGGGACGTCACCAAGACGCCGCAATGGAATACGAAGATTCAGCGCTCGGACGGCGGCAAGGAGCTGCGGGCACAGTTCTACTCGACCCCGCTCTGGCGCTGGGTGCTCGCGTACGACCTCCTCCGGGGCGACCTGACGCTGCATGAATTCCAGACGCTCGTCGGGTTCTACAACGCGCGGCAAGGGAGCTTCGACAGTTTCCTCTATGCGGATCCGAACGACAGCTCGGTCACGGCCGAGCTCTTCGGGTTCGGCAACGGGGCCATCACGACCTATCAGCTGATCCGCTCGTTCGCCGGAACCGCCGAGGAGAACGTCGTCGACTTGAACGGCACGCCGCAAATCTTCAAGAACGGCGTGCTTCAGACGAGTGGCTTCACGATCGGCTCGACGGGCATCGTGACCTTCACCACGGCGCCGGCGCCGGGCGACACGCTCACCTGGACCGGGTCGTACTACTGGCGCACAAGATTTGATACGGATGCGATGGAGTTCAACAACTTCGCATTTCAGTTATGGGAAGCCAAATCGGTGGCTCTGGTGAGTGTCAAATGACGGCCGGAATCTACACGATCCGCAATCTTGAGGACGGCCGCGTCTACGTCGGCTCGTCTATCAACGTGCCGCGCCGGCTTGGCGAGCATCGTGGGGCGCTGAATCACGGACGCCATTCGAACGCCAAGCTGCAGCGCGCCTGGCAGGCCGATGGCGCTGCGGCGTTCGAGTTGACCGTCGTGGAAACCGTGTTGGACGTCACCATCCTCGAAGCGCGAGAGCAGTGCTGGATCGATCTGCTCGGCGCAGCGCGACGCGACACAGGCTACAACCTGGCACCGGTCGCCGGGTCTCCGCGCGGCTGCAGCCGTTCTGCCGAGACGCGGGCGCGGATGTCGGTGGCTGCTCGGGAGCGTATTCGCGCGCCGCTCAGCCCCGAAGGCCTGGCAAACCTCGCGGCGGCGAATCGCCGGAAGCCGCCGCATCCGCAATCCGCCGAAGCGCGCGCAAAAATTTCGGCTGCCAAGCGCGGCGTCCGGCTTGGGCCGCAGAGCGCTGAGCGGCGAGCGAAGACGTCGGCCGCGTTGACGGGTAAGAAGCGAACCCCAGAAATGAATGCCGCGCAATCGGCTCGGCGGAAGGGCGTACCGCTGGGGCCACTATCGGCGGAAGCCAAGGCGCGGATGTCGGTTGCACAGAAAGAATCGTGGAAGCGACGCAAAGCGAAGCTCGCGGCGGCGTCCTGACCCATGCGCGCCGCCTCCTCCGCCCTCATCACTCTGCTCAACACCGCGACGCAGTTCCTCGTCGCGGACTTGCTGACCATCGTCCAATCCGACGGGACGACGACGCGGCTGACCGGCGCCGATCTCGATCTCACCGCGGTGAGCCAGGTCGACGGCGCGAGCCATCTCTTCACGAGCCAGGGCCCGCCCTTCACGCGGGGCCAGACCAAGCTCGCGATCGGGCTCGAGGTCGATACGCTCAAACTCACGATCTCGCCACGGAACGGCATCGACATCCTCGCCGGCGTGCCGTGGCCGCAGGCGGTGCGGCAGGGCGCGCTCGACGAAGCGCAAGTCACGCTCGAGCGCCTCTTCCTCGCGAGTTGGGACGACACCTCGGCCGGCACGCTCATCCTCTTCTCCGGGCGCGTCGGCCAGGTCGATTCCTTCCGCGACGAAATCCAGATCGAAGTGAAGAGCGACCTGGAGCTGCTCACCGAGACGCTGATGCCGCGCAACCTCTTCCAGCCCGGGTGCATGCACACCCTGTTCGACGCGGGCTGCGCGCTCCTCAAGTCCGCGTTCGCGGTGAGTGGCACGGCGGCCGCGTCCTCGACGGCCATCTCGATTCTGACGACGCTCGCCGCGGCGACCGGCTATTTCGATCTCGGCTCGATCACGATGACGTCGGGCGCCAACGCGGGCCTGTCGCGCGCGGTGCGCACCTGGGTGACGGGGAGTCCGGGCACGCTCACGCTCATGCGCCCCTTCCCCTTCGCGCCGGCGCCGAGCGACACCTTCTCGATCGCGCCCGGGTGCGACAAGCAAATCTCCTCGGCGTCCGACGTCGCGACGTTCCTCTCGACCGGGAGCCGCGGCGATGTGCGGCTCGGGACGTGTCAGGTCAAGTTCGCGAACTTGGTCCATGCGCGCGGGTTCCCATTCGTGCCGAACCCGGAGAAGGCGATATGAGCGCCACGAGCGCCGATGTGGTCACCCTCGATGTCGTCGCCGAGCGCGCGGCCGTCGTCGCGGAGGCGCGGTCGTGGCTCGGGACGCCATTCCACCACGCGGCGAGGATCAAAGGCGCGGGGGTCGACTGCGCGCAGCTGTTGCTCGGCGTGTACGCCGGGCTGGGACTCGTCGAGGAACTCAACGTCGGTCGCTACGCGCCGGATTGGTTCGTCCATCAGCCGCGCGCGCCCGGCTCGCTCGGCATCCTCCTCGACGTCATCACGCGCGAGTGCGTCGAGCGCCCGCTTAGCCACGTCACGCCGGGCGACATCCTCGTCTTCGCGTACGGCCGCGCGCCGAGTCACGCCGCGATCGTCACCGCGACTGCTCCACCATCCCCGCTCCTCTTGGTGATCCACAGCTTTCGCGCGAGCGGCGTCCAGGAAGACGATGCCGGCCCCCGCAGTCCCTTGGGCGCGCGCATCGACTCGGCGTGGACGCTGCGCCGCTGGGCGGCTGCCGAGGGAAGCGCATGAGCGGCCTCCTCGGACTCCGCGGCATCCAAAAGCCGGACATCAACGGGATGTATCTCGCCTCGTCGATCGTCTCGGCGGCGATTCCGCTCGTCTACGGCCAGGCCCGGATCACGGGGAATCTCATCCAATTCCCCGAACAGCCGAAAACCGACACGGCCTCCAAGGTCGCGCGCCGGATGAAAGGCACGGTGGCGACGAACCGGTATTTCGCCCCTGTGATCATCGGCCTCTGCGAAGGGCCGATCGCCGGCATCGGCCGCGTGTGGCAGGACGTGGACGACTCGCGGGACTTCGGGACCTACTATCAGCCGCAGCGCGGGTGGGGTCTGCTCCTCGGCACGGCGGCGCAGACGGCATGGACCTGGATCGCCGGCGCGCATCCCGATCAGGCGCTCAACTACCCGCACCTGGCGTACGTCGTCAATCAGAATCTCGATCTGCCGAACGGCTCCGTGCCGCAGCTCGGCTGGGAGATCAACGGCCTCTTCCAGGTCGGCGGGCTCGTGCTCGACGCCAACGCCGCCGACATCATCACCGACTACCTGACCGACGTCACGCATGGCCTGGCGTGGCCCTCGGCCAAGCTCGCCGATCTCACGGCGTATCGG
>JBIOHX010000229.1:0-6357 GCA_044449465.1 Gemmatimonadales bacterium | reverse complement strand
CCGTGGGCCAGATGCAGCACGAGCTCGTGAATCGAGTTCCGGTCGGCATCGGGTTTGTGCGATGCGGTGCGCGCATCCACGCCGGCGAGCGCTTCGATCACCGACGGACCGTGCCACGCCGGCCCTGTGTACGACTCTTCCAGCGCGTCGAGGATCGTCGCGCGATCGGGTTTGCTCGGAGCGGATGCGGGCATCGATGAATTGGTTGACGTCCTACCCGAATGGTAACGTCGGCACGGAGCTCGGCGCCTTCCGAACAGTTGACCGGTGGCCTATTCTCAGAGTCGTTCAGGCCCGCCGTGTTTCACGCCGCACCGCTCACCCAACACCTTTCGATCGGAGATTCCATGTCTTTGCGTGTCGTGGTTACGAGTTGTCTGGTGGTCGGTGCGCTCGCGGCGTGTCGGCAGCAGGCCCCAGCGGACGAGCACATGGCGCACATGGCGGCGGGCGACCTGTCCGCGCAGCCCGTCTCGAGCTCGTTGAGCCAGGGCGATTTGTCATTGCCGCCGAGTGCCATGCACACTGCGGCCCGTCTCGCGGCGAGCTCGCGGCACGCGGAGTGGGTGAAGCTCGCCTATCCTGACGGTAAGGGCGACTCGTTGATGGCTTGGATCGTCTATCCGTCGACGTCGAACGCGAAGACGCCGGTGGTCGTGGTGATCCACGAGATCTACGGCCTGTCGTCGTGGGTCCGCGGGGTGGCCGACCAGCTTGCGTCGCAGGGGTTCATCGCGATTGCGCCCGACCTGAACTCCCGCGCGCGCGGCGGTGCGAGCGCAGACTCCATCTCCGCGGACTCGGCCGTCAAACTCAGCCGCCAGGTCAGTCCGGCGGACCGCAACTCGGCGATCGACGCGGTGGCGAAGTACGCCATGTCGCAGGCCTCCGCGGCCCAGCGCTACGCGGTAATCGGTTTCTGCTACGGCGGCTCGACCACCTGGTACCATGTCATCAACGGCGGGATTCCCGGATTCAGCGGCGGCGTGGCGTTCTACGGGCAGCCGTATATGAACGGTCCGGTGCCCAACGTCGACTCGCTGAAGAAGATCACGAAGCCGATCATGCTGCTCAGCGGCGCCAAAGACATGCGCATCGGCGCCTCGATGCCCGCCATCGACTCGACGATGAAGTCGCTCGGTAAGTGGTATTACGGCAACAACTATCCGGGCGCCGTGCACGGTTTCGCGCGCGCGCAGGACGACCCGAAGGCGCAGCGCGACGAAGCCGAGGAACAGGCCAATCTGGCGGCGATCAAGGACGCCTGGCCGCGTACGATCGCGTTCTTGAAAAAGAATCTCGACGTCAAGTAATCCCCAGCTGCACCGTTGGTCTCTCGAACCGCCTCGGAGGACTCAGATGCACTGGGATACCGGCAACATTGCGTTCATGCTGGTCTCGACGAGCCTCGTCATGCTCATGACGCCGGGGCTCGCCTTTTTTTATGGAGGCCTCGTCGGCCGCAAGAACGTGTTGACGATCATGCTTCAGAGCTTCGTCTCGATGGGCGTGACCACCGTCCTCTGGTTCGTCTGCGGCTACTCGATGGCGTTCAGCGGGAGCTATCACAGCGCGACGAATCCGGACATCGGCGGTGTGATCGGGAACTTCCATCTCGCGTTCTTCCATCACATCGACCCGACGATTCCTTTCCCCGGCTCGCCGACGATTCCGTTGATCGTGTTCGTGGCCTACCAAATGATGTTCGCGCAGATCACGCCGGCGCTCATCACCGGCGCGTTCGCCAACCGCGTCACCTTCAAAGCGTATTTGCTCTTTCTCGTCGCCTGGCTGCTGCTCGTCTACTTCCCGGTGGCGCACATGGTGTGGGGCGGCGGCATCCTGCAAGCGAACGGCGTGCTCGACTTCGCCGGCGGCGTCGTCGTCCACGCCACGGCGGGCTTCGCCGCCCTGGCCGCGGTGTTTTACGTCGGCCGCCGCAAAGTCGCGGACGCGGGTCTCCACAACATTCCCCTCGTCGCGCTCGGCACCGGCCTGCTCTGGTTCGGCTGGTATGGGTTCAACGCGGGAAGCGAGCTGAAAGTGGATTCCGTAACGGCGCTGGCGTTTCTGAACACCGATGTCGCGGCTTCATTCGCCGCCGTGACCTGGCTCGTGCTCGCCTGGATCTACGAGCGCAAACCAAAGTTCGTCGGGCTCCTCACCGGATCGATCGCCGGTCTCGCCGCGGTCACGCCGGCGGCCGGATACGTGACGACCTCCACGGCGATGCTGATCGGCGTCGCCGCGAGCATCGTCTGCTACTATGCCATCTCGCTCAAGAACAGGATGCAGTGGGACGACGCGCTCGACGTATGGGGCGTCCACGGCGTCGGCGGCGTCCTCGGCGTGATCGCACTCGGCATCTTCGCGTACAAGGCCGTGAATCCCGACGGCGGTGCGGATGGGCTGGTTCACGGAGGCGCCACCTTCTTCGTCAAGGAGACGGCGACGGCGCTCGGTGCCGCGCTCTACGCCTTTCTGTTCACGTATCTCATGCTCGCCGTAATCCATCGCATCACGCCCGTCATGGTGACGGCCGCGGACGAAGAGCTCGGGCTTGATGAATCTCTGCACGGCGAGCGTGCATACTTGTAGGACATCGCTATCGCTGCTGAGTGCCGTCGCGCTTGGCGCGTGCGCGCATCTCGGCGCGCCGGGGCCGGTCGTCGCCGATCGACCCGGATTCACGGATACGCCGGTCGCGCTGCCCGCGCACGCCGTGCAGCTCGAGACGGGCGTGACGAACGATCAGACGGGCTCGGCGCCCTTCGTCACGTCGACAGTGACGGCGGGCGAGCTCTTGTTGCGGCTGGGCCTTGGCGCGCGGTCGGAACTCCGGCTATTCGGAAACTCATACGACCTCCGAACCGGCGGCGGTTCGCCCGACGTGCGCGGTTTGGAGGACTTCAAATTCGGCGCGAAGGTCAATCTGCGCTCGATTGCCGACAGCGTGCATTCGTGGCTACCGAGCGCGGCCATCCTCGCCGCCGCGGCGACTCCGACCGGCGCCAACGGAATTGGCGCCGGCGCTTCCCTGGCCGAGGCAAAGCTCGCCACGAGCTGGACGACCGCCAGCCCGTTCTCGCTCTACACGAACGTCGGCTACACCAACACCGTCAGCGACTTCACCCGACAAGGGAAAGCGTGGACGAGCGCGGCCGGCTGGTGGGCGCTGAACCCGCGCGTCTCGCTGTTCGCCGAAGGGTACGTCTTTGGTATCGTTGGTGACGTCAACGGCGCAATCGGCGGCACGATCGTCGACGGGGGTGCGACCTACCTCGTCAACGATCGCCTCCAACTGGATCTGCGCGCCGGGCACGGCCTCGTCGGGTTCTCCTCGACCGAACGATTCGTCGGTGTCGGCTTGGCGCGACGCTGGTAGCCGTCAGGGCCGCCGACTGAGTGCCTCGATGGTCCGCCGCACCGCGTCATGCGTGTCGGCGTGCGACAGGCGTGGCTCGGCGGCTTGTAGGGCGGACAGCCGCTGGGCCCGAGGCAGCGCACCCATCGCGCTCAACGCCCACTGGCGCACCCAAGCGCGAGAGTCGTCGAGATCGGCACTCAGAGCGGCGAGCCCGTGCGCATTACCCCGCGAGGCGAGCGCGCCGAGCACGCGGCTCGGGAGCTGCTGATCGCCGACGATCGCCTGGACGGCGTCGATGTAGCTCGTGTCGTTCGAACGCGCGATGCCAACGAGCGCGGCGTTCTGGATCGCGTCTCGATACGACGGCGTCGCCAGTCCAGTCGCGATCAACGCCTGGCGCCCGGCGGAGTCGATCCGCATCAGCGCGCCCAGCGCGGAGGCACGCACCGAATAGCTCGAGTCGGCATCCCACGCTTGGCGCGCGAGCGCGACCGCGCGCGCATCGTGGACTTCGCCCAGCTCGGCCGCCGCCGCGGCGCGCACCTGCGCGGACGTATCCGCGAGCGCCCGTGTCAGCGCGGGGATCGACTCGTCGGGCGGGAAGGCAGACAGCGCGCTCGCCGCCAGCATCCGCGTCTCGAAGTAATCCGCGTTCGTTGCCGCATTGGCGACAGCGGCGGCCGCAGCCGCATCGCCGGGCCGGCGCGCGAGCTGCGACAAGACCCACTCGCGATCCCACAGGTTCGCGTCGTGTCCCAGCTGAGTCGCGAGCCACCCGGTCGGTTCGTCGAAGTCGAGCGCTTTGAGAATGTGGTCGCCGTCGTCGAACACCACCATCGTCGGCTCGGACGTCACGCCGTCGACGACGATCGTGTCGACGCGCGTCGCAATTTGCGCCTTCTTCACGACGTCGCCCGCCGCGGTGCCGACGCGGATCGTGACGGGCATCGTAAACACCTCGGGGATGACGTAGCGCAGTCCGGTGCTGTCGGCCTTGAGCGAGTCACGCTGCGTCTGCGCGGCGACGAGCGTCAGCTTGTGGGCCGGCGCGTCGTAGCTCGACGTGACCGTAAACGACGGATATCCCGTCGCATACATCCACTCGCGCCAAAACCAATCCAGCTTCTCCCCCGTCGATGCCTCGAACGACTTGAGCAGATCGTCCGTCGTCGCGACGCCGAACGCGTGGTCGGTGAGATACCGATGCGCCGCCGCCCAGAACCGCTGCGGCCCGAGGTAGTCCTCGAGCATCTCGAGCACGAGCGCACCCTTGGGGTAGATGTTGTTCGAGCCCATCGACGCGAGGGGCATCGGACGGCGCTGCTCGATGCCCATGAACTGCCGGTACTCGTCGGCGTAGTAGTCCTGCTCCACGTGCGCACCGAGCTTTTCTTTCCAGTACTTCCCGGGCATGAACTCCGCGAACCCTTCGTTAAGCCAGGTGTTCGCCCAGTTTTCGGTCGTCACGTAGTCGCCAAACCATTGGTGCGCGAGCTCGTGCGGAATGAGGATGAACTGATACCAGGGCCGGTCGGCGTAGGCGCGTGAATCGGGGAGCCAGTCGACGAGCGTCGTCGCGCTCACGTTCTCCATGCCGCCGAAGAAGTCAGCGACCGTCGTCTGCGAGTATTTCTGCCACGGATACGGGATGCCCGTGAGCCGGGAATACGTGTCGATCATATCCGGTGTCACGTGAAACAAGCGCCAGGCGAGGGCGCTGTCGGCGTGATAGACGTAGTAGTCGACCGGCACGGTGTGCCATACATCCTTGACCTCGGCGAGCGGCTCGACGATGAGCGACACGAGATACGTCGCGCTCGGCCGCGTCTCGCTCCAATGGAGCGTGTGCATGCCACCCCCGACTGGCGTGTCGCCCGTGAGCGCGCCGTTCGAGACCGCGGTGTAACCGACCGGCACGGTCGCATCGACCTCCCAGGTCATCTTGTCATTCGGGAAGTCGTATGTCGGAAACCAGAAGTGGTTGTCCATGTCCTCGCCCTGGCTCCAGAGCTGGCGAGGGGTGTGCGGGCGCTCACCGATGAAGGTGAGGCCGCGGCCGCTCGTGATGTGCGCCAGGTAGTCGATGGTGAAGCGCACGGTGTCGCCGAGGCGGACCGGCTTCGGCAGGCGGACGACCAGGGTGTCCCGTGTGTGGCTCGTCCGGAGCGCTGCGCCCGATGCGCTCTTTACGGACTGGACCGTCAGACCGGCGCCGGCGTCGAGGATCACCGAGTCGAGCCCTGCGCGGCGCGAGACGAGGGTCGTCGCGACCTGGCCGACGAACGACGTCGAGTCCCAGTCGATCTCGCGTACGGCGATGCGCTGGTGGACGAGGTCGTAGTCGTGCGAACGCGAGTAGGTGCCGTTGGTCATGCGCGCGAGATTCGGATTCGCGGCGACCTGAGGCTGCTGAGCTCGCGACTGACCTGCGCTGAGTGATAATACGATTGCGAATGCGAGAATGACGGCTGAGCGCATGAGTCGACTCGTACGAGCTGGGATATGCTGAATCTAGCGCGCGCCGGGCGTCCGACTCAGTGCCGCATCCAGATCAGCAGCACGCCGCATTCAGCGTATCCAGAGGGATTCCCTCCGGTCGGCGATTTGTACTGCGGTGGCATCTCGGTGAGCGTGTACACCTCCATGCCCGACGCCTTACCGGGGTCGATCTCGCTGAGGTCGAGCGCACTGCTTTGGTGGATGCCGTCGATGTACACGTCGAGCGGACAACCGCCGGCTCCGCCGGTTCGAAGAAAACCCTGGGTGCGACCGCGCGTGCTGCATACGGTTTTTGTGCAATCCCGCATGCCAGGCACGTGCTCGGCGACGTTCTCTGTTAGCGACGACCGCCACGCTTCGGCGTCGATCTCGTCGGCGTCGAGAAAGTGTCCGATGCCCATCTTTCGCCGCATGTCGAACCCGCCATCTTCGAGCTTCGCGGTACGACTCAATCGCCCGCTCGCCGACGTCGTCACCGTGTCGAGGAATTG
>JBIOHX010000228.1:0-6366 GCA_044449465.1 Gemmatimonadales bacterium | reverse complement strand
CTTGAGGACTTGGTCGACAGCCCCGCCCGTCCACGCCGCTAGGGCGCCGACGGCCGTGCCGACCGCGCTGGCGAGAATGGAACCGGCGACTCCGACCGCCAACGAGATTCGCCCGGCGAGCATCATTCGGACGAACAGGTCGCGGCCGAATCGGTCGGTTCCGAATAGATGTAAGTCGCCGTGCGCGTCGCGCGCACCAGGCGGAAGCAACCGAAGAGCCAGCACCTCGCCGATGTCGATGGGATTCTGGTGCGACGCCAGCGGCACGATGATCACTGCCGCGATGAGGGCCGCGAGGAGCACCACCGCGGCGCGGTCGATGCCGGCGAGCCCGTTCCAGACGCGCGCAGTCATCATGCGCGGCGGCGCGGGTCGACGAGCGGCAGCGCCAAATCGCCGGCGAGGTTCGCGAACAGCACGAGGGTGGCGTAAAGCGCCGCCGCGCCCATGACCAAGGGATAGTCGCGCGCGTTGATCGCGTTGACCATGAGGCGGCCCATTCCCGGCCAGGCGAACACGGCCTCGACGAAGATCGAGCCGGCGACGAGCCCCGGCAGCGAGAGTGCTAGCAGCACGATCAACGCCGGCAGCACGGCACGGAGCACGTGGCGGAAGTAGACTCGCGAAGGGGTCGCCCCTTTGGCGCGTGCCGTCCGTACGAAATCCTGGCCGAGCACGTCGGCGACGCTCGATCTCGCGTAGCGCGCGATGCCTGCCGCGCCGATCGCGGCGAGGATCGACACCGGAAGGATCGCGTGGCGCACGAGATCGGCCGTCGCGGCCCATCCGCCCGCAGCTGGAGCGGGCGAGCGGACACCGAATGCAGGAAGCCGCAGGGAAGGCGGCAGCCCCCAGGAGGCCGCGCCGTAGGTGAACACGGCGACGAGCGACAGCGCGATCCAGAAGCTTGGCGCGGCGTAGACGAACGTCGTGGCGACCGTGAGGGCACGATCGACCGGCCGCCCGCGGCGGACGGCCTGCACAACGCCGATCGGTACGCCGACGAGGAACGTGAGTGCGAGTGACGCGAGGCCGAGGCCGGCCGACACGGGCAGCGCGTCGGCCAGCGCACGCGACACCGACTCGTGCAGCGAGAAGCTCTCGCCCAAGTTGGCGTGCAGCAGGTCGCGCGCCCACCGTGCATATTGAACGCCGAGCGAGCGATCGAGCCCGAGCTCGGTTCTCATTCGCGCGACCTCCGCCGCGCTCGCGGAGGGCGGGACGAGAAACGTCGCCGCGTCCCCGGGGGCCAGACGAATCAGCGCGAACGTGATCGTGAGGACGAGCCAGAGCAGCACTAGCGCGCCGGCAATTCGGCGCAGCACGGTGGGAGGATGCACGCGTTGAAGCTGCATCGCCTCGCACGACTGTCAATGCTCGGCGCGAGCGGCGCGTTGCTGTGCGCCACGGCGGCATGTTTCGCGCCGCGCCGCGCGCCGGGCGTCGTGGTGTTCGCCTCGGGCACGGATCTCGAATCGGGCAACCCGCTCGTGACGACGCACCCGTTGTCGCGCCAGGTGCAACGCTTCGCGCTGTTCGTCACGCTCGCGCAATACGACACGGGCCTCGCGCCCATCCCTTACTTCGCGCGCCGGTGGGAGTGGCTACCGGATCGCCGCACGCTGGTCATGCACCTCGTGCCCGATCTGCGCTGGCACGACGGCGTGCCGACGACGGCCGGCGATGTGGTGTTCACACTCGACGCGGCGCGCGATCCAGCAACGGGCTACTGGCGCGCCGGCGATCTGGGCGGCATCGACCGTGTCGATGCGACGAACGACACGACGGTCGCCGTGCACTTTCGGGCGCCGCAAACGGCGTTCCCGGCAATTTTCTGCGAGCTGCCGATCGCGCCGCAGCATCTCCTCGGCGCCATTGCGCATCGAGAGTTGCGCCGGGCCCCTTTCGACCTTCGTCCGGTGGGCAACGGGCCGTTCGAGTTCGTCGACCGGCGGCCAGGCTCGCGCTGGACATTTCGGCGAAACCCCGCGTTCCCGCGCTCGCTCGGCGGACCGCCGCGACTCGAAGGTCTCGTGGTGACCGTCGTCGACGAACCCACGACGAAGTTCGCGGGGCTGGCGAGCGGCGACCTCGATGTCGCGGGAATCTCGCCGGCGATGGCTTCGCTCGCTGGGCGCGACCCTTCGCTCCGCGTGTTGAGTTATCCCATCCTATTTACGACAGGATTGGTATTCAACGTCCATAAGGCACCATTCGACGATGCCCGGGTGCGGCGCGCCGTCTCGGCATCGATCGACCGCCGCCGCATCGTCGACGCGGCGCTCGCCGGGTACGGCCGCCCGGCCGGCGGCGCCGTGCCGCCGGAGAGTCCGCTCGCGCTCACCCTGCCGGTCGAACGCGACACCGCGCTTGCCGATTCTCTTCTGGATGCCGCGGGCTGGCGCCGAGGCTCGGATGGAATCCGGCGGCGCGCCGGGCGCCGCTTCGACATTGACTTGCTCACCGTAGGCAGCGGAGACAATGCTCTCGAGCAACTCGTCCAGGCCGATCTCGCGGCGCGCGGAATACGCGTTGCGATCCGCCAGGCCGAGCTCGGGACGTTTCTCACCGAAGCGCGGGCGGCGCACAAGCGGTTCGACTTGCTCGTCGCCGGGGTGCCCGGTGATGTGTCGCTGTCCTTTCTCTCTGCGATGTTCGAGTCGGCGCAGCGGGGCGGCGCGCTCGACTACGCCGATTTCCACGGACCCCTCCTCGATTCGCTCTTTGCGCGCGCGCGCGCCGCGCCAGCCGGCCGCTCGCAGGCCGCTGCGTGGCGAGCCGTGCAGCGACTGCTCGCCGACTCGATGCCCGTCGCGTGGATCTATCATTCGCGCGGCGTGCAGGGGGTCACGGCGCGCCTCGCGAACGTGGTAATGGATCTTCGCGGCGAGATGGTCTCGCTCGCACGATGGCAGCTCGAGGCCACGGCGCCGGCGAGGGTTGCACGGCGATGACGCGCCTTCTCATTGATGCCGCGGCACTCGACGCACGGAGCGCCGTCGCAAACGGACCGCTTGCGCCGCTCGCCGCGTCGCTGAGTCGCGAGCTCGAGCCAGTGCTCGCGCGCGATCTCTACATTCCGCCCGACAAAGCGCTGCTGTCTCGCGAGGGCGGCCGCTGTGCGCGCGACGGCGCGTTGCTCGGCTTCGATCCGTTCGAGCCGCACGCGCATCGATGCCCAAGTTGCGGCGAGATCTATCGGGGCGACCTCCACGACCGCTTCTGGATCTATTGGTATCAGCTCTGGCTCGCCGAGCGCGCGGTGCACGGCGCGCTGTTGTCGCGATTGGGTCGCGGAGACCGGTATGCGAAATTCGCGGAGTCCATCCTCGACGCGTACGCACAGCGCTACGCGACGTATCCCAACCGCGACAACGTCCTCGGGCCGACACGGCTGTTCTTCAGCACCTATCTCGAGTCGATCTGGCTCCTGCAAATCTGCCTCGCCGTCGACCTACTCGATGGCCGCGCGCATTCGAGCGCGCTCGTCGGCCGCGTGCGAGACGAGATCGTCGAGCCGAGTCGAGCCATCATCGCGGAGTACGACGAAGGAGGCTCAAACCGCCAGGTCTGGAACGACGTGGCGCTGCTCGCCGCGGCGAGGCTGCTCGGCGAAACCCGCCGGGCGGAGGAGGCGGTATATGGTCCCTCGGGAATCGGCGCGCTGCTCGGCTCCGGCCTCCTGTCCGACGGAACGTGGTACGAAGGCGAGAACTACCACCTCTTCGCGCACCGGGGCCTCTGGTACGGCGTCACGATGGCGCAGCACGCTGGTCTCGAGCTGCCCGACGCATTGCTCGACCGTTTCGACACGGGCTTCGCGGCGCCATTCGCCACCGCGCTGCCGGACTTCACGCTGCCGTCGCGGCGCGATTCACAATACGCGATCTCGCTTCGTCAATGGCGCATCGCCGAGCATTGCGAGCTCGGCGTCGCGCGCCGGGCGAACCCAGCGTTGCTCGGCGCCCTCGGGCGCATGTATGATGACGACGTTCCTCGGGCTCCGACCGGTCGCGCGACGTCGTCAGCGGACGTGGAACGGAACGGCCAGCCGAGCGCGCTCGATCGCGCCGACCTTGGCTGGCGTGCGCTCCTGTGCGCGTTGCCGGAACTGCCGCCGCTCGATCCAGATCCGCCCGGCTCCGCGTTGCTCGACGCGCAGGGGATCGCCGTCTTTCGCCGCGACGAAGGAGCCACGTATGCCGCGCTCGACTACGGACATTCCGGCGGCGGACACGGTCACCCCGACCGGCTGAACCTCCTGTTGTTCGCGGATGGCGTGCGCTGGCTCGACGACTTCGGCACCGGCTCATACGTCGACCCGTCGCTGCATTGGTATCGGAGTACGCTTGCCCACAACACGGTATTGGTGGACGGTCATTCGCAAACGCCGATCGATGGCCAGCTCACGGCCTACGATGAGCGCGCCGATATCGGCTGGATCGAAGCGGTGGCGCACGACCTAACGCCGGGGGTGAGCGTGGCGCGGACGATCGTCGTCATGCCCGGCTACCTCCTCGACACGGTGGAGTGGGAGGCCGATCGCGACGTGACTGTCGATCTCCCGCTGCACGTGGACCTGGAAATCCTGGAGGGCGCGTCGGCATCAGAGACGGCGGCGCTCGCCGGAGGCGACGGACTGGAAGACGGGTTCGCGGCGGTGCATGACGCCGCACGCCAGCATATCGCGCTCGATACGGTGGTTCGTGCGAGCGCGGTGCGGGACGATGCGCGACTGGACGTCTGGGCCACGAGCTCGCACGCGGCGGAATGGTGGCGCGCCGTCGGCCCCGCCGCACCCGGGCGCGGCGATCACGCATTCCGCGTCGTGCGAAGCCGCGCCCGCGCCGGCGCGCACCGAATCGTGTGGTCGTGGAGCGGGGCCGTCACCGCCGTTGAGTTCGGCGACCTTGTCCGCGTGATGTTCGCCGGGGGAGCGGTCGACGAGCATTGGCGCGCCGACGACGGGTGGCGCGTGTCGCGCGGCGGCGACGCGCCGACGATGACGCGGCTCGGCGGACGGATCGAGCTCCCCGATGCTGCCGACAGTTCGACTGGCGAAGCGCGCGGTGAGCCGGGGTTGACCTTGCAACCGCTGGTCGACACTCAACTCGAGCTCGGCAAGGAGCACTACCGTCGCTCGGAACAGTCGTGGGACGCGGCCGGCCGGCCAGCGGCCACCATCGGTCTGCGGTGGAGCGGCGACCTGCTCGACGTTCGCATCGTCGTTGCGCGGAGCGATCTGACCTTCGTGGCGCCGAATGCGGTCAACCTGTACGACAACGAGCCGGCTGACATCAACGGCGACAGCGTGCAGCTCTATCTCAAAACGGGGCAAGGACTGATCGCGGCGTTCCTCGTGCCGGTGGCGGATTCGACCGTCGTGCGAATGCGCGCGATCGAGGGCTGGAGCATGACGCGCGACGCCGTCGCCGTGTGGGAACGCCACAGCGACGGCTACGAGATGCGGATCGAGATCCCCTGTGCGAGTCCGCCAGTCGGCATCGATGTCATCATCAACGAGATGCCGCGCGACCGCGTTCGCCGCCGAGGACAGCTCGTGTTGAGCGGGGCCGGCGGCGAATGGGTGTATCTGCACGGCGATCGACATGACGAGTGGCGCTTGATCCGTCTCGAGGTGCTCGATGTCTAGCTCCGTGCTCGACGCGGTGGTGATCGTGCTCTACGAGCCGCAGGACCCGGTCAACATCGCGGCGACCATCCGCGCGATGAAGAACATGGGAGCGAGCCGGTTGCGACTCGTTCGGCCCGTCGAGTACGAGGCCGTGCGCCTCGAGGGCATCGCACACGGGACCATGGATCTGATCGACGCGATCGAGCATCACGCGAACTTCGACTCCGCGGTGGCTGATTGCGTCAGCGTGTTCGCCTTCACGGCGCGCCGGCGCGCGGCCAAGCTCCGGGTGATCGATCCGCATACGGCGGCACGAGAACTCCTCGGCGCCGCGGCGGATGGTACCGTTGCGCTGGTCTTCGGTCGCGAAGACAGCGGCCTTCCGAATGACGTGCTGGATCGCGTACACGCGGCGGTCACGATTCCGACGACGGAGCACGCGTCGCTCAATCTCGCACAGGCGGCGCTGGTGGGGCTGTACGAGCTGCACCTCGCTGCGGCGGATGCGACCCGGGCTGTGGCGCCGCCGCGGAAGGACGCGCCACCGCCGACGAACGAGCAGTTCGAGCAATTCTTCGCCGATGCCGAGCGCTCGCTGGCCGCGATCGAGTTCTTCAAGACGAGGTATCCCGAACACATCATGCGCACGCTGCGCTCGCTGACCTTTCGCGCCGCGCCGAACGCGCGCGAGCTGTCGCTCGTTCGTGCCATGGCGATCGAGGTCGTCAATT
>JBIOHX010000227.1:0-6392 GCA_044449465.1 Gemmatimonadales bacterium | reverse complement strand
TCGGCAGCGTGTCCCGCTGGCTCGCGCCGTCGATCGACCTGCGAGTGCTCGCCTTCGCGCTCGTCGTCGCCACCGTCACCGGCATCGTGTTCGGCGTAGCGCCGGCGATGCGGCTCACCCGTGTCGACCCAGCCAACGTGCTGCGCGGCGGGACTGCACGCGTCGGCGCGTCGCGGCCGCGGCTGCAACAGCTCTTCGTCGTGGCGCAGATTGCCCTCTCGCTGGTGCTGCTCGTGCTCGCCACGCTCTCGATTGAGAGCGTGAAGCGCCTCGAGCAGGTGCCGCTCGGCTTCGACCGGTCCGGCGTGCTCACCTTCCGGCTCGTGTTCCAAACGCCGCGCTACGATTCGATGTCTGCGCGCGCTCGGCTGGTGAACGACTTGGCCGATCGCCTGCGCGCACTTCCCTCCGTTCGTGGTGCCGGCGCGGTTTCGGATAGGCCGCTCAGCTGCTGCTCCCTGTCCCGATTGACCGTCGAGGGACACCCGCTGCCGCCGGGCCAACGCCTCATGGTCTTCGACAATTCGGTGACCCCCGGGTACTTCGCGGCGATGCGCATTGGCATTCTGCGCGGGCGCGATTTCACGCGCGACGACACGCCGTCATCGATGCCAGTGATTATCGTGAGCAAGAGCTTCGCCGATCAATACTGGCCGGGCGGCAATGCCATCGGTGGGCACGTGACCGGCTCTCGGCAGATGACTGTCGTCGGCGTCGTGAACGACGTCAAACAAGCCGGACTCCTCGATGCCGCGGAGCTGCAGTACTACGTCCCCGTCTCGCAGTACGTGAAGACACGAAGCGCGTTTGCCGTGCGGGCGAACACCACGAACCTGGTCCCGCTCACCGCCGCGATTCGGCGTGTGGTGCACGAGCTCGATCCGTCGCTTGCGGTGTTCGGCGTTCGGACGATGGATGATATCGTCGAGCGCGAAACCTCGGCGCGGCACGCGTTCGAGTCGCTGATGGTGGCGTTCGGCGTCATCGCCATCGCGCTCGCCGCCATGGGCATCTTTGCCGTGATGTCGTTCCTCGTTGCGCAGCGACAGCGGGAGCTGGGACTGCGGATGGCGCTTGGCGCTACGCCCCGCAACGTGCGGTCGCTCGTGTTCGCGCAGGGTGGACGGCTCGGCCTGGTGGGCGCCGTTGCGGGGGTCGCCGCTGCCGTCGTCGCGGCGCGCGCGCTCGCGCACTCGCTGTACGGCGTGACTCCAGGAGAGCCTGCCGCGTACCTCGTCGCGGTCGGAGTGGCCGGAGCCGCCGTTGCCGTCGCCACGCTCGGCCCCGCGTGGCGCGCGGCGCGGGTCGATCCGGCCACGACGCTGCGCGGCGACTGATCGGGAATAACGCGCGAACGGTCACAGTCTCCTTCTCATCACTAGGAGGCTGTGACATGGACTGGCACGATCAGGACGCGGCGAATTCCGCCGCGCGTTTTGCCGCACTCGGTGCTACTCGCGGACGCGGCGCCCAACACATTCATGAGGTGGATCAGGCAGCGGACGGCGGCGACGGCGTGGACCGACGCGGCTTTCTACGCTGCATGGCGTGGGCGGGCACCGGAATGGTCTGGGGACTCAAGGGCGGCATCCCGACATCGTTCCCGCTCAGCCGGCTGCCGTCGCTCACCGAGCCGCAGCGAAAGAGCATCTTCTTCGCGCAGATCAGCGACAGCCACATCGGTTTCAGCAAAGAGGCGAACAAGGACGTCACGGCCACGCTTCAAGAGGCGGTGGCCCGGCTCAACGCGCTGCCGCAGACGCCGGCTTTCGTCCTTCACACCGGCGACATCACGCAGCTCTCCAAGCCGAGCGAGTTCGACACCGCGAGCGAGGTGCTCAAAGGCCTGCGCACGGATCGCATCTTCTACATTCCGGGCGAGCACGACGTAGCCAGCGACAACGGCGCGTCGTACCTCCAACGCTACGGCAAGGATACCAAAGGCGGCGGTTGGTACAGCTTCGACCACACCGGCGTGCACTTCGTCGGGCTTGTGAATGTGCTCAACCTCAAGGCTGGCGGACTCGGTTCGCTCGGCGCCGAGCAGCTGGCGTGGCTCGAGAAGGACGTGAGCCGTCTTTCATCGAGCACGCCGATCGTGCTGTTCGCGCACGTGCCGTTGTGGACCGTCTACCCAGACTGGGGCTGGGGCACCGACGACTCCGATCGCGCGCTCGCGCTGCTCAAGCGCTTCGGATCGGTCACGGTGCTCAACGGGCACATTCATCAGATCATGCAGAAGGTGGAAGGCCATGTGCGTTTTCACACGGCCATGTCGACGGCCTTTCCGCAGCCGGCACCTGGCACTGCGCCGTCGCCCGGGCCGATGACGGTTGATCCGGCCCGTCTGAAGAGCGTCCTCGGGATCGCCGACGTGACCTTCGTGCCCGGCCGAAGTAGTCTCGCCATCGTCGATGCGACGCTGTCCGGCGAAGCACCGGCCTTCGACGCCGCAATGCACGACGCGATGACGACTCGACGCCAAGCCCGGACCGCGGTGCCGCTGGCGCCGAACGAGATCGCGATCGACAACTTCGCCTTCGCGCCCGCCGCGCTCACGGTCAGCCGCGGGACAACGGTGACCTGGATCAATCGGGACGACGTGCCGCATCTCATCGCGAGCGCCGACCACCGGTTCGCGCAGTCGAAGATTCTCGACACCGACGCGCGCTACAGCACCAAGCTGATCGGCGCTGGGACGTACAGGTACTTCTGCGCGCTGCATCCGAAGATGCAGGGGGCGATCAGCGTCCGCTGAGGTCGCGGAAGCGCGCGATGAACCCGTCGAGCTCTGGGCGGTTGACGTCGGAAACTGCCCAGTACTCGATGCCTCCCGTCTCCCACTCCGCGAGATTGTAGCCCTGCGCCGCGGCGGTCCGCGGCGCCTCGTGCTCTCCGGCCGGCCATGAGTACACGTTGATCACGTGCTGCCGCCGGCCGTACACCACGACGGCGACGCGCCGGCCGTCCACGTAGTCCAACCGCCCGCCGAGCAGCGGGAAGCCGAGCGAATCCAGATTGGGAACCGCGGGCGAGAGATCGAGCCGCCCGTTGAACCACGGCTTGACCTGATGCTGGTCGGTCGACGCGACATCGATGAGATGGCCCGGCATCAGCGAGCGGATATGGCTCGCCAGCAGCTCGGTCTCTAGCGCGCGCGCCGGCCCGCGCCGCAGCGCCGCGAAGGTGAGCGCGCTGCTCGCTACCGCTATGAGGAGACCGGCCACGGCGAGCGGCACACGTGACCGCCGGTGCGGCGCCGCGCTTTCGTCGGTCGGCGACCCGGTCGTGCCGCTGACCGCGGCGCGAATTCTCGCTTTGAGCACATCCGGTGCTTGATGACGCACGAGGCCCTCCCGAGCCATGCGACTCACGCCGGCGATGAGGTTCAACTCGCGCGCGCAGTCGGCGCAGCCTTCGATGTGAGCGCGGAGCTCGCGCTCCTCGTCGGGCGGTAGCTCGCGATCGACGAGGGCGTCGATCAGCGGTCGGCAGTCGGCACAACGCATCGTCATCCCGCCTCCTGCACGCTCGCACCCAGCGCGGCAGCCAGCCGCCGTCGCCCGCGCGCCAAGCGCGACATCACCGTGCCGATTGGCACGCCGACGACGTCGCTGATCTCGCGATACGACAGTTCTTGCACCTCGCGCAACACGATCACCTCGCGAAATTCCGGCGGGAGCTCGCCCAGCGCTCGCTCGAGCAGCGCCCGCTCCGATCGCCGGATCGCCCCGGCGTCCGTCGCCGGGCCGTCCGACGCGATTGACGACGCGCCCTCTCCCAGCGACAGGCCGATCCGCTCGGACCGATGCCGGCGTTGCCAGGTGAGGCAGCAGTTGCGCACGATCGCGAGCAGCCAGGCGCGCGCGTCCCCCTCGCGGTAGCCGTCGAAGTGGCGCAGCGCGCGCAGGGCGGCGTCCTGCACGACGTCCTGCGCGTCGTGCTCGTCGCGCAGGAGATAGCGCGCGAGCGTGTATGCATCGTCGAGATGCGGCAGCACGACCCGCTCGAATCGTTCGATGTCTTGCTGAGCCATCGCCCTCCAACGCGCGCCGCTGAGGTCCCGTGGGATCCGCGATCCCGTCCCGAAACCAGACTCGCGGCGAAGCGGCGTTATTCCCGCCGGCGTCGGCGGTGACTCGCCGGCGATACGTCGATGAGCAAGGCGATCACGATTCCGACGATCGGCCAGAAGGACCAGACGCCATGCCACCACTGTTGGACCGCCGTGTACCAGAGCAGCGTCGTCGGGAGGAAGATGAAGCCGAGCACCGGCAGCACCACTGTCGGGTAGACGCCTTTGAACCAGGTGCTGAACAGCCACAACAGGATGATGACCAGCCGCGGCGTGGCGAGCGCGATCAGCGCGAGCAGGCAGGGCATGTCAGTCCGCCGCGTCGCCGGCCGACTTCACGATCGCCGGCTCCATCGCCAGCGCCGGTGACGGCGCCGGCACCGGCTCGCCATGACGGCGGCCGAGCCCGGACAGCCGCGCTCCAATGCGACGACTCAACGCGTCCATGTACGTATAGAACACCGGCGTTACGTAGAGCGTGATGACCTGCGAGAACGCGAGTCCCCCGACCACCGCGACGCCGAGCGGCCGGCGCGATTCGGCGCCGGCACCGTGCGACACCGCGATCGGCAGCGTGCCCACCAGCGCGGCCATCGTCGTCATCATGATCGGCCGAAAGCGAATCAGACAGGCGTGCACGATCGCGTCGGCCGGCGCGCGCCCCTCCGACCGCTCCGCCTCGAGCGCGAAGTCGATCATCATGATCGCGTTCTTCTTCACGAGCCCGACGAGCAGGATGATGCCGACGAACGCGTAGACGCTCAGATCGATGCCGAACAGATATAACGTGAGCAACGCGCCGAACGCCGCGAACGGCAACCCCGACAGAATGGTGATGGGGTGAATGAAGCTCTCGTACAGCACGCCAAGCACGACGTAGATGACGAAGATCGCGATACCGAGCAGGGCGAGCAGCCCCGCTTGCGTCGATTGGAACGCTTGCGCCGTTCCGGAGAACGCGGTGCTGATCGTTGACGGCAGCGTGCGGTTGGCGATGCGCTGCACCTCTGCCGTAGCGGCGCCGAGCGACACGCCGGGGTGGAGGTTGAACGACAACGTCACCGACGGCAGCTGGCCGGAGTGGTTCACGCTCAGCGCGCCCGCCGTCTGTGTCACGCTCGCCACGGCGCTCAACGGCACCAGCGAGCCGGTATTAGCGCGAATGTACAACATGTTCAGCGCCGACAGGTCTCGCTGGTACTGTGGCAGAAGCTCCATCACCACCCAGTACTCGTTGTTCGGCGTATAGATCGTCGACACTTGCCGCGAGCCGTACGCGTCGTACAGCGCGGTTTCGATCTGCTCGGCCGTCACGCCGAGCGACGAGGCGCGCTCGCGGTCGATCGTCACGCTCGCCTGCGGATTGCCGAGCTGAAGGTCGCTGGTCACGTCTTGCAAAAGCGGCGAATTGCGCGATTCGTCGATCAGACGCTGTGCCGCCGGATACAACGTCGCGATGTCTGAGCTCTGCATGGCGAACTGATACAGGCTCTTCGACACGCGGCCGCCAATCTGGATGGTTGGCGGGTTCTGCATGTACGCGACGACGCCCGGCACTTTCGAGAGCTTTGGCCGCAGCTCTTTGATGATGTCGTCGACGCTCAGGCGCGTACCAAACGGCTTGAGACCGATGAACAAACGCCCCTGATTCGTCGACGAGACGCCGCCGCCGCTGCCGACGGACGACATGAAGTTGCTGACGTTCGTGTCCTGCTGCACGATCGCCGCGATCTGGCGCTGGTGCACCACCATCTCGTCGAACGACGTCCCTTCCGCCGCTTCCGTCGTGACGAGAAGCTGCCCGATGTCTTCGCTCGGCAGGAAACCCTTCGGCACGATCATGAACAGTCCGACCGTGCCGGCGAGGATGACGGCGGAGAAGGCCATCGCGAGGCGCCGGTGCCCCATCACCCGGAGGAGGCTCGACTCGTAGCGTTTCACCAGCCATTCGTAGCCGGCCTCGGTGATCTCGTACGCACGTCCGTGCTTCTCCGTCGAGTGGGGCCGCAAGAACCGGCTCGACAGCATCGGCGTGAGCGTGAGCGACACGAAGCCCGACACCAGGATCGACACGGCAATCGTAACGGCGAACTCGTGGAACAGCCGCCCGACGATGCCGCCGAGGAACAGAATCGGGATGAACACCGCGGTGAGCGAGATCGTCATCGAGATGATCGTGAAGCCAACTTCAGCCGCGCCGTCGATCGCGGCGCGCATCGGCGGCTTTCCCATCTCATTGTGCCGGACGTTGTTCTCCAGCATAACGATCGCGTCGTCGACCACGAAGCCCACCGCGAGCGTGAGCGCCATCAACGAC
>JBIOHX010000226.1:0-6434 GCA_044449465.1 Gemmatimonadales bacterium | reverse complement strand
GTCGAACGCGCCGCGCGCGCTCGCCATGAGCACGGTCGCCAGGACCGTCGCCGCGATCCACCCCGCCCAGATGACCGCCGTTCCGCGTCGTGCCATGCCGCGCCGCGTCCGCTAGCGCGGTTGGTCGACGCGGTACCCGACGCCGGGCTCGGTGATGATGATCTGCGGGCTGGCCGGGTCGAGTTCGATCTTGCGCCGAAGATTGGTGATGTGCACGCGCAAGTATTGCTGCGGGCTGCCGAATTCGCGACCCCACACCGCGTCGAAGATCTGCTGGTGGGTGAGCGTCCGCCCCGCCGCCGCGAGCAGCGTGGCCAGAATCTGCCACTCGATCGGCGTGAGGTGAATCTGCGCACCCTCGCGGGACACCCGCCGCGTCACCGTGTCGACCACCAGCCCGCCGATTGCCACCGGGCCCGACGCCCCGGCGCTGGCGAAGGTGCGGGCGCGGCGGATCTGCGCCTTGGCCCGCGCCGCCAGCTCCGGCACGCTGAACGGCTTGGTGACGTAGTCGTCGGCGCCCGCGTTGAGCAGGTCCACCTTCTCATGCTCGGAATGGCGCGCCGACAGCACGATGATCGGCACCGCGGAACGTCGGCGAATCTCGCGGCATACATCCACGCCCGGCATGTCCGGCAATCCGAGATCGAGCACCACCAGATCGGGACGTCCGGTCGCGGCGGCGTCGACGCCGGCGCTCCCGTTCGCCGCTTCGTCGACACGAACCGTGACGTCGCGCAACGCGTCGCGCACGGCGCGACGAATCTGCGGCTCGTCATCGATCACGAGTATGACGTCGGCGTCGGGCATGCTGACCGTTTTTCGGCGGACCGGAGTGATTCGCTTTGGAGAAATACTACATCAAGGTCGTGTGTCACAGCCGTGGCCGCATAGGGGGTGTGGATTTCTTAGCGGTAGCGGCACGATTCCTGTCCATCTTCGAGGCATGATCATGCATCGTCTCATTCTGCTTGCGGTCGCCACATCTGCCGCGGCCGCCTTTGCGGCCTGCGATCAAGCGGTCGTTCCGACGATCGCCGGACTCGGCGGCCCCGTCGGCACCGACACGAGCCGCGGCGGTGGCAACCCGTCGACCTCCGCGCTCGTCATCACACCATCCACCATCCAGCTCGGCGTGGGCGCCGCGTTTCAATTCGGGACCAACGCTCCGCTCACGCTGCAAAGCCAGGTCGAGTGGAGCTCGCTCAATCCGTCGGTCGTCGCGGTCTCGCCCGCGGGAGTGGCCACGGCCGTCGCTCCTGGAACAGCGACGGTCACCGCGCGGTACTCATTCGACACGACCCACGTCGCTCTTGCGACGGTCACGGTCACCGGTGTCGCGACTGGCGCGCGCGCACCCGCCGGTATGTAGCATGGCGCCGCCCGTTGGTCTCAGGATCACGAATTGATGAAGTCGAAGAAGGGCAGGGCAAAGACGACCGGCGCCGTCGCGGCGCCGATCCACCACCGGAAGTCGGACGCGGCAGTCGCAGCCCGCGAGCACTACCGCCGCGAGAAAGCGGCACGAGCACAGCGCACCCAGCTCGAGAGCCAGGCATTCGCCGCGGCCCGGCGCGAGTATCTCGCGCTGCTCGAGGCCAACGCGGCCAAAGGCCGGGGCGGTCGGCCGAAAAAAAAGCCGGCGGCGGCCAAGCGCGGCGGCAGCGTGTTCGAGATCGGATCGGAGGAGTCCGCCGACGAATGACCGCCGCCGTCGACCGGCGGACCTTCGTTCGCGACCGTCGTCTCGCCCGCACCAGACGCACGCTCGAGCTCACGCTCGACGGCATCTTCCGACCAGGCAATTGGGCGGCGAGCATGTCGTACTACCTCGGACTACAAGGCCGGCTGCGCGTCGACACAATGACGGTGCGCGTGCCTCGGCCCGCCGGCGCCGCCGCGCGCCCGCCGCTCCGCATCGCCTTCGCCTCCGATTTTCACGCCGGCCCAACGACCAGCGCTCGTGCGCTCGAGCGCGCGGCCGACGCGCTGATCGCGCTGGAGCCTGACCTGCTCCTCCTCGGCGGCGATTTCGTGTCGGTCCGCGCCAACGACATCGCGCGACTCGCTCCGCACATCGAGCGCATTCGCGCGCCCCTCGGCAAGCTTGGCGTGCTCGGCAATCACGACCTGCGCGCGAACCACCCGCAGGTGGCCGCGGCGCTCGAGCAGGCCGGGGTCGAGCTCATCACCAATCGGTGGGTGTCGCTCGCTGCGCCGTTCGATGACCTGACCATCTGCGGCCTCGACGATTCGCGCTATGGCGACCCTCGCGCCGACGCGGCCATGGACGACGCGCCCGGACGGCGCATCGTCCTCATGCACGCGCCGGAGGCACTTCGCGACATCGGAGACCGCGAGTTTGACCTCGCCCTCTGCGGCCACACGCACGGTGGGCAAGTGGTATTGCCCTGGGGGACGCCGGTGTTCATCCCGGACGGGAAATTCAACCATCAGTACTACGGCGGCGACTACGCCTTGGCGGCTGACGGCACGCGCCGCTTGCTCGTCAGCCGCGGCGTTGGCTGCAGCACGCTTCCGGTGCGGCTGTTCGCTGCGCCACAGGTGCATTTGTGCTTAATTGTCTGAGTGCGACTCGACCGCAAGCTGCTCCTCATTGCGCCGGCAATCGTGCTCCTGTTCGTGGCCGGCGGCGTCGCCTACACGGCGTATCAGCTCCACTATCTCGTCGATAGCGCGGCCTCGTGGCGCAGCCGGAGCGATTTCATCGCCGCCGTCGCCCGCGGCCAGAAGCCGTTCAGCGAGAAGCAAGCCGTGAACATTCTCCAGGCATCGCTTGAATTCGAGGCCAAGCGCACGGCGGCGATCAACGCCAGCCGCAGCCTGCTCTTCGAGCTCTCGGCGATCGCGTTCCTCTCGTGCGGCGTCCTCGCGCTCGGCATTCGGAGCGTACCGCGTGAGCACTGGCCGCGATTCCAATTCGGACGAGCGCCCGACGTATGACGCCCCTCGCCGCCACGCGCACGCTGGTCGGGGCCGCGGCTGTCGCCGGCTTCTTCTCCCTCGCGCCCGCACCAGCCGGCGCGCAGAACAAGAGCGCCGACCACGCCGAGCCGGTGCCAATCGACCGGCTTCGCGACGGAGACCACGCCTACAGCGCGTACAGCGGCATCGCTGACTCGACGCGTGTCGTCGTGCGCGACTCGGCCTCCTGGCGCCAGCTCTGGACGCAGCTCAACCGCCCGTTCATTCCCCCGCCGCCTTTGCCGCCCGTCGACTTCGGGCGGGAGATGGTCGTCGTCGCCGGTCTCGGCGCGCGACCGACGGCTGGGTACGACATCGTCATCGAGGGCGCGGAGCGCGATTCGTCGGGACTCGAGGTGGCGGTCCGGCGCACGAGCCCGGGCGCCGGCTGCCCCGTGCTTGCCGTCGTCACGCAGCCCGTCGACCTCGCGCGCCTGCCCACGCTCGCGGTCGACACGCGCTTTCGCGAGCGAACCGTCGTCACTCCGTGCACCGCCGCGCCATGAGAGCCTTCGTCGCTGTTGTTTTGCTGATGAGCATTCCGGCGTGCGCGAACGCTCAACGGTGTCGTGGCTGCGCCGGACCGGATACGGCGCGGCGCACCCACATTCTCCCCGCCTGGGGCGTCCATGCCGGCGAGCCGCAGAAAGCCTCGGCCGCGCTCGGCGTCGTCCTCGGAGAAGATTGGCAGTCGGCGCGGAGGGACCACTCGCGCAACGTCGCGCTCTTCGCCGAGCCCGGCCTTGCCGGCGGGCGCGCGTCGATCGCGTACGTGGACAAGGGATATGGCAGCTTCGGGTCCGGCTTCGGCATCGCCGGGTCGCTGCTGCGCACCTGGGACGACCCGTGGGTGGCGAAGCAGAACGTGACCTACCTCGGCGGCGAACTGCTTCTCTGGCCGATCGTCTTCGTCGGTCCTCGCGTCGGCCTGTTTCACTCCGTCACCGGCCCGTCGGGCTCGAGAAAATGGCTCGTCGCGTTCGACTTCGGAGTCGGACTCTAACCGCGCGCTCCGCGTGACCCGCCGACTCTACTACACGAATGCCTACCTCGCCGCATTCACGTCGTGCGTCGCGGCCGAGAGCGACGATCGCTTGCGCGTCTACCTCGACGAGACGGCCTTCTACCCGACTTCGGGCGGGCAGCCGCACGACCTCGGCACCCTCGGTGGAATCGATGTCGTCGACGTCGTCGACGAAGGCGAGCGCATCGCGCATGTGCTTCGTTCGACCCTGCCCGACCCCGCCCCCCTCGTCGCCGGCCTGATCGACTGGACGCGCCGTTTCGACTATATGCAGCAGCACACCGGCCAGCATCTTTTGTCCGCGATCTTCGAGGATTTGTTCGGGTTCAAGACCGTGAGCGTGCACTTCGGGCCGGACGCCTCCACGCTTGACGTCGACGCCGAGCTGGTGACGCACAATCAGATCGTCGCCGCCGAGGAGCGGGTCAACGCGATCGTTTCCGAGGCGCGACCCGTGATCGTGTCGTTCGAGGACGCTGGCGCGGCAACCGGGCTCCGCAAAGCCTCCGACCGCTCGGGCACCTTGCGCATCGTGTCGATCGACGGCCTGGACCGGAGCGCCTGCGGCGGCACGCACGTGCGCACCACCGCCGAGATCGGCCCAATGCTCCTGCGTTCATCGGAACGCGTGCGCGACGCGACGCGTGTCGGCTTCGTGTGCGGTGGTCGAGCCGTGCACCGCGCCCGCCGCGACTTCGAGTCGCTGAGCCGCATTGCAACCTCGCTCTCCGCGTCGCTCGACGACGCGGCCAACCTCGTCGGCGGTCAGGCCGAGCGTCTCAAAGAAGGCGACAATTCGCGCCGGAAGCTGGAAAAGGAGCTCGCCGCGTTCCGCGCCCGCGAGCGATACGATGCCGCGTCGCCCGACGCCGACGGCATCCGCACGATCGTGCTGCGCGACGTCGGCTCGATGGACGAGATCAAGGCCGTCGCGCAGTCCGCGCTCGCGCTCCCGAAATGCGTCGTCGTCGGCGCGCTCGCGTCGCCGCCCTCGGTGCTCGTCGCGGCGTCCGAAGACTCCGCTGTCGACGCCGGCAAGCTGCTCAAGGCGGAGCTCGCGGCGGCCGGTGGACGCGGCGGCGGCTCCCCGCGCATGGCGCAGGGAAGCGCGCCCGATGCCGCGTCGCTCGAATCGTTGGTGCGGCGGCTCGTCACGCGCGGCGGCTGACGACGCGCGCCTCCCAGACCGAGTCGATTGCCGGCAGCACGGCTTCGACCGACAGATCGTCGAGCGTCGCAGCCGAGTGTTCGAAGCTCGCGCCGACGCCATCGTAGAGTCCCCAGCGCTCGGCGGTGCCGCGCAGGTACAGCGCGACACACGGCGTGTCGAACGCCGACGCGGCGTGGGCGATGCTCGTGTCGGGCGTGAACACGAAATCCGCCGTCGCGACGAGCGCGAACGCATCGCGAATGCTCGGCGTCGCGATGAACCGACCGCCAGCCCGTTCTGCAACGTACTGCCCGAGGTCCGCCTCAAACGGCGCGGCGATGACGCGGAAAATTGCCGAGCGATCGAGCGAGTGCAGGTGTTCCATCACCGCCGCGTACCGTTCTGGCGGCCAACGGCGTGCCGTCGTGCCGGCGGACACGTTGACGAGTACGCGCGGCCCGCGCCGGGACGATACGTCGTCCCACACGTCGCTCCATCCCGAGTCGGCGTGCGCGCGCTCGGCGTCGGTGAGTGCGATCGTCGGTCGACGATCGATCGAGCGCGGATCGACGCCGAACGCTGCGGCGAGCGCGGCGAGCAGATCGACCATCTGCGCTTCGGGCCGCGATTCGGCAGGAACGGTGATGGTTAACGCGTCGTCGTTGCCGCGCCCCGCGATCCCGACGCGTTGCGGCGCGCCGCTGGCGGCGACCAGCAGGAGCGTGGTCACCGACGGCGCCGTGATCATGCAGTCGATCACCGCGTCGTACCGCGCGCGCCGGAGCCGGCGCATCGTCGGCAGATAAGTCGACAGCCGGCGCTTGTCGAACACGACGACGTCGCCGACGTAGTCGGCGCCGCCGAGAATCGGCGCGTTGGCCGGCGAGGCGAGCACGTCCATCGTGATCGTGGCGTACGACCGCGCGATCGCGCGCATGACTCCGGTCGATAGGATCATGTCGCCCGCTCGGTCATGCCGCAGGAAGAGCACGCGCATCGGGCGCGCGTTCCAATCCGGGGCGGCCTCTGGCGGCCGGCGCATGACGCGGACGAGCAGGCGAATCCAGAGCCGCCGCCACCAGTGCTCGAGTCGCTTCAGTCGCATCCCGGATGAATGTATCAGCCGGGTCGTCCCAGGGGCGTTGGCGGACGCCTGCGCCCGCGACATACTAGACGCGGAGACCCACCGCCCCACCACCCCCACCGGATCGTGCCCATGACCCGGATCGTCAATCCGCGCGCATTGATCGCCGCCGCATCGCTCGGCCTCGCCCT
>JBIOHX010000225.1:0-6564 GCA_044449465.1 Gemmatimonadales bacterium | reverse complement strand
AGGCGAGACGGGTCGTCGACCGTCAGCGACACCGATACCTCGGAGGTGGCAACCACGTCGACTGAGGTGCGGTGGCGTTCAAAAATCTCGAACAAGGAGCGCAGGAACCCCTCCGTCAGCAGCATCCGCGGCGAACCGACCTTGAGGAGCGTCACGCCGCCCTTTCCGGCGATCGCGGTCACCGGACGGCGCGGCGCATCGAACGTGATCTTGGTGCCGCTGCCCGCCGGACGATGTGAGTTCAATACATATACCGGAATACCGAGCCGAACGGCGGGCGCGATCGTGTTCGGGTGAAGGACTTTGGCGCCGAACGACGCGAGCTCGGACGCCTCGTCGAAGCCGATGCGCTCGATCAGGCGCGCGTCGGGCACCACCCGCGGGTCTGCCGTGAGCATGCCGTCGACGTCGGTCCAGATCTCGATCGCCTCCGCCTGCACCGCCGCGCCGAACAGCGAGGCGCTGTAATCGCCGCCGCCGCGGCCAAGGGTCGTCGTCACGCCGGTCCGGTGCGCCGACCCGATGAATCCGCCCAGCACTGGTACGCGCCCGGCGCGCACCTCGGGAATGACCGACGCACGGCACGCGTCGGCGATCGCATCCGGCTGCGGCTCGGCGCGCGTGAACGTCGCATCGGTGATCATGACTTGGCAGGCGTCGACGTGCACCGCGGGAAGGCCCGCGGCACGGAAAGCCGCCACGCACAGGAGCGACGACATGCGTTCCCCCGCCGCGGCGATCGTATCGAGACTCCGAGGCGTGAGATCGCCGAGCGTCGTCAGCGCTTCCGCTAGGTGCGCGAGCTCGTCGCACATCATGCTCAGCTCGGCGCAAGTTTCTGCGGCGAGCTCGGTCGCGCCGAGCAGCTCTTCGGCTTGGGCAAGATGTCGCTCGCGCAACTCCTCCACGGCCCGGATGGCGCCGATCAGGTGTCCCTTCGCCGCCTGCTCGGCCAGCGCGATCAGGGCGTTGGTGACGCCGCCGAGCGCCGACACCACGACGATCGCACCGCGATCGACCCGGCTGGCGACGATTCCGGCCGTCCGTCTGATCGCGTTGGCGTCGGCGACCGACGTACCGCCGAACTTGAGGACGATCACGACGCGCCGAGCAGGCCGCAGTGCAGCATCAGCTCGGCGTTGAGCACCGACGCGCCGGCGGCGCCGCGGATGACGTTGTGTCCCATCGCGACGAGCTTGACGTCGAACACCGGATCCGTGCGCACGCGGCCGACGACGACCGTCATGCCATTGCCCATGTCGGCTTGGCGCCGGGGCTGGGGGCCGTCGGGCCGGTCGCTTACGACGATCGGGCGGTCGGGCGAGCTCGGCAGCCCGCGGGCCGACTCGTCGCCGCGCCAATCGCGGATCGCGCCCTCCACCGTGGCCGCGTCGGCTTTCTTCACGAGCTCGACCGAGAGGCAGATGGTGTGCCCGTGCTCGACGGCGACACGGTTTGTGTGTGCGCTTACGGCGAAGGTGCCCGAGCGAATTGCCGCGCCGTCGACCGACCCGAGGAACTTCTGGATTTCGGTCTCGACTTTCGCCTCTTCGTCCGCGATGTACGGAATTACGTTGCCAAGGATGTCGAGCGACGGAACGCCGGGGTAACCCGCGCCCGACACGGCCTGCATCGTCATCGCGACGACCTTCGAGATCCCGAATCGCTGCTGGATCGGCGCCAAGGCCAGTGCGGCAACGATCGAGGCGCAATTGCCGTTGGCGACGATGCCTCCGGTCCACCCACGAGCGCGACGCTGTTCGTCGAGCACGCGCAGGTGCGACGGGTTCACTTCGGCGATGACCAAGGGCACGTCGGGCGCCATGCGGTGGTTCTTGGCGTTGGTCAGAACCATCTTGCCGGCGCGGGCGAACGCCGGTTCCGCGTCGCCCGCCACCGATGAATCGAGCGCCGAAAAGACCACGTCGGCCGTGATCTCGGCGGGGGCGCACGCGCGCACCGTCATTCCGGCGACGCTCGGCGGCAGCTCGCTGCCGCCGATCCACTTTGCAGCCTCTGCGTACGGCTTCCCCGCCGAACGTTCTGACGCGGCCACTTCGGCCAGCTCGAACCAGGGATGATCGACCAGTAGTCGGATGAATGCTTGGCCGACGGCGCCTGTAGCGCCGAGCACGGCGACGCGGCGGCGCGTCGGGCCCGGTCGGTCGAGTGTCGTCATGTGCTGAGCAGGGTGCGGACGATGCGCTCATACGCACCGACCGCCGTGCGCAGCTCGCCGACGTCGATGAACTCGTCGGGGGTGTGTGCGACGTGAATCGAGCCGGGGCCGAACAGTAGAGGGGCGCCCCACTTGGTCAGCAGCGGAATGTCGGACGTATACGCCACCGGTGCGACCTCGAACCCGGGAATCGTCTGAAAGCGCTGCGTCGGAATGTACGAACCGAACTCGAGCTCCGCGCGGCCTTTGGCCCACCGCTCGATCTGCTGCTTGAGTGGCGCGACGTCGCCCACGAGCCGAAACATCACCTCGGCCTCGGCGGCCGCGGGGACGATGTTGGCCTCGGTGCCGGCGTGCAGCGTACCGATGTTGTACGTCGTGGCGCCGAGCGTTTCGTCGATCGGCAGGTGCAGCGAGTCGAGCGTCGGCAACAGAGCGAGCATTGGCGTGATCGCCGACGCACCGAGATGCGGATAGGCAGAGTGCGCCGCGCGGCCGGTAGTGCGCACCATGACGCGCAGCGAGCCTTTTGCACCGCTTGCCAACTTGCTTTCCGTAGGCTCGCCATTCACCAAGAATCGGCTCGTGGGCGAGAGGCGGTTCGCCGCGCGCGCTCCGTCGGAGCCCTTCTCTTCCCCGACGACGAAGAGCAGGTCGATACGCTGCTCGCCGCTCGAAGCGAGGTTGTCCGCGGCGACGAGCATCGCGGCGGCGATGCCCTTGGCATCGCAAGCGCCGCGGCCTTGCAAACGTGCGCCGTTGAGCTTGGGGGCGACATACGGCGGAACGGTGTCGAGATGGGTCGAGAAGGTGACGCCGCCCCCGGCGCGCGACGCCCAGATGTTGGCGCGGCCTCGTGAGACTTCTTGCAGCGAGACATTCCAACCCCGCGCGACCAACCACTTCGATACGAAATCCACCGCGCCTGTTTCGGCTCCGGTCGACGAATCGAGGGCGAGAAGCTCGGCGGCGAGCGCGACGACGTCGGTCATGGGGCAAACCTAGTCCATTGATCTCAGGTGACAAAAGACTACATTTCTGTCACCGAACAGATCCCGAAAAACGGTGTATTATCGAAACGATTAACCGAGGAGCGTGGGTGGGCAAAGTCAATAAAGCGGGGCCTGTTAGGCGTGGCGAAGTCAAGAAGAACCGAGGCAAGGTGACTGCGAAGGCAAAGGGTAAACGGCCTGAGCCGTCACGGTTCGATGTCGAGCAGCTCGATCCACAGCGCGTTTGCGGAACGAAGACCTCGGTCGAGCGCCTGTTTCGGGTGAACGAGACGAACGACGCGGGAGCTCGTGCGCACCTCGTCTTCTTCGACCGCCATGGATGGTACTGCGAACACAGTGCCGACTGCCCCGCGGTTTCGCACGCACGAAGGTTCGGCAAGCGCTCCAAGCCCGCAGAGCGAAAGCAGCGAGCGCGTTGACCGACGGACGCACGATCACACTTGGACCGAATCAACCCGGAAGGATGAGAGCATGATCGCACGACATGAATCGACCGCTGAACGCATCGATGTGTGGACGCAACTGTCGGCCCCTCTGGCCGGCGCCGTGATCTCCTGGCGGCAGGACGGCCGCCCCGTACAGCGCGATGGAAAGTTCTTTGCCCGCTTCGTGGCGTACGTCGACGCCAACACCGTTCGCGAGCGGCTCGACGGCGTGGTGCCCGGCGAGTGGGACTTGACTCTCGAGCTGCTGCCAACGCTGGCGCGCGACGAGGACGACGAACCGAGCTGTTCGTTCAAGTCGCGATTGCAGGTACTTGGCGTCATTCGGGAGGACGTCGGAACCGGGCGCGACTATAAGCAGGCGGCGACCGACGCGTTCAAGCGCGCGGCCGTTCGCTTCGGCATCGCGCACGAGCTCTACGCGTACGAGCAGAACTGGGTACAGGTCGACGGCGACGGGAAGTACGCTCGGCCCCTCGAAGATCCGGCCGCCGTATATACCCGCCGCCTCGCCCGCGCCGAACGTGGCGAACGCAGTGAACGCAGCGGGCGCAGTGAGTCGAATCTCCGCGACGCCGATGTCGCGCCGACTGACGAGACCACGGCCGGCGACCCGGCCGTGCCTCGAGCGACGGGCCCGCTCGCACTCGATGAGCCGGCCTGCCCGAAGTGTGGTGGGCGGATGTGGGACAACCGAGTCTCCAAGCGGAATCCCAAGGCGCCAGATTACAAGTGCCGCAGCCGGTCGTGCGATGGCGTGATCTGGCCACCACGCAAATCGGGCGAGGCATCTAAGGCCGACGACCTGTCCGACACGTCGGCGGAGCCGAGTCTCGCGCTGGGCGAGTCGGCCGAACTCCCCTTCTGACCGGCGTCGAGTCGACCGGTTCGAGAAGTCTAAAGAGCCCTGACGCATGCGAGGGTACGCCTGCCGGACGAGCGGCAGGCGTACCTTTTGCTCATGTGGGCCGCTCGGTCCACCTCTCTGGTGCGGTCGACATGGCGTATCGGCGGTTCACGGATTCCGAAGGCCGGGCATGGGAAGCGTGGGAAGTTCACCCGCTCGCTGTCGAGCGGCGCATGAACACGTCCCGCGCCGGCGCGTCCACCGACGATCGGCGCGGCGCGGGCGAGTTCCGAGTGGTGATTCCGCATGCGCTGCGCGACGGCTGGCTCGCCTTTCAGGCCTCGAGCCAGACCATCCGGTTGGCGCCGATCCCGACCGGCTGGGCCCATCTGTCCGACGAAGAGCTCGGCGCCCTCGTGGTGCTGGCGGCCGCGAAACCCGAGCTCGTGTCCTAAGCGTTTGAGCGTCCGGACCGGGGCTCGGTCCGCGCCATACCCGGAGCCGGACTCGAACCGGCACTCCCTTGCGGGAAAGGGATTTTAAGTCCAACCGAGCGGGTCGCGCACGCGCAGCCATTCGCGCTAAGTGGTGCTATTGCACGGGTTGTAACCTGCAACCTCCCGGCCCGTTCGCGCCGTTCGCGCGTGATACCGCATGGGCGGGGGGACCCCAAGGGGACCCCAACGCCTCAGATCACGTAGGTGCCCCAGCTCGACGCGCCAAACTCGCGCGTGGCGTACCAATTTCCGATCGCGAGCGACAACACCATGTCATCGTGCGCGCCCTCACGCGCGCCAAACCGGGCGGCGCCCGAATCGGTGAAGATACCGCGAAAATTGTTCAACTCGGCCACGAGCGCCGAGGCGTCCGGCAACGTCTTCTGGATCCGCAATACGCCTTCGTGCAGCGCGGCTTGGAGCCGGCTCACGAGCATGAGCTTGGACACGCGAAAGTCTCGGGCGTTGTCCGGGTCGCGGGACTCCCCAGCGCCGGCCGTGATCGTGACGCCAACAGGCTTGAGTCCGGCGCGCTCGAACATCTGCGTGACCGGCTTTCCGACGCCCGTCGAGTCGACGACGAGCGTCGCGTTCCGAAAGCGTGGATGCCGCATGAGGCCCGCGACGTGCGCCACCTGATCGGGATAGGCCACGCGAAGCGGCAGGCGCTCCAAGTAGCCGACGTCGACGAACACGGGCCGCCCGGTCTCCCGGAGTCCCCCGGAGCCACCGGGCCGCGTATCGAACCACGCGAGCGGCGGCGCCATCAAGGCCCCGCGCGCGTCGTCGGGCGCCGCGTAGTAGCGGTCGCGGATCGTGCCGCGCGTCGTGATTTCGAGAATGCTGATCGCGGTCGGATCAATCGCCATCCCGAGATCGACGGAGACGATCGTCCGCGCCGGCGTCGGCGGGCGGTGCTTCGCGGACACGTATCCCGCGTCATACTCCGAATCGTTGAGCCACATAGTTGTTACAGGGCCGAGGAGAGGAAGGGTTCGAAGGCGTCGGACAAGGCGCGCGTGATGAGGTCGGACGAAAAGACGCTCGTCTCGGCATCATAGAACCTGCAGAGGTACTCAGCTCCATAGGTCCACTCGCCGAGTTGGTGGCGCTGGTCGTCGAGGAACGCCTGCTCGATGCGCGGGCAGTCGGTGACGGGCACCTCGGTGCGCTCCCAGCCGATGCCGCCATTCCATTCACGCCAGAAAAATCCCCGTTTCCCGCAGGGCGTGCTGAGCGCGATCAGTCGGCCGTTCGTGGTGGCGAGCGTCGGCTGAATCGCCGCGACCAACTCGTCCGTGACGCGGCTCGCCTCGTCGATCAGCACGAGCGAGGCGGCCGGGTAGCCGCGCACCGTCGCTTCACTCCCCGGCAAGGCCACGATGCGTGAGCCGTTGGTGAATTCCGTGCGGAGCGCGGACGATTGCTCGACATCGGGCAACGCGGCGCCGTTCGCCCGCGCCGTCTCGTAGAGGCTCGTGATCGTGCGATGCAATTCGCCCGACTGCTTCTGAGACGGCGAGACGACGAGCACGAGCGTCTCAGGATGAAAGCCCGCGGTGTGCAGCCCGAGAATGCCGCACGT
>JBIOHX010000224.1:0-6571 GCA_044449465.1 Gemmatimonadales bacterium | reverse complement strand
CCTCTCGGCGCCGGATCGCCGGCACATCCAGGCCGACTACGAGCGGGGGTTCAAGCAGTTCGAGCTGCTGCCCCAGCCCAAAGTCACCGCGGTCGACGCGGCGGTGAACATCTATCCGGACCGCCGATCGTTCGACGGCACCGGCCGCTTCACGCTACAAAACAAGAGTGGCGAGCCGATTCCGCGGATTCATCTCACCGACGAGCAGCAGTCGGTCACGAATGTCCGCTTCGATCGGCCGTTCCATCTGGTGACGCGCGCGCCGCGCGACCTGTACTCGGTCTACGAGCTGGAGCGGCCGCTGGCGCCGGGCGAGGCGCTCACGCTCACCTTCGACGTCGCCCACGCGTCACGCGGTTTCCGCGACGGACACGAGCTCCCGGAGTTTGCCGAGAACGGAACCTTCTTCGACGCCGGCTATTTCCCGCTTGTCGGCTACGACCCGGGCTTCGAGATCGACGACCCGCGCCGCCGCCGCGAGGAGCACCTTGGGCCCCTGATGCAAATGGCGGCGCGCGGCGACTCGCTGCACTCACGTATGAATCTGTTCACTCCCAACTCCGACTGGATCACCTATCACACGGTCGTGAGCACGTCGAACGACCAGATCGCGATCGCGCCCGGGTACCTGCAGCGCCAATGGGAGAAAGACGGACGGCGGTACTACGAGTACAGCATGGGCTCCACGCACATGCTCGACTTCTTCGCTTACCTGTCCGGGCGCTACGCGACGCGCAAAGATACGTACACTGGACCGGGCCGCCCGGTGAACCTCGAGGTGGACTACGACCCGGCGCATCCGTACAACGTGGATGAGATGTTGGCCAGCGCCAAGGCCGGCCTCGACTACTATCAGACGAATTTCAGCCCGTATGAGTTCACCCAATTTCGGATTCTGGAATACCCGCGTTACCGCAATTTTGCGCAATCGTTTCCCAACACCGTGCCGTTCTCGGAAGGCATCGGTTTCATCGGCCGGATGGCCAAGCCGACGGACGTCGACCTGACGTACTTCGTCACGGCGCACGAGCTCGGGCACCAGTGGTGGGGACATCAGCTCATCGGCGGCGACGTCGAGGGCTCCAACATGATGTCCGAGACCCTCGCCGAGTATTCCGCCTACATGGTGATGGAGCATAAGTACGGTAAGGACTACATGCACCGGGTCCTCCGGCATTTCCTCGATACGTACCTGCGCGGGCGAGCCGGCGAAGTGCGCCACGAGCCGCCGCTGTCGCGAGTGCAGCGGGAGCCATACGTGTGGTACGACAAGGGCGGCCAGATCATGTATACCCTCGCCGACTACATCGGCGAGGACAAAGTCAATCTCGCTCTTCACAATTTCCTCATGGCGTATCGGTACGCCAACGCGGAGAATCAGGTCGACGCCGTCGACAGCGCGCGCGGCGCACAGTCGGCGGACCGTCCCTATCCCGACACCCGGCTGCTCATTAGCGCGCTGCGCTCGCAGACTCCGCCGGAATTCCAGTACCTGATCGACGACGGCTTCGATCGCGTCGTGCTGTATGACAACAAGGCCGTCAGCGCGACGTCGCGCCGGCTGCCGAGCGGCAAGTACGAGGTGACCCTCGACGTCCAGGCGCGCAAGGTACAGGCGGACAGCAACGGCGTTGAATCGCCGATGCCGCTCGCCGACTACATCGACATCGGCGTATTCAAGGGAAAGGCGGGCGAGGAGCAGCCGCTGTCCATGCAGCTCGTGAAGCTCACGGACGAGCACCGGCGCTTCACGATCGTCGTCGACGACCGACCGACCCGCGCCGGGATCGATCCGTACAACAAGCTCATCGACCGTAATGCCGACGACAACCTGATCGACGTCTCGAGCCGCTGATCGCCTGCCCTATCGCGCGATCGACGTCAACGCGCTGACCATCTCCGCGCCGCCCAGCGACGGCACGTCGATCGCGCTCCGCACCACGATCGGATCGCTCTTCGTCACCCAATAGAGCGCGTGAGCGGACGCGGCCCGCACCGAGACCACCCAGCAGTCAAAGCTCCCGGCTGGCACTTGCACGCGATCCTCGCCGATCACCGAGAGCTGCGTCGGCAAGAGCGCCGTCGCGCCGAGGAGCACTGAGAGCGTCGTCGTCGAGTCGCGCCAGCCTGGCCCCAAGGGAAGCAGCCGAAGGACCGTTTCAAGCATCGCCGGGCTCACGAGCGTGCCAGCCGGCATGGGCGCCACGATTGACCGCGTCCCCGCCGGGGCGGTCGTCGCACCAAACGCGGTGTCGCTCCGGAACTCAATGCCGAGCCGCGCCTGACCGACGGTAGAATTCCAGTGAATAGGCTGAAGCGATGCGCTGTCGGCGATCAGCGAGTCCGTGGCCGGGATCCCCGCGCCGGTCCGCGTCTCGAGCATGAGCCAAGCCGGAACGCCGCCGTACGGCGTGAGCGTGGTCGACACCGTCCGGCTGCCGAGGGGTGTCGTGCTCGCGTCGCGCTCGAGCACCGTCTGATACAAGAACTGGCCCGGGGGCAGTGCGCCGGCCGAGACGCGAAATCGGTGCGGCGGTGCAGTGGTGTCGACTGGCGGAGCTCCCGACGTCACCGGCACCTGCGCGCCCGCGACGGCGACCAGGCAGGCGAGCGTTGCGAGAGCCGCAAGGCCGCGGCGGCCCGTCGCCGCGCTACGCGCGCGGACCACAGATCCGTTCCAGCGAGTCGAGCCCGACGAGGACGTCGCGCGGCTTGGAACCATCCGGCGGCCCGAGCACCCCAGCCGCGTGAAGTTGGTCGATGATGCGCGCGGCGCGCCCATATCCGACCTTGAGACGTCGCTGCAGCAGCGACGTCGAACCCTGCTGATTCTGCACCACGACTTCGGCCGCTTCGCGGAACAACTTGTCGCGGTCCTCGCCTTCGCCTGCGCCTTCGTCGCCTGAGGCGGCGCCCTCCAGTGCCTCCTTGGCGCGCACCGCCTCGAGCACGTCCGGCTCCATCGGCTCGTCGACGACGAGTCCCTGCGCGGCGCGAGCGGCCCGCTTCGCTTCGCGCGTCAATTGGTACCAGCCCATCAGGCGCTCGGTTTCGTCGCTCGACAGATACGCGCCTTGTAACCGTGCCGGCTCGGACTTGCCGGGCGGAATGAAGAGCATGTCGCCGTTGCCAAGCAGCATCTCGGCGCCGGCACCGTCAATGATCGTGCGGCTGTCGACCTGCGACGCGACGCGGAAGGCGATCCGGCTCGGGAAGTTGGCCTTGATCAAGCCCGTGATGACGTTCACGCTCGGCCGCTGCGTAGCGAGGATGAGGTGAATACCGATCGCGCGCGCCTTCTGGGCGAGCATCGCGATCGGCGTCTCCACTTCGTTCTGCACCGTCATCATCAAATCGGCCATCTCGTCGATCACGACCACAATGTACGGGAGCACGTTCCCCTTGTACGCCAGCTCCTCGAACGCCACGCCTGGCGTTTTGGGACGCTTGAGCTCCATACCGTCCTGCACGCGCTTGTTGAAGTCCTGGATGTTGCGGCAGCCGTTCGCCGCCAGCAGCTCGTAGCGATCCTGCATCTCCATCACCGCCCACTTGAGCACCGACGCCGCGTCGCGATTGTCGGTGATGACCTTGTGGCGGAGGTGCGGCAGCGTGTTGTACACCGACAACTCGACCATCTTTGGGTCGACCATCAGGAACCGCAACGTGCGCGGCGTGTGCCGGTATACCAGACTCGTAATGATGGTATTCACGCAGACCGATTTGCCCGATCCCGTCGCGCCGGCAATCAGCAGGTGCGGCATCTTTGCCAAGTCGGCGACGACCGGCTTGCCCTCGAGATCCTTGCCGAGGGCGATCGGCAGCGCCGCGCGCGCGCCCTGATAGTCGCGCGCCTCGATCAGCTCGCGGAAGGACACGATTTCGGAGACGGGGTTCGGTACCTCGACCCCAACCGCGCCGCGCCCCGGGATGGGCGCGACGATGCGAATCGACGCCGCGCGCATGGCGAGGGCGAGGTCGTTCGACAGATTCGCAAACTGGCGGACCTTCACGCCCGGCGCCGGCTCGACCTCGAACTGTGACACGACCGGCCCGGTCGTCCGTCCTACGAGCTCGCCGTCGACGCGAAACGTGCGGAGTGCGTCCATCAGTTTCAGGCCCATCGCGTCAAGCTCGCGCCTGCTCGCCTCGCCGTTTCGCGGCGCGGGCGGCATCAGCAGCTCCGGTGACGGCAGCTCGTCACCGCCAAGATCTGGCTGCGCCGTGGCGTCGATCGCCGCGGCGATCTCGGCGTCATGGTCGGCGGCGGCTTCCGCCTTCGACCGCTTCCGCTTTCGTTTCGGTTCGTCCGCGAGCTGGTCTGCCTCGACCATCGATTCACCAGCCGCGGCGAACATCGGGTCGATTGCCGGCATCTCGTCAGGCGACGGCTCGAGGGCAAGGGCGAGATCGCCAGTTGCCTCTCCGGGCTCCCCGCCCGCCCGCCGGCGTTTGTGCTTGCGTTGCTCCGAATCGGTGACGGACGCGCTCTCGTCGACGACCGTGATGCGCGGTGCCTTGTGGCCAACGATCGCGCGGATTGGATTCCAAGCGAGTGTTGCCGCCATCAGCACCGACGCGGCGAGCGCCGTGACCACCCACGCGCCAAATCCGCCGAACCCGGCCTGCCACCAACCGGCAATCAGCTCGCCCCAGAGGCCAGCCGCGGCACTCCGAAGCCCCGGCGGCGGCGGCGCTAGCGCCAGCGCCAGCGCGATAGGCAGCAAAAGCACCACGCCGGCGAAGAAGATCATCCACGAGCGGTCGGTGCGCGATTCGAGTCGGCCGAACAAACGCAGCGCGTGCACTGCAGGGACGAGCGGTACCAGGAGAGCGCCTGGCCAGCCGAAGAGCGCCACGAGGGGGCGAACGAGGATCGATCCCACCGTGCCGACGCTGGCCTGAACGCTCACGTTCGCGCGCAGCGTCGCGAGGCCGAGGGCGCTCAGCGCACCGGCGAGAAACACGGCGAACAGCAGCAACGCGATCCCGAGGACTTCGCGCGTGAGCGACGAGCGCTTCAGCGGCTCAACGCTCGCGTTCGGGGCCGAGCTTGGTGATCTGTCGTTCCTGGTAGAGCGGGATGACTGGATAGGCATCGATCGAGGCGCAGGCGGCAAGGTCATGGGCGAACCCCGCGTCGACCAGGGCGCGGCCGTGCGTGGATGCCTCGAACAGTCGGATCAGGTGGTCGCCGTACCTCCGGTCGATCAACGCGCACGCTTGCGCCGCGTCGTTGAGCTCGACGCTCGCCAACCGCTTGGCGACGTTGTTGACGTACCGTCCCGCGCATCCGGCGTCCTCGAGCGCGAAATGTCGTTCCTGGCCCGCGCACACCAGCGTGATGTCGGCGCCGCCGCGGAGCGCGGCGCGCAGCATGGTGAGCACCGCAGTGTAGTTGACGTATGAGGCAACCACCACGTCACGCGCGCCCTGGGTGTTGGTGATGGCGGGCGTCCCGTTGGTCGTCGCGAGGAGAACCGTCTTCCCCTCGATCGCCTCGCGGGTGAACTCGTCCGGCGAGTTGCCGAGGTCGAAGCCGGCGATGGGCAGCATGCGGCGCTCGCCGGCCAACCGAACGTCGCCCCGCTCGAAGGCTTTGGCCTGGGTAACGACGTCGTCAGGACTTTCCAGAGGTATCACTGTCCGGGCACCGTTCGCCAGCGCCGCGGCGATGGACGTGGACGCCCGCAACACGTCGATCACTCCCACGACCCGGCCAGCGACGTCGCTTTGGCTTACCGCGCCGCCGCTGAATACGACGTCGATCCGCACTACTGGGGCTCCTTGAGTAGCTCTGTTTCGCGCTCGAGGAACTTGGTGTCGACCTCGCCGGCGATGAAACGCGGATTCTGCATCACGCGCGCGAGGAACGGGATGGTCGTCGTCACGCCCTCGATGATAAACCCGTCGAGCGCCACGTGCATTCGCGCGATCGCCTCCTCACGGTCGCGGCCCTGGCAGATGAGCTTGGCGAGCAGCGAGTCGTAGTAGGGAGGTACCGTGTACCCGTCGTAGACGTGCGTATCGAGACGCACCCCCGGTCCGCCCGGGGGATGAAAGGCGAGAATCTTTCCCGGCGACGGCTGAAAGTTGCGGGCCGGATCCTCGGCGTTCACGCGTACCTCGATCACGTGGCCACGCAGCGGCGGCAGCTCGCGAATGCTCAGCTCCTCGCCGGACGCGACGCGAATCTGCTCCTTCACGAGATCGACGCCGGTGAGCATCTCGGTCACCGGGTGCTCGACCTGGATGCGGGTGTTCATCTCCATGAAGAAGTAGGAGCCGTCCTCGTCGAGCAGCATCTCGATCGTACCCGCGCCGACGTAATCGATCGCTTTCGCGCCCGCGACGGCGTCGCGGCCCATCCGCAAGCGAAGGTCGGGCGTCATCGCGGGGCTCGGCGCCTCTTCGATCAACTTCTGATGGCGCCGCTGCACCGAGCAGTCGCGCTCGCCCAGGTGAATCGCGCCGCCCGCTCCATCACCCAGTACCTGCACTTCCACATGCCGGCCGCTCGCCACGAAACGTTCGAGGTAAACGCGAGCATCGCCGAAAGCAGCGCCGGCCT
>JBIOHX010000223.1:0-6590 GCA_044449465.1 Gemmatimonadales bacterium | reverse complement strand
CTACCTAGAGGTGCCTGACAGCGCCGCGGTATTCAGCGACGCGCGCAAGAAGGCGGACATTCTCGCGGCCACGCCGGTCACCCTCGCGCACGAGTTTCAGCACCTGATCAACTCCGCGCGCCGGCTGTACGTGAACAACGCCCCCGAGAACGCAATCCAGGAAGAGGTATGGCTCAACGAGGGCTTGAGCCACATCGCCGAAGAGCTGCTCTACTACCGCGTGACTGGCCTGGCGCCGCGGCAAAACATCACGGTGAACGTCATCGGCGCTACGCAGGCATCGAACGACGCGTTCGGCAACTATCAGGGCTTCAACTTCGGCCGATACCAGGTCTTCATCGGCATGCCGTCGGAGACTTCCGTGTACGCCGACAACGACAATCTCGAGACGCGCGGCGCGACCTGGAACCTGCTCCGCTACCTCGCCGACCATCGCGGCACGGCGGACGCCGACACCTGGCAGAAGCTCGTCAACACAACGCTCACCGGCCAGGCGAACCTCGCCAGCGTGTTTGGCCCCGACTACCTCACACAGATCCGCGACTGGGCGACGTCGGTATTCACCGATGACGATGCCGGTGTGACCGACACGCGATTCCTCGAGCCGAGCTGGAACATGCGGAACATCTTCCCGGATCTTTGCGGCGACGCGCAATGCTCGAAAGCCCTCGGCGTGTTCCCACTGCAGGTCGCGCCGCTCTCCGACGCCTCACCGGTCAACACCGCCGTCGACGCCGGCGGCGCAGTCTACGTCCGCTTCCACGTCGCGGCGGGATCACAGGCGTCGATTGATTGGTCGGCGGGAAGTCTGCCCGTGTCCGCGCTGATGCAAATGACGGTGACGCGCAGCCGGTAGTCGACAGAGCTCGAAGGTCAGGCCGGTTCGCTCGCCAGAACGGCCTTGGCAATGTCGACCATGGGCACCGAGCGATCCTGGCTCGCGCGCTGCATGATGCGATAGGCCTCTTGCTCCGAAGAACCGGTGCGGCGCATCAGCACGCCCTTGGCGCGCTCGATCGTTTTCCTGTTCTCGAGCGCCTGGCGCGCCGACTCGGCATCCTGCCGCGCCGCCATCAGCTCCTTGGCGCGCGTCGCCGCGAGGCGGATCGTCGAGTCGAGCACACGCGGCGGCGACGGCTTGGGCAGGAACGCGATCGCCGCGGTGGCCGTGACGTCGCGGTCGGTGAGCGTGAGGCCCTGATCGCCGCTGTACAGCACGACGGCGACGCCGGGCAGGTTCTGAGTAATTCGCTCCGCGGCCTCGATCCCCGAACCGTCGGGCATGTGGACGTCGAGCAACACGACGTCTGGCACCACGTCTTTCGCCCGCTCGAAGGCCTCTCGCCCCGTCGCGACATCAGCCACGACGGTGTGACCGAGCGTTTCCAGAAGATCGAGCATCAGAGCGCGGGCATTGTCATCGTCTTCGGCGACGAGCACTCGGATGCGTGCGGCGGGCTGTGTCATCGCAGGCAATCTGCTTGGACGACAGTGGCGGCGCCAGCGGTCACAGCGGGGCACCCACCTGGCGCAGCAACTCGGCGACCTTCACCGGTTTGCGCAGGATAAAGTCTCCAACCGCACCCGCGCCGGCACGAGGCTCCCAGCCGGTGACCACACCGATTCGCAATGATGGCCAGCGTTGCCGCGCGAACGCGATCAGATCCCATCCACTCCCATCCGGCAATCCGATGTCGGTGACGAGCACTTCGTAGATCTGATTCTCGGTTTCCAAGAGCGACGTCGCAGCGCCGACGTTCTCCGCCACATCTACCGTGTGGCCGTCGTTCTGGAGCAATCGAGACATGAACTCGCGACTGTCCGGATGATCCTCGACGAGAAGGACGCGGCGTGACAGGTGCTCCAACTGTGGTTCGTTCGCCTCGCCGTCGCCGAGCGCGACGCCGGGCTGCGGAAAGATGAGACGGATCGTCGTTCCAACGCCGGGCATGGATTCGATCTGCGCCTGCCCGCGATGGCGCTTCACGATGCCGTACACCTCGGCCAGACCGAGACCGGTTCCCGACGCTCCCTTCGTGGTGAAGAAGGGCTCGAACGCACGTTCGCGAACCTCGGCGGACATGCCGACGCCCGAGTCGCGCACCTCGACGCGCACCTCGCCATCGGCGACGCCGGTGCGGAGGCCGAGGGTGCCGCCGCCGGCCATGGCATCGAGCGCGTTCTGGACCAGGTTGAGCAGCGCTTCGCGGATCTCGCCGGGAATGCCGCGCACGATCGCGCCGTCCGCCAGCTCGCGATCCAAGTGGATCTGCCCGCCGCGCGCGCGCTCGGCCCAGAGCGGGCGCGTCATCGCCACGACTTCGTCGCACATCAAGGCAAGGTCGACAGTCTCATCGCGCTCGGCTTGGAGCGGCTCCTGGCGAATGAAGCGGCCGACGCGCGCCGCCGTCGCCGCGCCGGTTTCCGCCGCCTTGGCAATGCGGGTGGCGTAATCGCGCACCGCGGCCGGGTTCTCGGCGTTGGCCTCGAGCAGGAACGCCGCGGCCATGATCGGATTGAGCGCGTTATTCACGTCGTGCATGACGCCGGCGGCGAGCTGTCCAACGGCGGCCAACCGCCGTTCGCGCGACCGGGATTCCTGCAGCGCCATCAGCTCGGCGGTGCGTTCTTCGACCATGCGCTCGAGACGTTCCGCTTCCGTCGACACGCGCTCGTACAGCTCGGCGGTGCGCCGCGCTTCTTCCTCGAGCGCATTGGCGAGGCGTGTCTTCACCGTGACGTCGCGCTCGACGGTGACGGCGCCGCGAATCTTGCCGCGCTCATCGAAGAGCGGGTTCGAATTGACCTCGATGATCACCGGCTGCGGGTCGGCGCCGCGGCGAACGGCGAGCGTCTCGCCGCGCACACGCTCGCCGCGAAGCGCGCGCGCCGTGGGGTGCTCGTGCATGAAGAGACTGGTGCCGCTCGTCGTGCGCGGGCGGTCGAGCTGCCAGAGCTCGCGGAGGGTGGACGGCTGGCCGCCGGGGTGATCCTGCTGCGCCTGCGTGTTCGAGCGGACGGTGCGCCCCTCGGTGTCCGACACGCGGACCGAATCCGGGATGACGTCGAAGATGGACTCGAGCTGCGCGACGTTGCGACTCAACGTTTCACGCAACTCTTCCCGTTCGCTGACGTCGTTGCCGGCGAACAGGATGCCGCGGCCGCCGGCTTCGTCAGTCAGCGTGGAGAAGGCGGTCTCGACGAGACGCCGTCCGGCGCGGAGCTGGAACGGCACGCGCAGCGGAACGGGATTGCCAGCGCGGAGCGCCGTGTCGATCTGGTCAGTGAGGTCGGCGAGCGCGTTGGGGAACGCGTCGTAGATGGTGACCGTGGCGGGCAGCGCGTCACCGATGCCGGTCAGCTCTCGGTATTGCGCGTTGGCGTTGACCAGCCGCAGGTCGCCGTCGAATACGGCGAGCGCGAGAGGGACGGCCTCGAACAGCGCTTCGAGTCGGACGCCGCTGATACCGATGCGGGCGAAATCGAGGCCTATCGGAGGTGGGGGCTGCGTCACGGAGTGGGAAAGAAAGGCGCGCCTGGTGCGCGGCGCGGGGGCAAATACACCTGAGCTAATGACGGTCCGCCTTGGACGGCGGCAACATGCTCCGACGGGGCAAATCGGCAGTGATCAACCGCGCGCCACGCTGATAGGTGAAAAAGGAATAGCCCCACTCGATCAGCACGCTGAGCCGATTGCGGAAGCCGGCGAGATACATGATGTGGATGAGGAGCCAGGCCCACCAGGCCAAGGCGCCGGTGAGGTGCCGGCCGGCCATGACGGCCACGGCGCGCCAGCGCCCGATCGTCGCCAAGTCGCCCTTGTTGAAGTAGCGAAAGGGCCCGCGTCCTTCACCGCGTATCGTCCGAAGCACGTTCTTCGCCGCGGCCTTGCCGCTCTGCATCGCGGCCGGCGCGACAGCGGGCACAGGCTTGCCGTCGGTCGTCAACACGGCGAGGTCGCCGATGACGAAGATCTCCGGGTGTCCGGGCACGCTCAAATCGTCGTTCACGAACACTCGCCCGGTGTGGTCGAGCCGCACGCCGAGGGAGTGGCCGATCGGTGAAGCGGCGTTGCCCGCGGCCCAGAGAATGGTGCGCGCCTCGATGTGCGCGGGCGCCGCGCCGCCGATGTCGACGCCGCGCTCGCTCACGTTGACGACGCGCTGATCGAGCCGCACCTCGACGCCGAGCTCCTCGAGGTCGAGTTTGGCGCGGGCCGAAAGGTCTTCGGGAAAGGCGGGGAGGAGGCGCGGGCCGCCTTCGACGAGGACGATGCGCGCCGATGCGGGGTCGATGTGTCGGAAGTCGGGCGGGAGCGCGTGGCGGGCGATGGTCGGCAGCATGCCCGCGAGCTCGACGCCGGTCGGTCCGCCGCCGACGATGACGAAGGTCAAGTTGGCGCGCGCCTCCTCAGCCGAGCCGGCGAGGTCGACCAGCCGCTCGGCGCGCTCGAAGGCCGTGAGCCAGCGGCGACGCAGCTCGAGCGCGTCTTCGGCACTCTTGAGCCCGGGAGCGATGTGTTCCCACTCCGGGTGGCCGAAGTAGGAGTGGCGCGCGCCGGCGGCGATGATGAGATAGTCGTATTTCAACTCCTGAGCTGCGTCGCAGCGGACGACGCGGCGCGCGGGGTCGATCGACTCGACTTCGGCGAGGAGGACTTCGGTGTTGTGCTGGTTGCGGAGCAGCCAGCGGATCGGCGCGCACACGTCGGTGGGCGCGAGGGTGGCGGTGGCGACTTGGTAGAGGAGCGGTTGGAAGACGTGGTGGTTGGTGCGGTCGACGACCGTGAGGTCGACGGACGCGTCGCGGAAGGCGCGGGCGGCGTAGAGGCCGCCGAAGCCGGCGCCGATGATGACGACGCGCGGGCGACCAGAACGAGGTGAACCAGCGGCCGGTGCCGCGACCGCGCTGTCGTTCAAACCCGCAATCATAGAGTATTCGTCACTCGATGGACGCCGTTAGGCCAAAGCGGCTCATTCGGCGAATCGTTCCGACCTCCGCTGCGGCGATCGATGCTGGTGAACTCGTCAACACTCGGATCCGACTCATGAGATCGGCCACTGCCGCTCGAGCGCGAAGTCGTTGCAAATGTCGATAGTTCATTATTTGCCGAACTCCGCGCGGCGCGCAGGAGTCATACGTTCACTACCGACTCTCTCGTTCTGTCGGGCGAGCGCTTCCATCAATTGCCGGGCCTTGGGTTGCAAATCGTCGCGGCACAAAGCTGGTTCTTTGTATCGGCGGCGTACCCAGGTGTAATCACGACGAGCGTTCCAGCTGTTACCGATTCCAGCGTAGGACGAACGAACTCGGCCCAGTACGGACCCGGCAGCAACACTATTACACTGGATCACCCGCCAACCGCGACGGCACCCCCGCGCTGATCAGCATTCCGATGACGACGACCACTACCGCCCCAATCACATTGTGCCAGAGGAACGACACCTTTGGAGCACCGAAGTTCACCGCGCCAACCGCGACCATACCGGCGATCAATCCGATGAACGCGCCCCACGCGCGCGCGCGCGGAATCATCGCCAGCATGAACACCCCGAGGATCGAGCCGTAGAAGAACGAGCCAAATCGATTCACGACCTCGATCAGTGAGCCGAGATTGACGGCATAGGTCGCGACGATGCAGGCGAAGACGCCCCAGAGGCCTGTCGCGACGCGCGAGACGAGCAACAGATGCGCGTCCGAGCCGCCCGGACTCACCCATCGTCGGTAGAAATCGATGACCGTGGCCGTCGACAGCGAGTTGAGCTCGCCGGAGATGGCGTTCATTGCCGCAGCGATGACTGCCGCGATGAACAGTCCGGCGAGGCCAATCGGCAGATGGTCGAGCACGAAGCGCGGAATGATGTAGTTGACGTCGTTGGCCGGCTTGCCGGTGACATGCGCCGCCATCTCGAGCGCCTCGCCGCGAAGCGCGGTGCGCACGAAGACGAGCGACGCCGTGTCGTAGTGCATCTGGAGATCGGCGAACTCCTGCGGAAAGGCGGCGCGTACCGCCCGCTCCTCGATCGGATTATAGAGAATCGGCCCTTTGTGATACTGGTAGAACACATATACCAGAACTCCAACGAGCAGCACCAGCGCCTGGAGCGGGATCTTCCAGTACGCGCTCACGAGCAGCGAGCTCCGCGCCTGGTCGACCGACTTGGCCGCGAGATACCGCTGCACCTGGCTCTGATCGGTGCCGAAGTACGACAGCATCAGGAAGGTGCCGCCGATCATTCCCGACCAGAACGTGTACGTGTTGGTGAGGCTGAACGAGAAGTCGAACACCCGGAGCCGCCCCGCGGCGCCGGCGAGATGCAACGCGTCGCCCGGCGACACGGGGATCTGCACGAGCAGCGCGATCACCACGGCGATGAGCGCGCCGATGATGAGGAACATCTGCTTGACGTCGACCCAGGTCACCGCCTGCACGCCGCCGATCATCGTGTACAGCACCGCCGGCACGCCGATCAGCGCCACCGACCAGCCGATGTTCCTTCCGAATATCGCCGAGAACACCACGGCGGGTGCGGCGACGTTGGTGGCGCACGACATCCCACGCGTCACGTGAAAGTGGAGGGCGGTGTGCG
>JBIOHX010000222.1:0-6632 GCA_044449465.1 Gemmatimonadales bacterium | reverse complement strand
GCTCACCGGCGGCGCATCGGTCGAACAGGAGGACGAGCGCACCGAGAGACAATTCATCTATGGCGGCAGCGGCTCCTCGTCCATCTTTGGCGCGTCGCGACGCAACAAGGCCGCGTACGCGCAGGGGATCACGACCCTGCCGGATTCCGTGGTCGTCACCGCCGGCGGCCGGCTCGATGACAACGAGCGGTTCGGCAAGTTCGGCACGTATCGCGTCGGCGCGAACTGGCGCCTGCTACCCGGCTTGCACCTCCGCGGCTCGCTCGGCACCGCCTTCCGCGAGCCGACCTTTTTCGAGAACTTCGCGACCGGTTTCGTCACCGGCAATCCGACCCTGTCGCCGGAGCGCACCGTGAGCTGGGAGACCGGCCTTCGCCAGACCTTGTGGCACGACCGCGTCGACCTGGGTGTGACGCAGTTCGATCAGCGTTTCCGAAACCTGATCGATTACACCGGCGCGACCACCGCCTGCGGTGCGAGCTACTGCAACGTCGCGCGCGCTCGCTCCGTCGGACGCGAGTTCGAGCTGCGCGTCTTACCCATCGCGCGCCTCGCTCTCGACGCGAATCTCACCCACCTCGAGACCAAGGTGCTCGCCGCGGGGTTCGACAGCTCGAGCGGCGGGCTCTATCACCAGGGCGAACAGCTCATTCGGCGGCCGACGACTGGCTGGAACGCGGGCGCGTCGTATGCCTCGACGCACGGGAGCTTCGACGTCCGCCTGATCCACGAGGGCGAGCGCACGGACCGCGATTTCCGCCCCTTTCCGGCCGTCCCAGTCGTCGATCCGGCGTTCACGCGCACGGACGTCGGCGCCGACCTGCCGCTCGACGCCGTCGCGCCGCGGCTGGCCGGCACCGCGATCACGCTCCACGTCGAGAATCTCTTCGACACGAACTATCAATCGATCTTCAACTTCCTGAGCCCGCGTCGAACCGTGTTGATCGGCGCACGAGCGCGGTTCTGAGCCCCCCGGTGTAGGGCGTCACACGAGCGGTGCGCTCCGGCGCGCCGCTACCTTTCCGACATGCCCCCCGTCGTCACTGACGCGATCGTCCTCCACGCGTTCGACTATCTGGAATCGTCGCGCATTCTCAAGCTGGTCACGCGCGAGGCGGGGGTGCGGTCGGTGCTGGCGCGCGGTGCACGACGCTCCAAGCGGCGCTTCGGCGCCGCGCTCGATCTATTCGCGCAAGGCACGGCCGAGCTGCACATGAAGCCGGGCCGCGATCTCGATACCCTCGCCGCCTTCGACCTGACGCGCGCCCGGCCGCAGCTCGCGGCCAGCCTCGCGCGCTTTGCCGGTGCGAACGCCATCGCCGAGCTGACCCTCCGCTTCGGTGGCGACGACTTGAACGCTGAGTTGTTCGACACCGTCGCGGCCACGCTCGACGCCATCGGCACGGCGAGCCCCAACGCGGCCCGCGACGCGACGATCGCCGGCGCCTGGCGCTTGCTCGCCGACCTGGGCGTCGCTCCGACTCTGGATGAGTGCGCGGAGTGCCGCGCCGCGATCGACGCCGGCGCGCCGGCCCGGTTCAGCCACCCCGCCGGCGGCGCGCTCTGCGCCAAATGTGGCCATCTCGCCCGCAGTGCCCGCACCCTGCCGCCGGCGGCGCGCACCGCGCTGCGCGACTGGTTGGCCGGAGCGCCGTACGCCCCGCTCGACGTCAATGAAGCGCGAGCCCACCAGCGGCTGCTGCGCGAGTTCGTGCGCGAACACCTCGCCGACGACCGGCCGCTTCGTGCGTTCGACAACTGGGAGCAGGAAACGCTCATCCCGCGGGCGGCGGGCGGCGCGGCGTGATCGTCGGCACCGCCGGCCACATCGATCACGGCAAGACGGCCCTCGTCCGCGCCCTCACCGGCGTCGACACCGACCGGCTGCCCGAAGAGAAGCGGCGCGGCATCACGATCGAGCTCGGCTTCGCGCCCCTTCTCCTCGACGGCGTTGGTGCCGTCAGCGTGGTCGACGTGCCGGGGCACGAGGCATTCGTGCGCACCATGGTCGCCGGCGCCACGGGGACCGACCTCGCCCTCCTCGTCGTCGCCGCCGACGAAGGCGTCATGCCGCAGACGCGCGAACACCTGGCGATCCTCCGCCTCCTCGGCGTTTCCACCGGGGTCGTGGCGATCACCAAAGCCGATCTCGTCGATGCCGACTGGCTCGAGCTCGTCGTCGACGACGTCCGCGCCGCGACCGCTGCCGCGCTCCCCGAGGCGCCCATCATCGCCACCTCGGCAACGAGCGGGCAGGGGATCGCCGAGCTCCGCGCCGCGCTCGTTGGTGTCGCGCGCTCCGTGGCGCTTCGCACTCGTACGGATTTGTTTCGTCTTCCCATCGACCGCGCCTTCGTCGTGCGCGGTACGGGTACGGTCGTCACCGGTACCGTGTGGTCGGGCAGCCTGTCGCGTGACGAGACGGTTCGAATTCTCCCCTCCGGCCGCTCGGCGCGCGTGCGAGCGATCCAGGGTCACGGCGCTCAGCTCGACGCGGCGTTGCCCGGAACTCGGTCTGCCGTCGCGCTCCACGGAGTAGACGTCGATGCCGTGCCGCGCGGGTCGACGCTCGTCACCGATCCGGCGTGGCGCCCTTCGCAGCTCGCCCGTGCCGACGTCACCCTCGTCGATGGCGCCACCGACTGGCTCCGCCCGCGTGCCTGGCTGCGCTTCCACGTCGGCACCTCGGAGGTTGGCGCCCGCGTCGTCGCTCGAGCAGCCAAAGGCACGAGCCACTTTCCGGCACGGATCGTCCTCGACGAGCCGGTGGTGCTCCGCGCCGGTGACCGGTTCGTCCTCCGCACCACGGCGCCGCTCAATACCGTCGGCGGCGGGGTGATCACCGACCCCTATGCTCCGCCGCGCGCCAAGCCATGGCCATCAGGTCTTGGCGCCGCCGAACGCCTCATGCGCATCGTGGACGAGGGTGGACGGGCAGGGGCGCCAACCGCCGACCTGACAGTCCGACTGGGGCAACCGCCCGAGCTGGTTCGAGCCATGATCGACGCCGCCCGGGCCGACGTCGCCGTCATCGGCTCGCTGGTGGCGTCTCGGCGAGTGATCGACTCGCTGGCCCAGGAGATGGTCGCGGCGGTCGACGTGTTCCACTCCGAGCACCCCCTCGAGACCGGAATCTCCACGCAACTGCTGCGTTCGAGATTGCGAGCCAACCACGAGCTGGTGGACGCCGCATTGGGCGAGGCCGTCCGAGTGGGCGTGCTCGCGGTGTCAGGCGGCTCCGTCCATCGGTCGGGACGGACTCCAGCGCTGGTCGGCCCCGACGCCGAGCTGGCTCGGAAGGCCTTGCACCGGCTCGAGGCTGCGGGCGCTGAGCCTCCCTCGGTCGAGGAGCTGTCGGCGGAGCTCGGGGCCGATGCGAGTGGGGTGCTCCGGTTCATGGAGCGCTCAGGTCAAATCGTCCAAACCGAGCAAAATCGGTATTATACGTCACCAAACCTCCAGTTGCTTGTTGCTAGACTTCGAGAGGCGCTGGCGGGGGGAATCGAGCTAGGGCCTGCGGAGCTCCGGGAGGCCCTCGGGCTGACTCGGAAGTACCTGATCCCATTCTTGGAGTACAGCGACCGGGTCGGGTACACAAATCGGCATGCAGCCGGCCGCGTCTGGTGCGGCACGTAAATTCCTATGGGACATATGACTGCACGCTACGGCTCGCTTGACTTTCCCTTGTCAAAACCGTAGCTTCTCCTCATCTGGCAACATCCTGTTCAACCCACTCAGGAGCTCTTGTAATCGTCCTGTTTCGTTAGCCTGGAGACAATATGTTCCACCGCTGGGCAGCACTCGTGCTCGTGCTCGCCCTTTGTGCGTTTACGCCAAAGAATGCGGCGGGGCAGCAACCAACGACGCAGCCCCGAGAGCGCGGTGCAGGGAGTCTCGGAAAAGCTTTTCCGAACCCCGTCAATCCGGAAACCCACATCCATTTCGCAATCGGCGACCCGCCCGCTTGCGCGGTTGTGGGCACACATCGAACCACCATCCAGATCCTCAACATCCTGGCCCAGCTCGTGGCCATTCCGGTGTTCGAGGGTCCGACAACCACCGCCACGTCGACCACCGCGGGAGGGTTGGGGCCTATCTCCAACCTGCAGTTGACGTGCGGCCAGTATTCCGCCTTCTGGAATGGCAACATCCTGAACACCGGAAGAGAAGCGCCATCAGGTACCTACGTCGTCCGCTTGATGGTCGACGGCAAAACAGTCGGTACGTCCAAGATCTTCGTCAGCAAGTGATCGCCTAGCGGCCGCCGGCGCACACCAGCTCCGTCTCCCGCTAGACAGGCACAACCGATCGTTCCATCGTCTCACGCGCCGAGGGCTGTACGTCCAAGCCCTCGGCGCGTCTGCTTTGCGTCCGCCTCCTGTCGTATTGGCGTGGGCGCGAGGCACCGAGGTTGCTCCGCCTGGCTCCTATGATCAATCCTGAAAAGCTCACCGTCAAAGCGGGCGAGGCGCTCAACGAAGCGGTCAACACCGCGCGCCGCATCGGCAACCCGCTCGTCTACGATCTCCATCTGCTCGGCGCGCTGCTCGAACAGAACGAGAGCATCGTCGTCCCCATTCTCCAGAAGCTCGGGGCGAGCGTGGCGCAATTGCGCGAGCAGGTCGCCCGCGAAATCGAGCGCTACCCCAAGCAGAGCGGCGCGCAGCCGCAGATGTCGCGCGAGCTCAACCAGGTCTTCGACGCCGCCGACGCCGAGGCCACCAAGCTCGGCGACGAGTACGTCTCGACGGAGCATCTCCTGCTCGCCCTCGCCAGCACCAAGGGCACCGAGTCCCGCGGCCTTCTCGCCGGTGTCGGTGCGGCGCACGACGCGCTGCTCAAGTCCCTTCAGGAAGTGCGCGGCACCCATCGCGTCACCGACCAGAATCCCGAGAACCAATACCAGGCGCTGCAGCGCTACACGCGCGACCTCACCGACGCCGCGCGCAAGGGTAAGCTCGACCCCGTCATCGGCCGCGACGAGGAGATCCGCCGCGTCATTCAAGTCCTCTCGCGCCGAACGAAGAACAATCCGGTGCTCATCGGCGAGCCGGGCGTCGGCAAGACGGCCATCGTCGAAGGCCTCGCGCAGCGCATCGTCAACGGCGACGTGCCCGAGGGGCTCAAGAACAAGCGCCTCCTCTCCCTCGACCTCGGCTCGCTCATCGCGGGAGCCAAGTTCCGCGGCGAGTTCGAGGAGCGCCTCAAGGCCGTCCTCAAGGAGCTGACCGAATCGGAAGGCCAGATCATCACCTTCATCGACGAGCTGCACACCCTCGTCGGCGCCGGCAAGGCCGAAGGCTCCATGGACGCCGGCAACATGCTCAAGCCGCTCCTCGCGCGCGGCGAGCTCCGCGTCGTCGGCGCCACCACGCTCGACGAATACCGCCAGCACGTCGAGAAAGACGCCGCGCTCGAGCGCCGCTTCCAGCCGGTGTACGTCGGCGAGCCGAGCGTCGAGAACACCATCGCCATTCTGCGCGGGCTCAAGGAGCGGTACGAGGCCCATCACGGTGTCCGCATCACCGACGACGCCATCATCGCCGCGGCCACGCTCTCGCACCGCTACATCGGCGACCGCTTCCTCCCCGACAAGGCCATCGATCTCGTCGACGAGGCCGCGTCGCGCCTCCGCATCGAGATCGACTCCATGCCGCTCGAGATCGACGAAGTCGAGCGGCGCGTCATGCAGCTCGACATCGAGCGGACCGCCCTAGAGAAGGAGAAGGACCGCGCCGCGATCGAGCGCCGGCACGAGCTCGAGAAGGAGCTCGCCGAGCTGCGCGAGAAGTCCTCGGCCATGAAGGCGCAGTGGCAGCAGGAAAAGGAGATGCTCGGCGGCGTCGGCAAGATCAAGCAGGAGGTCGAGCAGGCGCGCATCGAGGCCGATCAGGCGACGCGGCGCGGCGATCTCGCCACCGCCGCCGAGATCACCTATGGAAAGATCCCGACCCTCGAACGCCGCATGCGCGAGACCGAGGCGAAGCTGACGAGCGAAGAGGGCCGCCCGCGCTTCTTGAAGGAAGAGGTGACGGCCGACGACATCGCCGAAGTCGTCGCGCGGTGGACCGGCATCCCGGTCACGCGCATGCTCGAGAGCGACCGCGAGCGCCTCACCAAGCTCGATCAGGAGTTGGCCCGGCGCGTCATTGGCCAGGACGAAGCCGTGCAGGCGGTGGCGAACGCCGTGCGCCGGTCGCGCGCCGGGCTGCAAGACCCCAATCGCCCCATCGGCTCCTTCATCTTCCTCGGGCCCACCGGCGTCGGCAAGACGGAGACGGCGCGCGCCCTCGCCGAATTCCTCTTCGATGACGAACGCGCCATGGTGCGCATCGACATGTCCGAGTACATGGAGAAGCACGCCGTCGCGCGGCTCATCGGCGCACCACCCGGCTACGTCGGCTACGAGGAGGGCGGCCAGCTCACCGAGGCCGTGCGGCGCCGGCCGTATTCGGTCATTCTATTCGACGAATTGGAAAAGGCGCACCCCGACGTCTTCAACATACTGCTGCAAATCCTCGACGACGGGCGTCTCACCGACTCGCAGGGCCGCACCGTCGACTTCCGCAACAGCGTCATCATCATGACGTCGAACGTCGGCTCGACTTTCATTCTCGAGCACGCGCGCGGCG
>JBIOHX010000221.1:0-6672 GCA_044449465.1 Gemmatimonadales bacterium | reverse complement strand
GGACGAAGCGGCGGTTATTCGGCTGGTCGAAGTATTCGAGCTTTTTCCCGGAGTATTCCTGATGCCGGGTGAGGTCGAAATCGCCGCGATTGTGGATGCCTTCGATCTCCTGGAAGCCAAGGGTGCCGCCGAAATCGAACTGGACGTCGAAGGCCGCACGCGCATAGTGCGCGAGCTCCTCGGGCGTGTGCTGGTGAAACGCGAGGCGCGCAGGGTCGAGACCGAGCGACTTGTGCCAGGCGAGCCGCTCCTCCTTCCAGTACTCGAACCAGTGCATATCGGTGCCCGGCTCGACGAAGAACTGCATCTCCATCTGCTCGAACTCGCGCGTACGGAAGATGAAGTTTCCGGGCGTGATCTCGTTGCGAAACGCTTTGCCGATCTGGGCGATGCCGAACGGAACCTTTTGCCGCGTCGACTGCTGGACGTTGAGGAAATTCACATAAATGCCCTGCGCCGTCTCCGGGCGCAGATAGGCGACCGACGCCGAGTCCTCGACCGGCCCGATGAACGTCTTGAACATCAGGTTGAACATCCGCGGCTCGGAGAGCGTCCCCTTCATGCCGCAGGCGGGGCACTGGCCGTCGGGCGTGCCCGGCGTTCCCTTGATCTTGGGATCGTCGGCGCGGAATCGCTTCTTACAGTTCTTGCAGTCGACCATCGGGTCGCTGAAGCCGGCCACGTGGCCGCTCGCCTCCCAGACTCTCGGGTGCATCAGGATTGCCGAGTCGAGGCCTTCGATGTCGTCGCGCGCGCGGACCATCGCGTGCCACCAGCGGTCCTTGAGATTCTTCTTGAGCTCGACGCCGAGCGGCCCGTAATCCCATACGGCGCCGGCGCCGCCGTAGATCTCGGAGGTCTGGAAGATGAACCCGCGCCGCTTGCAAAGCGACACGAGCTTTTCGATGACGTCGGGCTGGGGGGGCATCCCGAGAAGATAATGCTCTAGGCGTCCAACTCCGCGCTCAGCTTCGGCTCGGCCGGCGCGCGCCGGCCGAGCAATCGCGCCATGATCTTGTCGCCGTGGTACCGCCCGTTCTCGATGAACACCTTGTTCGCGTCGAACCCCGCCACGACCACGCCGGCAATGAACAGGTACGACACCGGCGTCTCGAGCGTCTCGGGGTTGTGCGCCGGAATCCCGGTTCGCTGGTCGATCGGCACCCCGACGCGCCGCAAGAGATCCGTGTTCGGGGCGAAGCCCGTCATCACGTACACGAGGTCGGCGCGCAGCCGCTCTTCTCCGTGCGGTGAGGTCAACGTCACCGCCTCTCGGTCGATCGAGCGAATGCGGCTCTCCCAGCGCACGCTGATGCTCCCCTCGCGCACGCGGTTCTCGAAATCCGGCTGCACCCAGGGCTTGATCTTCTTGTCGAAGCTCGAGCCGAAGTGGACGAGCGTCACACGTGCCCCCGAACGCCAGAGATCGAGCGCCGCCTCGGCGGCGGAGTTGCCGCCGCCGATGACCACCGCGTCCTGCTCGAACGCTTCGTGCCCTTCGCGGTACACGTGCGTGACGTGGGGCAGATCCTCGCCCGGAACGCCGAGATAGTTTGGCGAGCCGAAGTATCCCGTCGCGACGACCACCGCCTTCGCGCCCGTGGTCCGCTCGCCGTGCGCGCGCGAGTCGGAGTAGACCGCGAATCCGTCGCCCGAACGCTCGATCGAGGTCACCCGCTCGTACTGGCGCAGTGGAATCTGAAAGTGCTTGACCACCGCGCGGTAGTACGAGAGCGCGTCGCGCCGCGTCGGCTTGTCGGCGGCGACGATGAACGGCAGGCCGCCGAGCGACAGCTTTTCGGCGGTGGAAAAGAACCGGACGTATGTAGGATAGTGCGAGATCGTGCTCACCACCGCCGACGCGTCGAGCACCAGGGGACGGAAGCCGCCCCGCTGCGCGGCGATGGCCGCGGCAAGCCCACACGGCCCCGCGCCGACGATCAGGACATCGACCTCGCTCACTCGCTCTCCTGCGCGCGGCGTACGGCCAGCCGTTTCATGAATTCACAGTCCGATGATTTGGTCGCGGCGGGTCCCGACGCTCACGTACGTCACGCGCGTCTCGACGAGCTCCTCTAACCGGTCAATATACCGCCTCGCCGCCGGCGGGAGGTCGTCGAGTCTGCGCGCTTCGGCGGTCGAGCGCTGCCAGCCGTCGAGCCACTCATAGCGCGGCACGACGCAATCCAGAACGGCGACGTCGCCGGGAAAGTCGGTGTGCACACCGCCGTCGTGCTCGTAACCGGTGCAGATGGCCACGCGGTCGAGCGTGTCGAGTACGTCGAGCTTGGTGACGGCCACGTCGGTCAGGCCATTGATGCGCGCCGCGTAGCGCACGACGATCGCGTCGAACCACCCGCACCTCCGTGCGCGACCCGTCGTCGCGCCGAACTCGTTGCCGAGCGCTCGTATGCGCTCCGCCATCGGCGTGTCCATCTCGGTCGGGAACGGGCCTGTGCCGACACGCGTCGTGTACGCCTTTACGACGCCGAGCACGGCATCGATCGCCGTCGGCGCAACGCCCACCCCGATCGCCGCGCCGCCCGAGGTCGTGCTGCTCGACGTCACGAACGGATAGGTCCCATGGTCGACGTCGAGCAGCGAGCCCTGCGCGCCCTCGAGCAAGACCGCCGCGCCGCTCTTCATCGCGCGGTAGATCAAGAGGCCGACGTCTTCGGCGAGCGGCAAAAGACGTTCGGCGAGCCGCTCTAGCGTGGCAACGGTTTGCGCGGCGTCGGCGCGCTTGCTGCTTCCCATCGCGGTGAGCTGCATGTTCACGTGCTCTACGCCGGCGCCGACGAGCTCGCGGAGCCGTGCGACGTTGCGCAGGTCGAGCACCCGCACTCCGCGTCTCGCAACCTTATCCTCGTACGCCGGCCCGATGCCCCGCCCGGTCGTGCCGAGCGACTGCGTGTGCGGGCTCTCCCCGTCGAGGAGCTTGTGATACGGAAGAACGAGATGCGCGCGGTCGCTCACGTAGAGTCGCCCTTCGACGTCGATTCCGTCGCGAACGAGGCCGTCGATCTCGCTGAACAACGTGTCCGGATCGAGGACGACCCCGTTTCCGATCGCGCAGCGCACGCCCTTGTGGAGAATCCCGCTCGGAATCTGGTGCAGAACGAAGCCGACATCGCCCAAGTCGACGGTATGCCCGGCGTTGGCGCCGCCCTGATACCGCACCACCCAATCCGCGCGCTCGGCGAGCACGTCGACGAGCTTCCCCTTCCCCTCGTCGCCCCACTGTGCGCCCACGACGACGACGGTGCGGTTCGTCTGACTGAACATGGTCAAGCCGGATTCGGGAAGGTCGCGATCCTTCGGGGCGCTTCGACGTCCCGCGCGCCCACAAAAAAACGCCCCGACGACATCGGCCGGGGCGTTGTTTGAATCTACGACCGCGGCGGGGGGTGTCAACGTCGCGTCATTAGCGCTTCATGCGCGCCTCGGCGCGCGCAAGGGTTCGGTAAAACATCGCGCCGATCGCTCACGCCCTTTGTTACGGCGTTCATCTTTCGACGCGTGACGACACTCGCCCTCGCCGCGCGCGCGCTGCGCCGTTCTCCGTCGTTCGCGGCGGCGGCCGCGCTCACGCTCGCCATCGGCATCGGCGCGACGACGGCGATCTTCACCGTCCTCGACACGGTGCTGCTCAAGCCCCTCCCGTATCGCGATCCCCAGCAGCTCGCCGGTGTCTGGATCGCGCTCCCCGGCATGGGCTTCAAGGCCGCGCCGCAGTCGGCTGGCAGCTTCTTCACCTTTCGTCGCTTCTCTCGATTGATCGAAGGCATCGCGATGGTCGATCGGGCGTCCGTCAATTTCGAGGGCACGGCCGGCGCTGCGGCGCCCGAACGACTGCGGGCAGCGCTCATCTCGGCGAGCGCGTTCAACCTCCTCGGCACGGCGTTCGAGCGCGGCCGCGGCTTCACGCTCGAGGAAGACTCGCCGCACGGCAGGCGCGCCGTGATCCTCAGCGATGGGCTCTGGCGCCGCAGCTTCGGCGCCGATGCCAACATCGTCGGCAAGACGGTGCGCATCGACGGAACGCCGCGCACCGTCGTCGGCGTCGCGCCGGAGAGCTTCCGGTTCCCGGACGCCATCACCCAGCTCTGGCTGCCGACCGAGCTCGACTCCGTCGCCGTGTTCGGCGGCGCGTTCGGGCACCAGACGTTTGTTCGCCTCAAGCCCGGCGTCTCCATTCAAGCACTGCAGACGGAGCTCAACTCGATCCTCCCGCGCGCCGCCGACCTATTTCCCGAGATCGGCCCCGGCCTCGCGATGAAGAGCTTTCTCACCGGCGCCCGCGCGAGCGTCGTCGTGCACCCGATGCGCGACGACGTGATCGGCGGCTTCGGGAGTATCGTCGATATCGCAGCCGCGGCGGGCGCGCTCCTCCTGCTCATCGCCTTCGCCAACGTCGCGAGCCTGCTGCTCACCCGCGCTGAGGGGCGCCAGCGCGAGTTGGCCATACGGGTGGCGCTCGGCGCCGGACCGATGCGTGTCGTCGCTCAGTTTCTCGCCGAATCGCTCTTGCTGGCCGTGATCGGAGGGCTGCTCGGACTTCTGCTCGCGTTCATCGGCGTGCGACTGTTCGTGCATTCCGGGCCGCCGGGGATTCCGCGACTGGCGGAGATGGGTGTCGACGGACGCGTGGTTGCGTTCACCACCGTCGTGACGGCCTGCATGGCGCTCCTCTGCAGCGCCGTACCCGCGATCCGCTTCGATACGCGACGACTCGCCTCGCGGCTGCGCGACGGAACACGCGGTGGCACGTCGGGCCGCGATCGCCAGCGCGCGCGCCGAACGTTCGTCGCCACACAGGTCGCGTTCGCCACGGTGCTCGTCTGCGGCGGCGGTCTCCTATTCAGAAGCCTGCAGCAGTTGCGCCAGGTGAAGCCAGGCTTCGACGACGAGCATTCGCTCGTGCTGTTTCTTTCGTTGCCGCAGGTCGCGTATCGCACCGACCAGGATGTCGTGCGCTTTTCGACGCAGCTCGTCGACCGGGTCAGCGCCGTTCCCGGCGTACGCACGGCCGGTATCTCGTCCAAGGTTCCGCTCAACAACATCGGCATCAACTTCGCGCCGGTCTACACCGACGCGGACGCCGACTCGAAGACGCTCCCACCGTCGGCCGAAGTAGTCACGACGGACGCCGCCTATTTCAAGGCGATGGGCATTCCGCTCGTGGCCGGCCGGACCTTCGACCGACTCGACCGCCAGCGCTTGGGTGAGATCATCATCGATCGCTCGTTCGCAATTCAGCGCTGGAAGGACTCGACGGGCGCCGCGGCGATCGGCCGCCAGCTCTATTTCACACCCGACCAGCGATTCACCGTGATCGGCGTCGTCGGCGCCGTGCACGACACGTCGCTCGCCGCGCCGCCGAATCAACTGCTGTACGTACCGCAAGTCGCCGACCCGGACACGAACAAGTCGTTCGTGACTCGCACGATCGGCCTCGTCGTACGCGCCAGTGGCGACCCACGCGCCCTGATCGCGCCCGTCCAGCGTGCCGTCGCGGACGTCGACCGCAGCCTGCCGCCGTTCGGCATCGCGCCGATGAGCGATCTGGTCGAAGCGTCGACGGCGCGGCTGTCGTTCGTGATGACGATCATTGGTGTCACCGCCTGCGTCGCCGTCGCGCTCGCGGCCATCGGACTCTATGGCGTGCTTGCGTACCTCGTGAGCTTGCGCTCGCGCGAGATCAGCGTGCGCCTGGCGATGGGCGCGCTCCCCGCCCGTATCGCTCGCCTGATCACGCGGCAGGGCGCTGGGCTCGCAGCCGTCGGTGTCGGGCTCGGTGTCCTGATCTTTATCGCGACATCCCGCTTTCTGCGCGCCTCAATCGTCGGCGTCGGTCGGCCGGAGGCGGCGACCATCGTCGCCGTCGGCGCGCTGTTGATGCTGGTCGCCATGCTCGCCAGTTGGATCCCGGCACGCCGAGCAGCACGCGTCGATCCAGCGAGGGCGCTGTCGGGCGACTAGGGAACGGCCTGCCGCCGCCCGCGTTTATCCGGCCAGCGCCGCTTTGCCGAGCATGAACAGCAACCACGCGGCCATCGACAGCCCGATCGCTACCTTGATCGCCGCCGCCGTCACGCGGCCGATGAATGCCCCCCAGGCCACCCGTGTCGCCGTTCCGTGTCCGGTGCCGCGCGTGAACTCGAACACGAACGCGCCAACGAACGCTCCGACGAATGCGCCGACGATCGAGCCGATGATCGGCACCGGTACGCCAAGGAACGCGCCGACCATTCCGCCAATCACCGCGCCCCAGCTCGCACGCCGCGAGCCGCCGTACCTTTTCGTGAACCGCGCCGTCAGCACCCACTCGATCGCCTCGGCCACGACCATCATTCCGCCCATCGCAACCACGGTCACGAGCCCAATCGCGCCGTGCGGCACGAGCAGGTAGTAGCAAAGCGCCGCGGCGAAGATGACGAGAGTGCCCGGCATCCCGAACGGGATCATGATGAGCCCGAGGACGATCGCGACGACCACTAGCAGTCCCGCCATTCAGACGCGCTCCTCCTCGCTGTTCGCCGGCGTTCGGTGATGTTCGGTGGTCGCTTCCGGCTAATTGCCGCGTCCGGATAGCTCCAGAGCGGCGCGCGCGAGTACGCGCGCCCCCCCACGGCTTACCCGCCCGCGCGACGCGGCGCGCGGGTGGCGCGG
>JBIOHX010000220.1:0-6681 GCA_044449465.1 Gemmatimonadales bacterium | reverse complement strand
TTGGGATCGTGCGATGCGTCGTCCACGGCGCGGCGGAGCGCGTGGTGGGGCGGGCGCGCGCGGTGGGGGGCGGCCGGGGGCGGGCCAACGCCGAACAGGCGCCAATCGTTGAGCAGCACCACCGGATGGCCGGGAAGCCCCACCGACGGATCGAGCTTCATGCGCACGTTAACCCATCCGTCCGGCGCGAGCTCGATGGCCTGGATCCGGCCGCCGACCACGCCGCGAATGACGACCGCGTTGCCGACGCGCGCGTTGCCGACGTCGCGGAAGTGCGCGACGACGAGGTGGCGCCGGCCACCCACGTCGGCTTGCCGCGCCCAGGTGACCGCCGTGATCGTCGCCAGCGCAACGACGAGAACGACGAGCCCGACGACGGCGTCGCTGGAGCGCTTCATGATGGTGCCTGCCTGCCGAGGAGCCAGGTGACCGCCCAGAACGCGTCCAGAACGAGAATGAGAATCGCCGAATATACGACTGCCGACGTCGCCGCGCGTCCGACGCCTACCGCGCCGCCCTCGGCGGCGAGCCCGCGCCGTGATCCGACCAGCGTCACGACCGCGCCGAAGCTCGCCGACTTGACGAGACCGTACTCGACGTCGAACGGCTGAAAGAAGAGCCGAACGCCCTTGGTGAACTCGGTCGTGGAGATGTGCAGCAGCCCCGTCGACGCCACCCACCCGGAGGCCACGGCGACGATCATCGCTGCCGCGACTACGACTGGGAACATCAGCACTCCGGCGACGACGCGTGGTGTGACGAGAAAGGAGAGCGGATCGTAGCGAAGCGTCTCGAGGGCGTCGATCTGTTCCGTCACTCGCATTGTCCCCAGCTCGGCGGCGATGTTCGCCCCGACACGGCCGGCGAGCACCAGTCCGGTGAGCACCGGGGCGAGCTCGAGGGTCACCGTCTTCTCGACCAGCGTGCCGACGAAGTAGAGGGGCACGGCGCCGGTGAACGAATAGCTGGCGAGGAGTGCGAGGACGATGCCGGTGAACATCGCGATGAACAGCGCGATCGGCAGCGACTCGACGCCGAGACGTAGTGCCTGCGTCATGGTCTGAGCCGGCCAGGTGCGCAGGTCGCGCAGGGCCTCGACGGCGACAACGGCGAAACGCCAGCTGGCGCCCATCGCGCCAAAGCCGCGGCGGGTGAGCGAGCCAACCTGTGCGAGTGCAAGTGTCAGAGCGTCCATGTCGAGGCGCGATGCACCGCTATCGCTCGCACAGGGACACCAGCGCCGCGCGGCTGCTCGAGCGCCGAAGTTTGGACAGCGCCCTATCCTTGATTTGACGGACGCGTTCTCTCGTGACGCCGAAGAGGCTCCCGATCGCGTCGAGCGTCATCGGTTCGCCGTCGTCGAGCCCGAAGTGGAGCCGAATGACGCGCAGCTCGCGCGGGCCAAGCTGCGCCAGGGCAGCGGCCAACGAATCGCTGAGATTGTGTTCGGCGACCGCCTGGTCCGGTGCCTCGGCGGATTCGTCGGGCATGAAATCGAGGAGGGCCCCGTTCCCGTCGGAATTGGGGGCCGCGTCGAGCGAGAGATCCGGCCGCAACGCCGGGAGAGGCGAATCGCCGTCGGCGGGACCGACCAGGCCGGCCTCGAGCAGATCTCGGCGCGTGGGTTCGCGACCGAGCTCGTGCCGGAGAGCATTGGCCCGACGATTCACTCGGTACAGCTCGCCGGCGCGACCGACCGGAATGCGCACCGCGTGCCCGTGATCGGCGATCGCTTGCACGATGGCCTGACGAACCCACCAGACCGCGTACGAAATGAATTTTACGCCGTGGGCGTCGTCGAATTTTTCGCCGGCGCGAATGAGCCCAAGGTTGCCCTCATTGATCAGATCCGAAAGCGGCACGCCGTGATGTTGGTAGCGCTTCGCGATCGAAACGACGAAACGCAAGTTGGCGCACACGAGTCGATCGAGCGCCTGCGAGTCGCGAGCGCGGATACGGTGTGCGAGCTCGGCCTCCTCGGCTCGAGTGAGCAACGGATACTGGCGAATCTCGTTCAGGTACGCCGACAGCGAGTTGACGGCGGGAGAATGGTCGTGGACGGCGGAGGCGGACATCCTGGACGAAGGCATGGGTTGGGGCCGGAGTCGGTTCAATGCTGGTGGTGATCGTCAATGAACCATCGCTCCGGCCCTCAGCGTCGTGCCGTCGGCGAGAGTCCCGAACCGCGGTGGGTGAATCCCTGACATGCGGTGTTCGCGGCGGCGGCTCGAACGGTCATGCTCGAGCGATCGCCGGCAGCTGTTCGGCGATGCCGTCCGCCGTGACCCAATCCACCGCGGCGGACGCGCCGGACGACCGTTGGAGCAGCACCGGCACGCCGGTGGAGCGCACGACCTTGTCGGCAACGCTACCGAGGAGGAGGCGCGAGGCGCCGCGGCCGTGCGTCGACAGCGCGACGGCGTCGATATCGTGCCCGCGGATGAAGTCGACTACCGCCGCCGCGGTGTCGTCGCTGACGACGACCACCGCATCGACGGACAACTTCGTCCGGTCGCGCAGGCGCGCGGCGAGCTCGTTCATCTGCTTTGCCACGTCGCGCTCGAGTTGCTTGGTCGCCTCGACATCGGGGATCATCGTCGCCGACCAGATCGGGAAGGTTGGGTCGAATGCCGCGGCGAGCGGCACGTGCGGCACGACGCTGAGAACGGTCAACCGCGCCTTACAGGCGGCAGCGAGGGCTTCCGCGAGCGGCACGACCTCCGCGGAACGCGCCGAACCATCGAGCGTCACCAGGATATGCTCATACAGCTTTTTAGATGCCAGCTTGCGCGTCGCGGTTTTCGTCGGCCGGAGCATCAAGACGGGGATGGTCGCGGCGTGCACCAGGGCGTCCGCCGTGCTCCCGAGCCAGGCCCGGCTGACTCCCGTCCTGCCATGCGACGTCATGACGATGAGGTCGGCGTCGACCGTGCGGGCACGGTCGCGAATCATCTCGGCTGGTTCGCCGGCCACGACGGCGACCGTCGTCGGGACGGAGGCACCCCGTGTGATCTCTGCCGCGATCGACTTGAGATACTTGTAATCGAAGTCAATCCGATCCGCACGCCGCTCAGCGGCCGCGTACCCGGAGCGGTGGAATGGCTCGTGGACGAGGACGAGGTCCATGTCAGCCCTGGCGGCTCGCGCCAGCGCCGCGGCGGGACCGATCGCCTGCTCGGCGAGCGGCGAATGGTCGAGGGGAACGAGAATCTTCCTGAACATCGCTGTCTCCGGTTGCATGGTTGCCATCATCATGCACGGCGGAGCGACGCGCCGCCGTCGGCGAACAGCGCCGTGCCTGTCGGGATTTGGTGGACGACGATCGGGCTAGCCGGCGGCGGGAGGCGCCACCAGTATCGAGCATGGCGCGGCGCGCACGACAGACGTTCGCACGCTGCCGAGGAGAATCCGGTCGACGAGCCCTTGCTCGTGCCCCCCCAGCGCGATCAGATCGCACCGCGTCCGCCGCGCGAATCGCACGAGTGCGTCGCCGGGATTCCCATCGAGCAACACACTCTCGACCGTACACTCGGTCAAAGGCCGCAGTTGGTCGACCATGGCTTGCAGCTTCGCCTTCGCTCCGCTGCGATACAGGTCGGCGATTCCGCCCGGTTTGATTCGGCCATCGGAAAAGGCGCTGACGTGCGCGGCCACCAACGTTCCGCCGGGCGCGAGCAGCCGCGCGGCGAGCATTGCCGCCGCCATGCTGGCGGGAGTGAAGTCGATCGCCGCCAGGGCGCGCTTCGGGAGGCCGCGCGCACTGGGCATGACGGCGAGCACCGGTACGCGGGCGCGATGCATCACCGCGATCCCCGTCTCCCGCTCGAACAGACGGTCGAGGCGCCCATGTCGTCCGTGTCCGAGCACGACGAGTTGAACCTTCCAGCGCGCCGCGGCGTCCACGATCTCATCGGCCGGCGTGCCGAGCACTGCCTGCTTGGTCCATTGCTCCGAGCCGGGAACGTGCGCGACGAAGCTCGAGATCTCGTCGAGCAACTGGAGGCGCGCCACTTCGTCGATCGTCACCGGCTGCCCAAGCGAGACGAGCATCGAGAGGTTTCGCGGAAAGGGCGCGGCCACGCCGAGCGCCATCACGGGGAGCTCGTCACGTTCGGCGATCGCCGCCGCAACGTGGAGTGCACCCCGCGACTGGCGATCAGCCGCCGTGGCGACCAGCAGCCCGGCCTGCTCGCGCGCGCGAGTATCGCGAAGCTTCTCGTCGGCCCGACGATGAGTCGGCCGCGTTCGACTGCTCGTCACCGCTGTGGACATGGCTCCTCCTGGTGTTTCCATGCTCGATTCGCCAATTAAGATGCGCCTCGCCATAACGGCGTCTGTCGGTATCCATGGAAGGACTGGTCAGGGATTTTCTCGCGGCCGACCTAGGCGATGAGCAACCCCGCGGCGCTCGCCAGCGCCATCGCGGCGAGCCCGAGCGAAGCCCGGCGGCGGTAGCGCGCGCGCCCGAGCGCGAGGGCGAGGGTCAGCTTGAGCATCGTGTTCGAGAGGACGCCGATGGCGATTGCCTGGGCAGCCGTTGCCGCAGCGACCGCAACGTCCGCGCGGCTAAGCGAGACGGTCAACGCATCGATATCCGTGAGACCCAGCACGGCGCCGCTAGCGAGCACGCCCGGTTCTCCGAGCCAGCGGCGACCCGCGGCCACGAGCAGCATCGCCACCTGGAAGGCGACGGCCATGCGGACCGCCGCACCGAACTGAAGGGGACTTTCGGTTCCTGTGTCCGATGAGACTGGGCCGGCCGATTCTCGCCCCCACCCGATCGAGACCAACAACAGCCCAGCAATGAAGGGCGGCGTGAGAAGTGGAAGCAGCGCGATCGTCACCGCGGGGTTCAGCGCCGCGCTCACGATGAGCACGCGCGGTACGAGCACCGTGCATGCCGCGATGACGCCGCGGGCGAGCGCCGGCGCCGATTCTCCGCCCGCGCGACTCTGGCGCGAGTAGCTCAGCGTGACGGCCGTCGACGAGATGAGGCCGCCGAGCGCGCCGGCGATTCCATATCCACGCCGCGCGCCCACAATGCGCCGCGCAATGAAGCCGGCGAAGTTGAGGCCCGAGAAGAGCAGTACGATCGTCCACAGCGCGCGCGGGCGCACGGCAAGGATCCCGAAGTACGGTCCCGGCGGCAAGAGCGGCAGCACAACCACGGCGAGCGCCGCGAACTGCAGCCCTGCTTGCAACTCCGGCGCGCTCAGTTGCTGCACGAGCCAGTGCAATCGGGCCTTCTCGCTCAGCATCAGTACGACGATCGCGCCGGCACCGGCGGCTAGCCCGGTCCACCCGAGACCGGCGAGCGCGCCGAGTGCGACGATCGCGATGGCCGCGGCTTCCGTCGTACCGTCGGGCGTCGCGTTGCTGCGATGCACGGCCATGATGTAGGCGCTCACACAAAGCGCGACGGCGCCGAAGGTCAGCGCTCCGGCGAGTGCGGTCTGCGTCGCGGCGCCGAGTGCGCCCGCCGCGCCGCCGACCAGCCCGAGCAGGAAGAAGGTGCGCAAGCCGGCGAACCGTCGGTTCGGTCCCGACGCGTGCCCCGACCATTCGCGCTCGAGCCCAGCGGCGAGTCCAATCAGACTGGCAATCGCCAGTCTCCACGCGAGCTCCAGTTGCGACTCGACCATCGTCACGCTCCGATGGCGCATACGGTATGGTGCGGTACGAGCGTCGCGGTCAGGTGAGTTCGTTGCCGTCCGTCAGGAGATCCCTGCCGCCCGGCGCGAGGCAGGAGGTTCTTCGGCGTTCCCCGACGCCCTGTCGGCGGATTCCCGCTCTGGGTCGCGGCAGATCCGGTCCATACTGATCGTCGTCGAGCGCACCGGCCGTCGGTACGCTGGCATCGGAGGACTCAATCTCGCGACCATGCTGCCATTGTCGACAATGGAATGCCGCGGTCACGGCGCCGGCATCGTGGCCCGCGCGACGCCACGCTGGGAGTGGCGCATCTTCGAGCGGTGCCCGGGTTTGTTCATCGAGCCGATCGCGCCGCGAGGCGGCGCCGGCGTGCGGTCGCGCGAGGTGTATCTGCTGTCGTCGGCGTCGCCGCACAATGTGAAGGTCCGCCGCGGCCGCCTCGACGTGAAGCTTCTCGAGGCGGTCGGGCCGGCCGACATCCAGCGGTGGAGGCCCGTGTTTCAGTCGACATTTCCCATCGCACGCGCGGCGTTCGACGTGTTGTGGCGCGCGTGGGGCGTTGAACCGACGGCGCTCGATCGCTCGTCAAACACCTTCGAGCAGCTGCTCGGCGAGGTCGTCGCTCGAGATACGCGACTCGGCGCCGTGCGCGTCGGTAAGGTACGCCTCCGATTCATGTTCGCGGGGTGCAACGCCGAGCGGACCGCGCTGACCGTCGCGGGCGTCCGTTGGGTGTCGCTGGCCGTCGAGGACGAGCGCGCGCGCGACCTGTTGACTGCCATCGGCTCGCTCGGCGCTTGGCCGCCCCCCGCCGACTACCCCGCGATGCTGAAGGGCGTCGCCGGGCCCGTGTCGTTGCACACCCACTCATGAGGATTCATATATGCGACCTTTCATCCCCGCTCGCTTCGCCGCGCTCGCTCTTGCGGGTGCCGCTGCCGCCGCACCGTGCGCCCGCTTAGGTGCGCAGCAGACGCCCAAGGTCGGCCTCCCCGCCGCCTACGACGGCGGCTTTCTCGTCTTCCAGAG
>JBIOHX010000219.1:0-6721 GCA_044449465.1 Gemmatimonadales bacterium | reverse complement strand
GGCGGCGGCCGGGGCGGGGGGGGGGGTTGGGGGGGGTGGGGGGGGCGTGGGTGGGTTTCGTGCGCTGTTTTTACCTGTTCTCTGTTGTTTGGTCGGCGCCCCGCGGGGCGCCCCCCCCCCCCCCCCCCCCCGCTCGATCCATCGTTGAAGAATGCTCAGCAGCGAACGACGATGAGGAACCTGGAGTTCGCCCAGAATTCCTCAGGCTGCTCGATGCGAAGGCCACCGGACATCTTGCCGTCCTTCATCGTCAGGGGTGCCGCGAACGCCGGATTTTGCCGGGTGATGATGGTGTAGTCGCCGGCCGGGAAGTTGATCACGCGGTCCTGGAGGCGGTCGATCTTCGTGAACTTCGATGGATCGAGGTCGCGCGCGGGCGACACCGGCCGTGAGCCGAGGACGAGGAAGCGCTTGTGGCCTTCCTCGACAAGGATGCCGCGCTTGACCAGTTCATCCCTGGTGCCGACGACGTAGTACGCGGTGTTTTTTTCCGTGACGAGCTGCGAGACCGTGTCGGTGAGCGCCGTTTTCTCGCCGGCGAGCCGGACGTTCTCCTGGGTCACGGTGTCGACCTTGGAGGTAAGCGATGCAATCTGCTGGTTCTGCTTCGCGATGGTGGACTCGTACTCCGACTTCTGCTGTTCGACGGTCTGGCGCAGGTCACCGATGGTGGCCTCGTACTGGGCGACCTGGGCGACGAGGGTGGAGTCGTGCGACGCGAGGCGATTGGCCCGCGCGCGGAGCGACGCGACATGCGACTCGCTCGAGTCGAGGCGCGCGACGAGCGCGTGGATGCGCTGCACGACGGCGGCGCGCTCTTCCTTGATCGACGCGACATCCGATTCCGTGAGCATCTTCGGATTGAGCTGATCTGCGCGCTGACGCGCCTTGAGCTTCGTGAGCTCGGTGTTGATGTCGTTGACGAACTTCGTCGACGTCATCACCTCCGTCAGCAGATCGTTCTTGATCGCGACGAGGGAGTCGGTGCGGAGAGAGTCGGCGTGGGCGAGCGTGTGAAGCTGATCCTTGCTTTTGTCGCACGCGGCCAGAACGACGATGCAGGGAATCAAAACGCGGAGCAGGCGCATGGTGGGCTCGGGTAAAAGGGGCGGATCGCCAATCAGCGAATGTGTCCCGCTGGCAACGTATATAATAACTTGATTGTGTTGCGATCTGGCAAGCTCAATCCGTCGACTCGCACCAGCGGCGCCATGACATCCTGCGGGTCGCCGCTGTGGCTCAAGCCGAGCGCATGCCCGACTTCATGCAGCGCGATCGCTCTCATACCCCGCGCATCGAGAACGTGCCCGTCGCTCACGTGCGTCGCGAGTGTGATGTCCGTCACCATAAGCCATCCGTTCCTGTCCGTACGCCAGGTCGTCGACCCGGTTTTGTGATCGAGATGATCGGTCCAGTGCACGCGAACGTCGGCGTGATCCTCAGAAGCCACATATACAAACCGTAATGGGATTCCAGTGGTCCCCCATTCGCTGAACGCGGCGCGCACGGCGCTCGGAAACCCGGCCTGGGCACCACTCACGGTCGCCGACGAATCGATCCAGATGTGAAGTGGATCACGAAGTCGGTCCGGCCAGCGCTCGATCGTCGAGTCGCGGTCGATGAGCAAGCGGTCGATGTACGTGCCCGGGGCGCCCGAAAGAATCTCGCCGAGCGTGGCTCTGGCGGTGCTGCGCAGCGCGAGCGAAGGGCTCAGCGTGCCGTCGCGGGCGCCGGTGGAGTAGGGAGCGCAGTCGGCGATGCCGGCGGCGACCATAAAGGCCGCAAGAACTGTGAAGACGCGCCCCATAGCGGAGGGAGAGCTGCGATGCAGCATGGGACTGCGGGGAGGAGGGAGGTCGTGCGGGGACGTGCGGAGGGACGTGCGGAGGGACGTGCGGAGGGACGTGCGGAGGGAAGTACCGTACCGGTCGAGGTCGCTGCGAGGACGAAGATCGTTGCATGTGCGGGCCGCTCGTGGCCTCAATCGATCAGACGAGCGTCCGGAGAGGGGTGCAACGCGATCCAATTGTAACGCGGATCACTCCTCATTTCAGAATGCGCGTGCGACCACAAATGCGCAAGCGGCGGTCGGGCCGCCGCGCCGGCCCGACCGCCTCGCCTTGCTCATTCATATAGAAGGGCGGATGTACGAACAGCGCTCTGGGTTCGGAGCTCTGGGTTCGGAGCTCTGGGTTCGGAGCTCTGGGTTCGGAGCTCCGGGTCAGGGCGCCGGCGCGGCCAGCCTCCTACTCCGTGATCCCGCCCCAGATCAGCGGATAGGTCGCCACCGACTGTCCGCGGTATTGGGGACGGAACCCGTACAGCACGACGTGGCCCTGACCGTGACGAACGTCAACGAGCGCGGCTTTGCCGTTGAGTTTGCTTCCGCCCAGCAGCCAGCCGGACAAGAGCGGGTTGCCGCTCGCCGGATAGGTCGCGACGGCAGTGGCCGTGGACGGATCAGAGATCTCGAAGGCCGGGCCGTTCTCGAACCAGATGCCGGGCACGGGCGCTGTGACGCCGCGGGCGATGGGGCTCGAGCGGTTCAGGTCGACGGCGAGGATCGAGCCCGGCGCGTAGAAGTCGTTATTGCTCACGCCCGCGAGGACGTTCTTGACCGGCAGCTTGAGCCCGTCGATGAGCGCAGTGGAGCTGGTGTTGAAGGCGAGAACGGTTCCTCCCGACTGGACGAAGGCGTCGATCGCGCTGAATACCGCCGACGCGTCGCTGGCACGCCCGCCGCCCGCGCCGCCACGACCGCCTGCCGCACCCGCGCCGCCGCGACCACCGCGGCCGCCTCCACCACCGTTTCGGCCGCCGATCACACCTTCGGGGAATACGATGACGTCGAACCGGTCTTTGAGCGGGCCAGCTTCGGCGTCCTTTTCAGTGATCGAGGTATACGGGATCTTGTATGAGTCAAAGAGGAAGCGTGTCCACCCTTCGTCGATCGGCTCGGTAGCGCTCGGCCGGTAAATGGCGATGCGCTTGACCGCGTGACCGCTGAGCGGCGCGCTGTAGCGCGGTTCGGGAATCTCCGCGAGGACGGGTCCCGTGGCGGGCGGTGCGTCCATCACCGTGGCCACATCGACGCCGAAGAGGAGCGGCAGCGTCTGGGCTGTGACGTCGTACGGTCGCTTTGGCGGCCCGCCCGGATACTCGAAGAGGTCGGGATAGTGCTGTCGCTCGAGCATCGTCTTGGCGTAGCCGCCGAATGGCTGCTTGGTGAGCACTACCCAACTTCCGGCCGGGAACGTCTTTCCCCCCACGGTCACCGGCGCGGTGGATTCGTGCACCTCCACTTGGCCGTGCTGGATGGTCCAAATGAGACGATCGCGCGCCTGCGAATCGGGCTGAGTCTTGGGAATCACGAAGGCAGACGGCCACGCGTCGCGGCCCCATGCGGGCTGGGGACCCATGGCTCGATCGGCGAGAGCCGCGTAGCCCTCGAGCCAGGCGCGGCGATTCTCCGCCGCGTTGAGAAAGAGCGCCCAGCTCGCGGCTGTCTGATAGCGCACGATGTCGCCGTAGGTCCAATGGCCGCCGGTCCAGACCGACGGAAAGTTCCACGTAACTGTCTTGGCCTCGTAGCCGCGCCCAGAGCCGAGTTGGTCGAATGGGATGTCGATCGGCGTAGCGAGCCGCGCGCTCGCCGTCTCGGTGAGTAGCCGCGCGCCGCGGTGATAGAGCGAGTATTGCCGCGCTGGTGACCACTGATCGTAGGACGCGTTGCTGGCGATGCCCGTGAAGCCTTCGTTGGTCATGCGCCAAACCATCGACATGCCGAGGCCGTTCGTCGCCGCGGTGAGGATCGGGTCGATGTTCGGGTCGATCGGATCCATGTACGGCGGGATGAAGATGCGTCCGGCGTTCGATCCCTGTTGGTGGATGTCGTTGACGATTTCCGGATCCCAGGGTGTGTACAGGGAGTCGACGGTGTAACGGGTCTCGGGCTGCGTGAAGGCGTACCAGTCGCGGTTGTCGTCGTGCCCGACGTACTTGGCGTAAAGGTTCGGTGGATCGCGTCCTTCCATCGGCGTGCCAAGCGTCGAGCGGTAGTAGTCGCCGACGATGTCGACGCCATCGGGGTTCTGCGACGGCACCAGCATGATGATGGTGTTGTCGAGGATCGTCTTCGTGTCGCGGTCGTTGCCGCGGGCGAGGCGATCGGCGAGCACGATCGGCGTCGTGAAGCCGCCGGACTCGTTCGAGTGGATGGCCGAGGTGACGAGGATGACGTTCTTCCCTTCGTCGATGAGCTGCTGACGCTCCGCCGCGGTGCGGAGCCGGGGATCCATGAGCCGCCGCTGGATCTGGCGGAAGTGGTCGAGATTCGCGAGGGTGCTCGAGTCGGAGATGAAGGCAACGATGAACGGCCGACCGAGCGTGGTCTGGCCGAGTGTGCGGACGCTCACGCGTGGGCTCGCCTTGTCGAGCGCCGTGAAATAGTCGACGATCTGCTTCCAGCTCGGCAAATGACGGTCGGCGCCGGGCTCGAACCCGAGGATCGACGACGGCGTGGGAAGGGTCGCGCGTTGCGCGCGAAGGGGAAGGGCGGCCGCGGTCAGCGCGGCGGCGAACAGAAGCGGTTTGCGCATGGTCGGTCGGTGGCGGAAAGCAGACGTTACCGACCTCGCGCGTTTCGCGGAAGGAGCGCCGTCGACCGGGTTTCAGGGCGTGACCGTCACCACCTGCCTGCCACTTCGCTGGGCATCGAGACGGTCGAGCTCCGCTTTGTGCAATCGCAGGAACTCCGCGTTACGCGACAGCGTCGGAGTCGGCGGCGCCGCTTTTGGATCGCCCATGAAGTGACTCGCGGCCGCGATGGCGATCGACTGAACGAAATAGTCTTTGACCGAGATTCCGGCATTGTTGATCGCAGCGTTTGCAGCGCTGTCCGACTCGAGCCACTTCAGCCCGGCGTCGGCATCGGTCGAGCCGGCGTCGGTGATGTCCGCCATCAGATGCGCGCGCTCGGTGGAGTCGCGGGCCTCGAGGGCGGACAAGCTGTCGGCGGCGGCGAGGAACTTGGCAAAATTGTCGGACGTGAGCTCGTAGCGCGTCGCTCGCGTCACGCTCTTGGCGTCGGTTCGTGTGACTTGCACGCCGGGTCCGACGGCGGGTGTGGACGCCGTCATCCGCAGGGCGCCGGTGTCGAGCTCGCCGTTCGCTACAGCCTGGGCGCGGCCTCGGCCGCATGCCGCGAGGGCGATGACGCTGATGCTGCAGATGACCATTGTTCTGCTCGACATGTGCTCCCTCGCTCGACAGGGTGGTACAGCCACAAGCGCACGCCCCGTGCCGACGAGCTGGGCGGCGCCTGGCGCCGGCGGCGCCGCAAGCGCACTTTCGAGCCTCGTCAACCGCGCGGAACACCGTGCGCTCACGCTTCGAGAGGCCGACTAATGAGAGCTCGATACTCGATCACTTTACTGGGTGCAGTCTTCGTTGCGGCTCTGGCTGCCGACGCGGTCGGAGCGCAAACGCCGGGGTCTATGCGCGCTGGACGTTCGTCCGCGCCGCTGCTTCCCGCCGTGGACACCATGCTCTTCCATGGATTGCGCTTTCGCATGGTGGGGCCGCCGCGCGGGGGGCGCGTTACCACAGTTACTGGCGTCCCATCCGAGCCGCGCACCTTTTATATGGGAGTCGCGAGCGGCGGCGTGTTCAAGACGACCGACGCCGGTGCCTCATGGCAGCCGATCACCGACGGCAAAGTTCCGCTCGGTTCGACTGGCTCGATCGCCGTGTCCGAGTCTGATCCCAACACGATCTACCTCGGCACCGGCTCGGACGACATCCGCAGCAACGTGTCGACTGGACGCGGCGTGTACAAGTCGACCGACGGCGGTGCGACGTGGAGCTTCGTCGGTCTGTACGACGCCGGGCAGATCGGCGCCGTGCGCGTTCACCCGACGAACCCGAACGTGGCGTGGGTGGCGGCGATTGGAAACGCGTTCATGGACAACGCGGAGCGCGGTGTCTTCAAGACGACCGATGGCGGCAAGAGCTGGCGCAAGGTGCTATTCGTGTCGGACAGCATCGGGGCGGCAGACTTGGAGCTCGATCCGGCGAATCCGGAGGTGGTCTACGCGTGGATGTGGCGAGGCGAGCGCAAGCCGTGGACGATCATCAGCGGCGCCGAGAGCTCGTCCGGCGTCGGGTTCTACAAAAGTACCGACGGCGGCGAGCACTTCACGAAGATCTCGAATGGTCTGCCCACGGCACTCATCGGCAAGGCGAACCTTGCCGTGACGGCGGCCAATCCAAACCGCGTGTACGCGCTGGTCGAAGCGAAGCCGGGCGGCGGTCTCTATCGCTCGGACGACGCGGGACAGAGCTGGAAGCAGATCAGTAGCTTTGCGCAGCTCATTACGCGCCCATTCTACTACGTCGCGCTCGCCGCCGATCCGACCAACGCCGACGTCGTGTATGCCGGCGCCGAGAATTTCTACAAATCGATGGACGGCGGCGCGAACTGGACCCCGCTGCGCACACCGCATGGCGACAATCACGACATGTGGATCAGTCCCCACGACGGAAAGCTGATGATCGAGTCGAACGACGGGGGCGCCAACGTGTCGCAGGACGGCGGGCGCACCTGGTCGACGCAGATGAATCAGCCGACGGCCGAGATCTATGGCGTATGGCTCGACGAGCAGTATCCGTATCGGTTGTACGGCGCGCAGCAGGACGCGTCGACGGTGATCGTGCCGAGCAT
>JBIOHX010000218.1:0-6737 GCA_044449465.1 Gemmatimonadales bacterium | reverse complement strand
ATGATGAAACGATTGGCCGGATCGAGCAGGCGGCCCGGCGTCGCCGCGACACGCTCGCCTTGCGGGAGCGTGATCCAGAAGTCGGGCACGAGTGGATTGAGGCCGACGAAGTCGGGGCGCGCGACGCCGACGATAGCGGCATGCACACCGTTCACCACCGCGTCGCTCCCGACGACGTTCGGCGAGCGATTGTAGGCCCGCGTCCAGAATGGATCCGAGAGCACGATCGCCGGCGTCGCGTCATCGCGTGCATCGGCGGAGGCGAGCACGCGCCCCAGCGCCGCGCGTCCGCCAAGCGTGACGAAGTAGTTTGGCGTCACGCAGCCTGCGGCTGCGGCGACGCTGTGCGCCGTCGCGGTGGTCCGCATCGCGACGGGCTGCGCGACGTACCCCGCCGCGTCGGTCAGCGTGCGCGAGCGCGTCGCCAGCGTGGTGAGCATCGGGTATGACAGTCTGATGCTGGCCACGCCGCGCGCGTCGACTGGCTGGACCCTGACGAGGTGCTCGGGGCGCGCGACCGGGATGGGCCGCCAGACGAACGCGTCGACCAGGCTGAAGAAGCCGGTGTTGATTCCCATCGCGATACCGACCGCACCGATGGCGACGGCCGCGAACGCGGGACTCTTGCGGAGCATGCGCGCGCCGTAGCGAATATCCTGGCCGAGCTGTTCGAGCTGCGGCAAACCCCACGCGTCGCCGCTGCGCTCGCGGAGGGCCAGCGGGTTGCCGAAGCGACGGCGCGCAGCCAGCCGCGCCTCGTCGGCCCCGCACGCCATCGTGCTCGAGATCGCGCTGGAGCAGCTCGCGGTGGAAGGCCATCTCATCGTCGAGCTCTCGGCCGAGCGCGGCGGAGCGGAATGCGGTGGACAGCCGATACACGCCGCGACGAATCCACTAGAGCGGCGAGGCCATGCTCACGCTTCCCGCGCGCGCATCACGCGCCCGATCGCCTGCACCACGGTCGAGAAGCTCGACGCCTCGACGCCGAGCTGCTTGCGTCCGACCGCCGTGAGACGGTAATAGCGCGCGCGCCGCTTGGTCGGCGACTGCTTCCACTCGGAGGCGATCCACCGCTTGGCTTGCATGCGCTGCAGGGCGGGGTAGAGCGATCCCTCTTCGACGCGCAGCACGTCCTGCGAGAGTCGCTGGATGTGCTGGGCGATGCCGTACCCATGGAGCGGACCGAGGCTGAGCGTCTTGAGGACGAGCATCTCCAGTGTGCCCGGAACGAGCTCCTGCTTGGACGGCGGCATGGCGACCCAGTCGGTGTATAGATAGTTTATCTATGCGTCGGTGGTCTATACGTACGGCGACGGGATGGCGGCGTCAAGATCGACGCCGCTGGAGGTCTTCCGGTGCCGCGGACCGGCGCATAGCTTCGAACTATGACGCTCGCTTATCGTCTCGCGCTCTTCCTCCACATCGCGGCGCTCCTCGCGGCCATCGGCGCCTCGACGCTGCTCCACTTCGTCCAGCATCGCCTCGCCGCCGCCGAGCGCGCATCCGAGGCGCGCGCCTGGATCGGACTCAGCCTCCGCGTCTCGATCGTTTTCCCAATCGCTCTCCTGACGTTGGTCGTCACAGGCGGCTACATGGTGAGCCAGGGGTGGACGTGGAGCGCCGGCTGGGTCGTTGCCGGCCTCGTCGGCGTGGCCATTCTCTTCGTCAACGGCATGCGACTCGGGGCGCGAGGCCGCGCGACGCTCGGCCGGTTGCAGCGGGCGGGCGATGCGCCGCTTGATCGGTCGGCGTCGTCCGAGGCCCGCGGCACCGCGATGACGACGTACGCGAACACTGGCATCGCGACCGCCGTGGTGTTCGTCATGTCACTCAAGCTCGGCCTTGCGGCGTCCTGCCTCGCCCTCGCGGTCGGCGCGATCGCGGGCGCGGCGCTCGGCGCTCGGTCCACTCGCGGAGCACCGTCGTCCCATGCCGTGCCGTCTGATACGGCGCTCGACGCGGAGCGCGAGATCGAGCCGGCCTAACGCTCTCGCCGAAGCCGGATTCATTTTTGCAGGACGCGGCTCGTCCTCTCACGCCGCGATCTCCCCACACGAATGTCCGCCGAAGAACGCCGTCTCGACGCGCAGCGCGCCGGTCTCGCCGACTGGCGCCTCTGGGGGCCGTACCTCTCCGAGCGCGCCTGGGGCACCGTGCGCGAAGACTATAGCGCCACCGGTGACGCCTGGCGCTTCTTCCCGCACGATCATGCGCGAAGCCGCGCCTACCGCTGGAACGAAGACGGCCTGCTCGGCATCTCGGACCAGTCGCAGCGGCTCTGCTTTGCGATCGCGCTTTGGAATGGGCACGACACCATCCTCAAGGAGCGGCCGTTCGGGTTGAGCGGTAAAGAGGGAAACCACGGCGAGGATGCCAAGGACTACTGGTTCCATCTCGACAACCTACCGTCGCACGCCTACATGCGGGCGCTGTACAAGTACCCGCAACGACCGTTTCCGTATGAGCAACTCCTCGCCGAGAACGCCCGCCGCGGCCCCGGCGATCCGGAGTTCGAGCTGCTCGACACCGGCGTGTTCGACGACGATCGCTACTTCGACGTGACGGTCGAGTATGCGAAGGGTTCGCCGACGGACATCCTCGTTCGCATCACCGTCGCCAACCGCGCGCCGGAAGCGGCGGCGCTCGATCTTCTCCCCACCGTCTGGTTTCGCAATACCTGGAGCTGGGGATCGCTCGGCTACGAGCCGTCGCTCTCCGAGCTGCCGTCGACGGACCGCGCGGTGTGCGTCCTCGCCGAGCACGAGTCGCTTGGACGGTACCACCTCACCGCCGAAGGATCGCCCGAGCTCCTGTTCACCGGCAACGACACGAATACCGCGCGCCTGTTCAACGTGCCGAATGCTCGGACGTTCGTGAAGGACGCGTTTCACGACTACGTGGTGAATGGCCGCCGCGATGCGACGAATCCCGAGCACACCGGCACGAAGGCGGCGGCGCGCTATCGCCTCACCGTTCCGGCGCGGGCGGAGCAGGTGGTGCGCCTCCGACTGTCGTCGAACGTGAGCGGCGCGGCCGCGTTCGGGCCGGCGTTCGACGCGCTGCTCGCCATGCGTCGGCGCGAGGCGGACGAATTCTACGCGCCGCTCGCGCCGGCCGAGGTCTCGGACGACGAGCGCGCGATCCAGCGCCAAGCCTTCGCCGGCCTGCTCTGGAACAAGCAGTTCTATCACTACGACGTGCAGCAGTGGCTCACCGGCGATCCGGGACAGCCGCCGCCGCCCCCTGAGCGTTGGTCCGGGCGCAATCACAACTGGACCCACCTCAACAACCACGACGTGATCTCGATGCCCGACACCTGGGAGTATCCCTGGTACGCCAGCTGGGACCTCGCCTTTCACGCCGTGGCGCTGGCATTGGTCGATCCCGATTTCGCCAAAGAGCAGCTGGTACTGCTGCTGCGCGAATGGTTCATGCATCCGAATGGCCAGCTTCCCGCCTACGAGTGGGAGTTCGGCGACGTCAACCCGCCCGTCCATGCCTGGGCGGCGATGCGCGTGTATCAGATCGAGCGACGCATTCGCGGCATTGGCGACGTCGAGTTCCTCGAGCGCGTCTTTCACAAACTCCTCATCAACTTCACCTGGTGGGTGAATCGAAAGGACGCCGATGGCCGCAACGTCTTTCAAGGCGGATTTCTCGGCCTCGACAACATCGGCGTGTTCAACCGCAGCGAGCCGCTGCCCGATGGCGCGCGGCTCGATCAGAGCGACGGCACGAGCTGGATGGCCATGTTCTGCCTCAACATGCTGGCGATCGCGCTCGAGCTGGCACGCAACGATCGCGCGTACGAGGACGTGGCGACCAAGTTCCTCGAGCACTTCTTCTACATCGCGCACGCCATCAACGACCGGCCGACCGCCGCCGGCGCAGAGATCGACGATCTCTGGGATAACCAGGACCAGTTTTACTACGACCTGTTGCGGCTGCCGGAGGGGCGCAACAACTACGTGCGCGTTCGCTCGATGGTCGGCCTGATTCCGCTGCTCGCCGTGGAGACGATGGACGCCGAGCTGCTCGACCTGCTCCCCGGCTTTCGGTCGAGGCTGGAGTGGTTTCTCCGCTACCGGGGGAATCTCGTCGGCGATGCGGCGTCGGTGACGCGCTCGGGAGCGTCGGATCGGCGGCTGTTCGCCGTCGTCAGCGAATCGCGCCTCATCGCGATCCTCCACCGCATGCTCGACGAGACGGAGTTTCTCTCGGCGCACGGCATTCGGTCGCTCTCGCGCTGGCACGCCGACCATCCGTACGAGCTCCTGCTCGACGGGCGATCGCTCGGCCGCGTCGACTACGAGCCCGCCGAGTCGCGGAGCGGCCTGTTCGGCGGCAATTCGAACTGGCGCGGGCCGGTCTGGTTCCCGGCAAACTACCTCATCATCGAGGCGCTGCAGAAGTTCGATTGGTACTACGGACCAGCGTTTACCGTCGAGTATCCGACCGGCTCGGGGCGAAAGCTGACGCTCTGGGAAGTGTCCGTCGAGCTGTCACGCCGCCTGATCGGCCTGTTCACCGAGCACGACGGGCGGCGCGCAGTCTTCGGAGGCGTCGAGCGCTTTCAGAAGGATCCGTATTGGCGGGATCTGATTCCATTCAACGAATACTTCAACGGCGACGACGGCGCCGGCCTCGGCGCCTCCCATCAGACCGGCTGGACGGCACTCGTCGCCAAGTTGATCCAGCAGAGCGGTGTGCCCGCCGTCAGCTAGCGGGGGCGCCGGTCGTCGGCGCCGTGGCGGTGCGCACCGCCGGCGCCACCTTGGTGCCGAACAGCTCGATCGCGCGCATCACCTGCGCGTGCGGCATCGTGCCGACGCCCACCTGCGCCAGAAAGCGGTCGTTCGCGAACAGCTCGTGCTCGAATAGGATCTTGTCGATGACCTCCTGCACGCTGCCGGCGACGAGGGCACCGCGCGGCGAGCGCGACGCCTCGAACGCGGCGCGCGTCACCGGCGGCCAGCCGCGCTCGCGCCCGATCCGCGTCATCACCTCGGCGTACGACGGAAAGAGCTCGTCCGCCGCCTGGCGCGAGTCGTCGGCCACGTGCGTGTGTGAGTTGATGCCGACCTTGATCGTCGCCGGGTCGTGTCCTGCGCGCTGGGCGGCGTCCCGGTACAACGCCACGACCGGTGCGAACCGCTCCGGCGAACCGCCGATGATCGCCAATGCCATGGGCAACCCCAACGCGCCGGCGCGCATGACCGATTGCGGCGAGCCGCCGACCGCCACCCAGACCGGAAGCGGATCCTGCACCGGACGCGGGTACACCGGCAGGTTGTCGATCGCCGGCCGGTGTTTGCCCGCCCAGGTCACACGCTCGCTCGCGCGCAATTGCAGCAAAAGATCGAGCTTCTCGACGAACAGATCGTCGTAGTCGTCGAGGTCGTACCCAAAGAGCGGAAACGATTCGATGAATGAGCCCCGGCCAACCATGACCTCGGCGCGCCCGTGGGAGAGCAGATCGAGCGTGGCGAAATCCTGGAACACGCGCACGGGATCGACGGAGCTGAGCACCGTGACGGCGCTCGTGAGACGGATGCGAGTCGTCCGCGCCGCCGCGGCAGCGAGCACGACGACCGGCGCCGAAACGGCGTAGTCCGGACGATGGTGCTCCCCCACGCCGTAGACATCGAGGCCGACCTGATCGGCGAGCTCGATCTCCTCGATCAGATCGGCCAGTCGCTGCTCGGCGCCCGCCACGCGCCCGGCGGCTCCGCCGGGCGCCGTGTCCGCAAAGCTGTAGATGCCGAGTTCCATCAGCGAGTCGTCACGTGTCGGCCGTCGGGCCGTAGATCGACGGAAGCGGCACGTCGTTGAGGCGAAGGTACACGCTCAGCTGCCCGCGGTGGTGAATGATGTGATTCATCATGAACGATCGAAGGACGACGCCGCGCGGCTGGGTGAAGATCACGCGGTCCCCAAATTTGAGTGACCACGCAACACCGAGTGCTTGGTCGGGGAGCGCGGCGATCGCGGCGCGGCTCCGCGCGGCGTTGGCGTCGAATGCCTGGAGAAGCTCGTCTCGGTTGCTGAACTCCTTCGGGGCGTAGGGTGCGCCCCCCGTTGGGGCGAAGTTGATCTCCGGCTCGGTCGCGACGCGTGCGCCGTAGCCGGCGAGATTGGCGACGTGCGAGGCGAGGCCGCCGAGGCTTGTCGATTTGGTGTGCGGTCTCCAGCTCGCATTGTCGAACGGCACGCGCTCGAGCAGCGAGCGGGTGGTCTGCATCTCTTGGTCGAACTCGGGCAGAAACCATTCGGCGAAAGACATGAGGCTGCATCGGGATTGGGACGCGACGATCGTCGTTCGGCCGAACGGGGCGCCGCGCCGTGGTATCTTTCGACAGCGTAGTGGATCGCTCTCACCCAGTCTACCCCGTGTCATCGCCCGCCCCCGAATCGCCCGACCCAGCAGCACATCGCGACTTCATCCGTGAGATGGTCGCGCACGACGTCGCTACGAATCGCTTCGGACGGCAGATCGCGACCCGCTTCCCTCCCGAGCCGAACGGCTACCCGCACATCGGCCACGTCAAGGCCATCTGCCTCAACTTCGGCATCCGCGACGAGTTCGGCGGCCGCTGCAATTTGCGGTTCGACGACACCAACCCGGCCGGCGAGGACATGAAGTTCGTCGAGGCGTTCAAGCACGACATCCGCTGGCTCGGGTTCGAGTGGGACGAGGAGCTGTACGCGAGCGACTACTTCGAGCGGCTCTACGAGTT
>JBIOHX010000217.1:0-6742 GCA_044449465.1 Gemmatimonadales bacterium | reverse complement strand
GATCCGACTCAGGGCGGCCCGATCGGCTACGATGGCGCAGGCCATCTGCTGTTCCGGCCGGCGCGGCCGGTGTTCATGCTGCTGCTCGACCAGGACTTTGTCGGCGACACATTGCTCGCCGCGCCCGACTCGATTCCAATCCTTCGCCGCGACCTCGCCACCGGGGCCCTCGACACACTCGTTCTCGTCCGGGGCCCGCGCTTGCCGCAGGCCATCCGACGGCGCGCGCAAGGCGGCGGGTCGGGGCGCCAGGCGCTCAATCCGATTCCCTCCGCCGACGACTGGACAGTGCTCGACGACGGTGCAGTCGCCGTCGTCCGCATCGCCGACTACCATGTCGACTGGATCGAGCCAACTCGAAAGGTCACGTCGAGCGGCAAGCTCCCCGCCTCATGGGTGGCAATTCCACAGGCGCAGAAGGTGGCGCTGATCGACTCGCTGCGCGCGCGCGATTCGTCGCTCCGCGCCAACGGGGCGTTCACCACCCCGAACGGAGCTGGCTTGCCAAGCGCCGTGGTCGCAGCCTCCGACCTTCCCGACTACTGGCCGCCCTTCGTGAGCGGAACAGCGGTTCCGGCGACTGGCGGAGGTCTGTGGATTCGCGAAGGCACCATGGGAGCCGCGTCGTCGCCGTCGATCTTCGATGTGATCTCTCGTGATGGAACCCTTCTCGACCGGGTACAGCTTCCGTTCGGCACGACGCTCGTGGCGGTCGGGCGGGGTACGGCGTATCTCTCGCAGCGAACGAACGGGGTCACGAGACTGACCGCCTTGAGGGTGAAGTGACGCGCCGAGCCACGGTGTACTCGCGACAGTTGCGCGGAGATATCATGCGGACGACGACCTTCGTGCGCCGGAGGGCGCTCACGGCGGCCTGCGTGGTAGGTTGCGCGGTCAGCTGCGCGCCAGCAATGCAGTCCAACCGCGCCGATCCTGGCTCCATGCCAGAGACGCGCAACCCCGACGCGCAGCTCACGGGGATCGATCGCGCGCGCCAAGCCGCGAACCGCCTCACATTCGGCGCCCGGCCGGGCGAGGTCGAAGCGATTCAGCGCATGGGCGTCGACCGGTGGATCGACCGCCAACTGCACCCTGAGTCTATTCCCGATCCCGCCGCCGACAGCGTGCTCGATCGCCTCGAGATCACACACAAATCCGCCTTCCAGCTCGCCGCCGACCATCCGCAGGCGAACGAGTTTCATCTGCAACCCTTTGCCCTCCCGGATTCCGCCCATATGGCCCCGGCATCGGCGATGCGCGACACTGGGTCGGCGATGGCACAGCTCGCCGGCATGCGGGCGAGGGCAGACTCCGCTGCGGCGAAAACCGAGCTTGGAATGCGGCTCACGATCCAGCGGGGCGCCGTCCAGCGCGAGTTGGCGCCTTCGCTGCTCGTCCGCGCCGAATTGAGCGAACGCCAGCTGCTCGAAGTCATGACGATCTTCTGGGAGAATCACTTCTCCGTTGCCGCTGCGAACGTGGGGACGCCCCTGTCGCTCGTCGACTACGACCACGCCATCCGGACACACGCCCTCGGCAAGTTCCGCGATCTACTTGGCGCTGTGGCCAAGACGCCCGCCATGCTCGTCTATCTCGACAACTATCAGAGCGTCGTCGACAGCCTGCATCCCAACCCGACCGAGTGGCTCGTCGAGCAGCGTCGTGCGGCGCACCCGCCCCTCGGCGACACTTCGCTCGTGCACGCCGTCCACCGCCGCCGCGTCGGCATCAACGAGAATTACGCGCGCGAGCTCATGGAGCTGCATACCCTCGGCGTTGACGGCGGCTACACGCAGCACGACGTGCAGGAAGTCGCGCGCTGTCTCACCGGTTGGGGAGTAGACGATTTCATCACTGGCGGCTCGTTCGCCTTTCACGGCGCGCAGCACGACGCGGGCGAGAAGATGGTGCTCGGCGTACGGATACCGGGCGGCCGCGGAATCGAGGATGGCGAACAGGTGCTGGACATTCTCGCGCGGCATCCATCCACTGCGCGCTTCATCGCCAGGAAGCTCGCCATCCGATTCGTGAGCGACGATCCACCGCCCTCGATCGTCGACCGCGCCGCCAGAACCTATTTGCGCACGGACGGTGACATTCGGGAAGTGTTGCACACCATCTTCACATCGCCGGAGTTCTTCAGTCGCCGCGCGTACCGCGCCAAAGTGAAGACGCCGTACGAGCTCGTCGCGAGCGCACTGCGCGCGATGAACGCCTCCCCCGACACGACGCCACAACTCGCGCAGATCGTCGCGCGACTCGGACAGCCGATCTTCGGCCGAGCTACTCCCGACGGGTGGCCGGACCAGGCGACGGCATGGATGAACGGCGGCGCGCTCGTGGACCGAGTGAACTTCGGCATCCAGATCGCGAATGATCAGGTGCGCGAGGTGAGGCTGGCCGCCTGGAAGCCCGCGGCCGCGCTACCGGCGCTCTCCGCCGACCAGGTGGTCGACGCGGTGATCGACGCGCTTCTCTCCGGCGACGCGTCGTTCCAGACGCGTCAGGCGATGCTCGCTGCGGCGTCACCCGTTGGAACGCCGCGACGCGTCGGCGAGCTCGTGGCCGTGGCCCTCGGATCGTCGGACTTTCAGAGGCGATAAACGCGCTCGCGGTGACGTGGGGCGCGGCCCCGACGTCCTTCCGGCAACGGACAGCCGGAGCCCTGTGGTGCCACGCCAATCGTCGGCGGTCATTGGAGTCTTGTTGGTCGCGGTCGCGGTCGCGGCGAGCAGCGGGCCGCTCGGTGCGCAAACGCCCAGCCCGCGGATGGACACGGTGTATGTCGTGCTCGGCGGTGGTGTCGTGGGCCGCGTCGATACGCTGTCCGTCCGCGGAAGCGGCGGACCGGCAGACGACCAGATGCTCGTCCTCACGCGGCCGCGGGGCACGGCCGTCGCCTATGCCTTTCGCCCCGACTCTGGTTTCGAGAACGTGCAGGTGCGCCTCGCCGGACGGCCGGGATCGGTCGTGGGTTCAATGACGCTACACGGAACCCAGCACGTCAGCGTGACGGCTGACCGCATCGTTCACCTCGACGGTCGCAACAAACAGCTCTACGATCTCATGCGCGCCGAGCTGAGGGCGACCGACGTGCTGATGGCCGTAAAGCGCATCAATTGCGAGGAATCGCATCTCTTCACCGCGTATCCGGAAAGCCTCGCCACGCGCCTGATCGACGACGCAGACTATCTCGCCGTCGACCCCGTTCAGGATGCCAAGGCACTCGACCGCGTCGGTCGTGCGCTGAACGGGATTGTTCTTCCGGCCGGGTGCGACACGCTCCCTCGCGCTCCGTCGAAAAAACCTCCCGCGCGCTAGCCGCGTGGTGCCCCCGCCGCATCTCAACGCCGGTCGAGCAGCGCAACAGTGTCGCGGGTGAGCGGATAACCGAGCGCCGACCAGCCTTGGTACGATCCGTCGTACAATCGCGCGACGTGGCCGAGCAGTCGGGCCACGAAATAGGTAGCGCTCGCGCGATACCCGACCGCGCAGTAAGTCACGACGGTGTCGCTCCGCTCCGCGCGACGCGCGAAGATTTCGCGCAGCTCGCTCGGCGAGCGGAGATCGAAGTCGTCGGTGCTGGTGAACAGGTCCTGCCACTCGAGCATGCGCGCGCCGGACAGGTGGCCACCGCTCACCGCACCATGGCGCTGGGCACCGCCGTAATACTCCGGCGGCGTGCGTGTGTCGACGAGCGCGATCCCCGGCTTGCCGAGATGCGCACGCACCCAACCGGCGTTCACGACGACGCTCGGATTGGGGTGCGGCACGAGCGACGCTCGCCGCGGCGCGCTCGACGCTGTGGCCGCGATCGGCCGGCCCTCACCTTTCCATTTGGCGAGGCCGCCGATGAGAATCGCCGGACGTGTCCCCCCCAGGTAGTCGAGGGTGAAGAAGGCACGCGTGACGACAGGCGGCTGGCCGCCGTAGAGCACCACCCGCGAACCCGTCGACACCCCGGCGCGGCTGAACAGGTCGACGAGCGTCTGGACGGGTGGAAGTTCGGTGTTCAACCCGCCATCGTCGATCGCAAGATCGTGATAGTCGACGACGCGCGCCCCCGGGATGTGTTCGACGGCGTGCCCGCCCATCGATTCCATGCCGACCTCTATCACGACGACGTCGGGGTCACGCATGTGCTCGGCGAGCCAGGCAGTCGTGACGGTGAGCGTTTCCGCGGGCGCGGGACGCGACGCGGAGAAACCCCCGATGGCGGCAAGCGATGCGACGACCGCGATGAGCATGGCGAACTCGCTGTGACGGGCTGGGTGCGAATTACGAATAGGGAATCGCCGGCCAAGCTAGGTCGACCGATGTGCGAGCCGGTGGCGGATCTGTGAGAGAAGTGTGCGACGGGGCCAGTCGCCGCGCCCGAAGCGCGTCCGGACGTCTAAGCTCTGATCCTTCACCGACTTGTAGTGAGCGGCCGCGCTGGCTACTTTTCGGGGATGTTGTCCTTCGACATTCGGTCGCTCGAGTCGCACGCCGCCGTCGTAAACGAGGATCTCTCGGCCTCTGATCCGGTTTGGCAAGCGGACGATTCGAAGCCGATTGCCTCGGTCCACGTGACCGGCCGGTTATCGTCCGCCGGACCGGGTCGGTTCTACTGGCATGGGCAGATCGAAGGCGACGTAACGCTCGCGTGCAATCGCTGTCTTGCTGAGGCGCACGCCCACGTGAGCGACGAAGCTCACCTCATCTTTGCCGAACCGGGAGATGAGGACACCGACGATCCAGACGTCTATCTGCTCGACCCAGCGGCCGACGAGCTCGACCTTCGCCCGGCTATCCGGGAGGAGTGGTTGCTCGCTGCGCCGACGTACGCGCTCTGCCGCACGGACTGCAAGGGACTGTGCCAGCGGTGCGGCGCCGATCTCAACGCCGGTCCGCACGAGTGCAGCGACACCGCGGCGGACCCCCGTTGGGACGCGCTCCGGAAGCTGGGTCAGGGTTGACGCAGGCGTAACGCAGCACCGAGCAGCTCGAAAATCGCGGCATTCGATCTCGACCACCACCTTTTCCATACTGTCCCATGGCCGTCCCCAAGCGACGTACCTCGAAGCGAAAGAAGCGCGCGCGCAACACGCACAAGACCGCGCCGGCGGTCGTCATCCAAAGCTGCCCAAAATGCGGCTCACCGAAGCGGCCGCACCGCGTGTGCGGCGAGTGCGGCTTCTACGCAGGTAGGCAGCGGGTCGCAGCCAGGGAAGCCTAGCTTTGGCGCGCATCGCGTTGGACGCCATGGGAGGCGATTTCGCTCCCCAGGCGACCGTTGCCGGTGCCTTGCTCGCTTTGAGCGAGCTCGATTCCGCACACTCGATCCAGCTCGTCGGACGCTCGTCGGTCATTGCCGAGGAGCTCGGCCGTCTGTTAAAAGATCCCGAATTCGCTCCACTGCATGCCCAGCGCGGGCGGTTGTCGACGGTCGACGCGGCCGACGTCATCGAGATGACCGACAAGCCCGCGACCGCCGTCCGCGGCAAGCCGAACAGCTCGATGCTCGTCGGCCTTCGACTGCAAACAGACGGCGAGTCCGACGGCTTCGTGTCGGCCGGCAACACCGGTGCGCAGATGGCGGCCTCGATGCTCGCGCTCCGCCTGCACGCGGGCCTCAAACGTCCGGCCATCGCCACCCACTTTCCCACGGCACGGAAGCCGGTCGTCGTCCTCGATTCGGGTGCCAACGTCGACTGCTCGGCGGACGAGCTGGTTCAATTCGCCCGGCTCGGCACCGTCTACGCCGAGGACCTGCTCGGACGTGAGAACCCGGCGGTCGGGCTCCTCAGCATCGGCGAGGAGCCGGAGAAGGGAAACGCCGTATCCAAAGAGGCCCACGCCCTGCTGGAACAGGCTGGGCTCAACTTCGTCGGCAACGTCGAGGGGCGCGATCTGCCGAACGGCGCCTGCGACCGCGGGCCGATCGACGTCGTCGTCTGCGACGGCTTCGTTGGGAACGTCCTGCTCAAGTTCTACGAGGGAATCGCCCCGTTCATCATCGGCCTCCTCGCCGAATCGGGGCTCGATCAGAAAACGATGATGGGCGCGCTCAAACAGCTCGATTATTCCGAGCACGGCGGCGCGCCGCTGCTCGGCGTCAAGGGCGTGAGCATCATCTCGCACGGCAAGTCGTCGCCGCGGGCGATCAAGAACGCGATCAACGTGGCGGTTCAAGCGGTCGAATCGCGGATGGACGAACACATCGGCCGCCGCCTGCACGAAGGAAACGGAACGGTATGAAACGCCCGATCGCGTACATCGCGGGCACGGGGCGCGCAGCGCCGGCCACGGTGATGACCAACCACGACTTCGCGGCCATCGGCATCGAGACCACCGACGAGTGGATCATCGAGCGGACCGGAATTCGAGAGCGGCACATCGCCAAGACGGAGAGCGTGACCGACCTTGCGGCGGCGGCTGCGCGCGCGGCGATGGAGAAGGCCGAGACGCATGCGGGCGAGCTCGACATCATCGTCGTCGCGACGGCGTCGCCCGACCGCCTGCTCCCGTCGGCGGCCGTCGACCTCCAAGCGGCGCTCGGTGCCGGCCGCGCGGCGGCATTCGACGTCGGCGCGGCATGCTCGGGTTTCATCTACGGCGCCACGGTGGCCGAGGGGATGATCGCCACCGGCAACGCCGACACGGCGCTCGTCATCGGCGTCGAGAAGCTGAGCGCCATCACCGACTGGACCGACCGCTCGACCTGCGTCCTGTTCGGCGACGGCGCCGGTGCCGCAGTGCT
>JBIOHX010000216.1:0-6744 GCA_044449465.1 Gemmatimonadales bacterium | reverse complement strand
GCGGTGGACGATCCCCAGCTCGTGGGCCGCGGCGAGCGCCTCCGCCGTCTGCCGCACGATTTCCGCGGCGCGCGCCGCCGGCAGCGAGGGCCGCTCGTCGAGCAACGCGGAGAGCGGCTGCCCGTCGACCAATTCCATGGCGAGATAGATCAAGCCATCGGATGTTTCGCCGAAGTCATAGACCGCGGCGACGTTGGGATGACTGATCCGGCTCGCGTTCGCCGCCTCGCGGTTGAAGCGCGTGATGGCGTCGATGTCTTTGACGAGCGACGGACGCATGACTTTGAGGGCGCTCTTGCGCCCCATCTTCACGTGCTCGGCGAGATACACCTGGCCCATGCCGCCTTCGCCGAGCATCTCGATCACGTGGTAACGGTCGGCTACTACGCAGCCGACGAGGTCGGCGCCTTGCTCGGGAAGCTTCAGGGCGCTGCCGTCGGTCTCGCAGAAGCGGGCGCTGGCCGGATAGACCACGCCGCATTGCGGACAGACTTTGTCACCCGTCACACCGACTCCACGCGCAGCAGTTGATCGCCGATGAGCAGACCCTGGCCGCGATGCACTACGCGCTCGCCGCGGACGGCGGTGGCAACGCCGTTCCGGCTCTGCGCGTCGTGGACGAAGAAGTCGTTCTCGACGGATTGGATCTCGGCGTGGCGCGCGCTCATCGTCGCGTCGTACGGGAAGATCCAGTCGCCCGACTCGCGGCCGAGCACCGCCGTACGGCCGGAGGAGAGGTGGAAGACGTCGCGCACGCTGCCGTCGGCGCGGAGCTGTTCCATCACCGCGAGGTCGATGGCGGGAACGGCCGAGCCCATGCGTCGCGTCGCGTCGGCCTCGGGAAGGTGGGGGCCTGGATAGCCGAGCCGCCGAAAGCGCAGCATCTGCGCGCCGACGAGGACCATGTCGCCGTTGGTGAGCTTGTACGGCTCATCGATGAACACCCAACTGCCGTTGCGCGAGCCGAGATCGCGAAGCCAGAGCTGACCGTCGCGCACCTCGAGCCGCGCATGCTGCGGCGACATGTAGCGATCGTCCTCGAACCGGATGTCGGCGTCGCCGCGGCCGATGACGGCGTCGCCGCGCTCGAGGGTGTAGACGCGCACCGGCTCGCCCTGCTCGCCGACGAGGGAGAGCTTGGGACCGAGGTCGCGCGTGGTGCCTGGCGGCGGTAGCACGCTCGTCGCCTCGACCGACACGCGCTGCCCGACGCGCTTTCCGCAGCGTGAGCAGAAGAGATCGATGCCTTTGGCGAAGGTGGTGCCGCACTGCGAGCAGATCCCCGTCTCGACCATCGCGGCGATGTGCGTGCCGCAGTAACCGCAGTAGGGCAGACCGTTGGAGGCCTGGCCGCAGTTGGGGCAGCTCAGCGGCACGTCGTGCGCCACGGGCTGGGCCGGCATGCGCAACTGCGTGCCGGTGCGCGACGGTGCGATCGGCGCACCGGGCAAGTTCGTCGGGAATGGCGCGTCCTGCTGCGAGACTGCGCCGCCGGCCGCGCCGGCGCCGGACTGGGCACCGGTGCTAGCGGGGGCAGGTGGACTGTACGATAAGCCAAGTCGCGCGGCGGAAGGGTTCAGCGGTTTGCCGCAGTCGATGCAGTATCGGGCACCGGCGTCGTTCTCCCGCCCACAGAAGGCGCAGTACGTCACTCGAGGCCCTTGGGCGGGGACACATCCATGAGACGCGAATATAGGTATCCGGCCGGTGGATGGTCAATGAATTGCACCGGCGTCACGACGCGCGCCGTCCGCGCCCGGCTACCTTGGAACCAACCAAACGACATACACTTCGCACATGCGGAACCGTCGCGCATTTTCCCCGGCGTCTCGAGTCTGGTGGCATCGTGCGCTGTCATGGAGTATCGGCAGCGGATTGGTGATTGCCGCTTGTCGTTCGACGCCCGCACCGGGCCCCTCGTCACCGGCGCGATCGCCGGAGCCGGTGCGGCCGCCCGTGTCGCCGCCCACGGTAGCGAGCTTCGAGCGCGGCATCACGCCGCACCCCGCGCCGCCACTCCCCGCGGTGCCCCTCGTCGAAGGGCCGCTCGCGCCCAAGCTCGTATATCCGGAGGCCAATGAGGTCATTCCGGTTCGCGACTCGAACTTCATCTTTGGTTCGGTCGGGAACGGTCATGCCACGCTCACGATCAACGGCGCGCCGGTGCGGGTGGCGCCCAACGGGACCTTTCTCGCCTTTCTCCCTGTTCCGCCGCCGACGTCGCCTCAATACGAGCTCGTGGCGCGCAACGGCGGTGACAGCGCGCGCGTGGTCGTGCCGGTGCGCGTTCCGCCGGCGCGCCCGGATCTCTCGCCCACCGGGCGTCTGGTGGTCGACTCCGCGAGCGCGTCGCCGCGGGGCGCGTTCCTCGCCTTGCGCGACGACGAGCCAGTTCGCGTCGGCATTCGCGCGCCGGTCAACGCCACGGCATGGGTGACGCCGAACCGCGCGCGCACGGCGGTGCGGCCGGCAGCCGGGCGCTTCACGCTCGTGAACAGCAGCGGCAACAGCTTCGCCACCGACGTCCCAGCGCGCGAGCTGCGGAACGGAGCCACGCTCTACGTGGCGCGCGACCGCGATACGGTGCATTTCGCGCTCTCGCGCGTGTCCGACGCCGACAGCGGCTCGGCGACCTGGGTGACGCTCGGCGACCCGGCCGCGCAGAACGACACCGACGCCACGATCATCGGCCGCTCGACGCCTCAGGGCACCTACAAGTGGATGCTCGTGCCAGGCACGATCGTGCAGCAGACGGGGAAGAGCGGCGACAACGTGCGGGTGCGGTTCGACTCGCAGCTCGAGGTGTGGATCGACTCGAACGCGGTGCGCGCGCTGCCGGCCGGCACGCCATCGCCGCGGCGCGTAATTGGCGCGATGGCGCTCGTGCCGTCGGCCGAGTGGGTGGACATCGTGATGCCGGTGTCGTCGCCGCCGCCGTACTTGATCGAGCAGGACCTGAACCACCTGACGCTGACGCTGTACGGCACCGAGGCGTCGCCCGACATCATCAAGTACTTACAGAACGATTCGCTCGTCCGGTTCATCAACTGGATTCCCGAGGCGTCGGATCGCACGCGGCTGTCGATCGAGCTCACGCAGGCGCCGTACGGCTATCTCGTGCTGTTCGACCCGGCGCGCGGATTCGTTCTGCGTCTTCGCCGGACGCCGCACGTATCGCTGGCGCATCCGCTCGAGGGGTTGACGATCACGGTGGACCCGGGGCATCCGCCGGGCGGCGCGATCGGACCGACGGGGTACACTGAAGCGGAGGGTGTCCTGGCCGTAGGGCTCAAGCTCCGCGACATTCTGCAAGAGCGCGGCGCGCACGTCGTCATGACGCGCACGACCATGGATGCGGTCGACCTCCATCTGCGGAGCGTGATCGCGCGGCGCGCGAACTCTCACCTGCTCGTCTCGGTTCATGAGAATGCGTTCGGCGAAGGGATCGACCCGTTCCCGAACGTCGGCACGAGCACGCTGTACTTTCACCCGCAATCCGAGCCCGTGGCGCGGCTCGTGGAGCAATCGTTGATGAATCAGCTCGGCCTCCGCGACTTGGGCATTCACTATCAGAACATCGCGATCGGACGCACGATGTGGATGCCGTCGATTCTGACCGAGGGGCTGTTCCTGATGGTGCCGGAGCAGGAGAACGCGGCGAAGACGCCGGAATATCAGGAGCGGTACGCGCGGGGGATCGCGGATGGGGTTGAAGCGTATTTCAGGTCGTTGGCGCGGTGAGGCGCGTTGAACGTGGATCGTGGATCGTAAGTGCAACTGGCGCAGTGGTTCTGTGCGCGGTGGCGGCGGTGTTCGCGACGCCGGTGGGGGGGCAGGTGTCGCCGAATTTGGATTGGAGAACGATTCGGACCGCGCACTTCTATATCGATTTCGCGCCGACGCTCGAGCCGCTGGCGAGGCGGATGGCGGCGGATGCCGAGCGGGCGTACGGGGAGCTGTCAGAGCAGTTGCATCCGCCGCGCGGGATGATCGACGTCGTGCTCTCCGACGACGTCGACTTCTCGAATGGGTCGGCGACGCCGTATCCGACCAATCGCATCGTCGTCTACGCGAACCCGCCGATCTCCGAGTCGGCGCTGCGGTACACGAGCGACTGGGGACAGATGGTCATCACCCACGAGCTCACGCACATCTTCCATCTCGACCGCACGCGGGGGATCTGGGCGCTCGGCCAGCACATCTTCGGCCGGCCGGCGTTGCTCTTTCCAAATCTCTATTCACCGTCGTGGCTCACCGAGGGCCTCGCCGTCTACGAGGAATCACGGCTCACCGGCGCCGGGCGCGTGCTCGGCTCGGAGCATCGCATGATCGCGCGTGCCGCGGCGATCGATCATGCCTTTCCGCCGATCGGCGCGCTCAGCCTGGCGCAGTCGCGCTATCCCTTTGGCGAGTCCGCGTACGCGTACGGCTCGCTGTTCATCGACTACCTGGCGCGGACGCGCGGTGATTCGGCGGTGCGGCGTTTCGTCGACAAGTCGAGCGCCGAGCTGATTCCATATCTGATCGACATTCCGGCCAGGGCGGGATTCGGCGTGTCGTTCTCGCAGGCCTGGCGCGAGTTCAGCGATTCGGTGACGCGCTCGGTGTCACTCGCGCCGCCGCCGCCGCTTCCGGCATGGAGGCAGCTCACCAACGACGGCGTGTTCGTGTTCGCGCCGCGGTGGATGTCCGATTCGTCGATCGTGTACAGCGGCGCGCCGGGGCGAGAGAGCTTCGGCGCCTTTCGCGTGGACTTGAACGGCCGGCGGCGGCGCGTCGGACGACGCAACGGACAGTCGCCGAACGTGCCGCGCGGGGACGGATCGTTGGTGTATGCGCAGCCGGATTTCGTGAATCCGTACCAGCAGCGGAGCGACCTCTGGGTCCAGCGCGGCGGCAAGGAGCATCAGATCACTTTTGGCCAGCGGCTGACCGACCCCGACGTGCGCGCCGACGGAGCGATCGTCGCGCAGCAGATCACGCCCGGCGCCACGCGGATCGTCCTCGTGTCGCGCGACGGCAAGCGCGTGACGCCGATCACGACCGGGAGCTATGACGAGCAGTGGACGGAACCGCGCTGGTCGCATTCAGGAACGCTCATCGCCGCGTCGCGCTGGCTGCGCGGCAACGTCTCGCAGATCGTGGTGCTCGACACGACCGGGCGGATCGTGCACACCGTGTCGAGCGGCGTGTCGATCGAGGCGACGCCGAGCTGGGTGGCGGGGGACGCGGGGGTGTTGTACTCGTCGGACCGTACCGGGAGCACGGAAATTTATGTCGAGCGATTCGACGACACGCGCGGCTTCGCCAACGCGGCGACCTATCGATTGAGCAGCGCGGAGACCGGCCTGTTCGAGCCGACGAGCGCGCCGGGCAGCGGCCGCGCCGCGGCGGTGCTCTTTCGCGCTGACGGTTATCACCTCGGCGTGGGGGCGTGCTGCGCGACGAACGAGGGCGCCGTGCGAGTGGACGACTATCGTGACACCGTGCCGCGCGTTCCGCCCGGGCCCGTGCTCGTCGACTCGGGGCGGGTGACGAAGTACAACCCGTGGCGCACGTTTCTGCCGCACTACTGGCTGCCGGCGATGGACCCGGGGATCGACGGGGGCTACCGGATCGGCGCGATGACGAGCGGCATCGACGTCGTCGGGCGGCACATCATGTCGGCGACGGTCGAGTTCCCGACGAACAACACCGGCGTCGTCGGCAGCTTGCAGTACCAGTACGCCGGTCTTGGCTTGCCGGTCATTCAAGCCGACGCGTCGCAAGATTGGCAGACGCTTGGCGGCGCCTTCTCGCGCGACGCGTCGAGAACTTTTCTCGGCGCGATTCGCCGCCGCACGCTCGACGCCGAGCTGCGCGGCACCTGGCTCAGGCAGAAGTATCGCAGCGTGCTGTCGCTCACCGCGGGTACGGGTGTCGAGCACCGATCGAGCGCGCCGGCGGCGGTCGTGGCGCAGGTCGACTCGAACGGTGCGCTTGGCACGCACGTCTATCCGACGCTGCTCGCCGCGGCGGGGTTCGCGAACTATCAACGACCGCCGTTCAGCATATCGCCCGAGGACGGCGTGCAGCTCAACGTCACGGTGCGCGACCGGCTGCGGAGCGGCGCGACAGGCACCGGGGGGCCAAGCTACAGCACGGTGGGGCAGGCGTCGCTCTACAAGTCGCTCGATCTGCCAGGGTTCGCGCACCACGTCATCGCGCTCCGCGGCTCGGCGGGCTACGCCGACACGCGGGCGAGCGGGTATTTCACGGTGGGCGGGATCAACGGCACGCCATTTCAGATCATTCCGGACTACGTGATCGGTGAGGGCGCGAACACGTTTCCGGTGCGCGGCTTTCCCGCCGGCACGCTGGTCGGCACGCGCGCGGCGACGGGATCGGCGGAGTATCGCATTCCACTCTTTCTGACCGGGCGCGCGCCGGGGGCGCTGCCGTTCTTTCTGGACCGGAGCTCGCTGTCGCTGTTCGGCGACTGGGGCACAGCGTGGTGTCCGGACATCGCGGCGGGGCGGGAGGTGTGCAACGCGAACGTGGCGGTGCTGACGAACAAGTTCTATCTGGCGTCGGCGGGGGCGGAGCTGAATCTCAATCTCGGGGTGTTGTCGTGGGATTCGCCGTATCGGTTTCGGGTTGGGGTGGCGGCGCCGGTGCATGATGGGGCGCTGTTCGGGCAGCGGGCGGTGCAGGTGTATTTGGCGGCGGGGGCGTCGTTTTGATTGATCGTGGATCGTGGATCGT
>JBIOHX010000215.1:0-6749 GCA_044449465.1 Gemmatimonadales bacterium | reverse complement strand
GGCGAGCGCGTAGGCGGGAACCGCCACATACCAGAGTGCGCCCGGCGCGCGCAGCTTCGTTTCGGCGACCACGGCCGACGCGAAGGCGAAGCCCGACGCCGAATGGATGGATGGGAATGAGCGCTGCTCGAAATGCGTGAAGCCCTGAAAGAAGTGGAACTCGTACTGGTCGTCGTATGGATGCTTGGCGTCGACCGGGCGGGTTCGACCGAGCGGTCCGCGGATGACCTGGCTGGTCAGGCTCGCGGCGGCGACTGATGCGGCGGCGTGAAAGGCGATGTCGGCGACGGTCGGCGCTTTCACGAGACGCGCGATCGCCCACACGCCGAGCCCGCCGACGGTGAGTGTCGACTCGTTGATGTGCGTGAAGTAGCCGTCGAGTTTCTCGCCTTCGCGCACGTGGAACCGCGACGTGTCGCGAAAGAAGTGCGCGATGCGCACGTCAAAGATGCTCAAGGCGGCGCTCGCCGCGAGAAAACCCGCGGCCACGGTGCCATCGCGAGTGGCATAGAAGGTCTTGCGCGTCGCCTCGTCGACCGCCTGAGCGGCGAGCAGCCTCGAAGCCAGCGTGCAGGCGGCGACGCCGGCGATCAACGAACGAGTCACGCCACACGTTCCAATTCGAGTTCGCTTGGGCACCTTGCACCGGCCGTGCCGCAACGCCTTTCTTCCCCGTCATGGAACCGAAAGATCTCACCTGCTACATCGGGCTTTCCGCGATCTATCTCATGAGTGTGAACGTGTTGCTCGGGCTTCTCATGGGGGCTCGATACAACACGTGGAAGCGTTGGCCGCACCGCCGCATCAACATCCTCAAGCTGCACAACTGGACGGCGTACATCGCGCTCGGGCTCGCCGCCATGCACCCGATCCCATTGCTGTTCGTCGACAAGCCGCGCTTCCGGATCTACGACATCCTCATTCCGATCTCCTCGCCCGAGCAGCCGGTGGTGAACTCGTTGGGCGCCGTGGCGCTTTATCTATTGGCGTTCACGGTGATCACGTCGATCTACCGCGCGGAGATCGGCCGGCAGCGGTGGAAGCCGCTCCACTACCTCACCTATCTCCTGGCGACGCTGTTCATCGTCCACGGGACGCTTACCGACCAGCATTTGGACAACTCACCGATGGATCTGCTGGACGCCGAGAAGCTGGGGATTCTGGCCTGTGGAGTAGTAATCCTGGCGGGGACCATTCTGCGGTTCCGTTGGACGGCCAGACACCCGAAGTTTCAGGCAGCCGCACGGCCAGGGGTGCCCGCCAAGTGACCGGGGTGCCGGCGCGCCGAGCTCGGCGTGGCATCAAGCCTGCGACGGATAGCGCTGAACCATAGCCGGGCTCGGCCGTGTTGCGGCGCGAGCCCCAGCGAAGGAGGAACGATGTCTTTTCGCAGCTTTACCGATGCGTCCGGGGTCGAATGGCAAGCATTCGACGTTGTGCCCCGCTCTGAGGAACGCCGTAGCTATGACCGGCGCGGCCCGGACGCCAAAGAAGTCACGCTGGCTGACGGCAGCGACGCCGATCGCCGCGACTCTGAACGGCGGCTCACCGTAGGCACCTCAATGTCCTTTCTAAATGCCGCGTCAGGCGGCTGGCTGTGCTTCGAGTGTGAGGGCGAACGCCGGCGCTTGAGCCCGATTCCAGACTCTTGGATGAGCTGCGCTACGGCGCAGCTCGAGCGGTACTGTCGCGCGGCGCGCGTAGTGCGCGCGGCTACCATGGGCGGGCGGTAAGCAGCGCGCGTTCTGGCGCCGGGCCCGATGCGAGAAGCGCCGCGGGGTCAGCCCGCGGCGCTCAGCAACGTCGAAACGCGCTCCCGGATCGGCCGGGCGAGCGAGCGACTCAGGCGGGTGCCAACAGCCTGTATGCGGCGGCTCTGGCGCGCGGTATTAGCCGCGGACAGGAGCAGCGCGCGCAGCTCGGCGCGGCGTCCGTTTATTCCTTGGTTGTCGGCGCTCTCGCGAGCGCGATCGTTGTCAGACATACTGATCCCCTTCCGACGGCCAATGCGGTTCGACTGGTGCTGTGCCCTCCACAATGGCAAGCGCGGTGCCGCACGAATGTTTCGGCAAGAAACACCGGCGAGTTAGCTTTTGGGAGATGACCCCACCTCAATCCGGCCTCGCCGCCCATCCGCCCGAGACGCTCGAGGGCTGGTACGCGCTCCACCAGCTATTTGCGTTGGAGCATGCGGCACTTTCCGCCGACGCGAACGTCCCAGTTCCGGCGAATTCGGCTCGCTCGCCGGAATTGCCACGCGTCGAAGCGACACCAGAATCGGGCAGCAGTGCGTCGCCAAAAGCGGACGCTGGATGGTCTGCGTACGCGCGATTGATCGGATCCCGAGCGATGCTGATCGCCATGCATTTCCGGTCATCGCTCGAAGCACTCAGTGATGCACAGCACCAATCGCAGCGGCGTCTTGAGGCGAAGGGGCTTCGACTCGTCTACTCATTCTTGTCCGTGACCGAGGCAGGTTTGTACCACATCACCGCGCAGCTCGCGCGCGAGGCAACAGAGCGGGGCGGGGCGGTGGGCGACGAGACGTACACGGCGGAGCTGGCGAAACGCGTTGCCGCCGAACGGGAGAGCGCACACGTGCGGCGCCGCCTGTATCCGCCGCTCCCCGACGACATGCCGTATGTGTCGTTCTACCCCATGTCCAAGCGGCGCGACGCCGGGCAGAACTGGTACACCCTCTCCCTCGACGAGCGCAGCCGGCTCATGTACGCGCACGGCCTCACCGGACGCCGCTATGCCGGGCGCGTAGTTCAGATCATTACCGGGGCGATTGGTTTTGACGCTTGGGAATGGGGTGTGACGTTGTTCGCGAAGAATCCGCTCGAGTTCAAGAAGCTCGTGACCGACATGCGGTTCGACGAGGTGAGCGCGAAGTACGCGGAATTTGGCGACTTCTATGTCGGCCGGCTGATCGCGCCGGAGCGCCTGGACGAGGCCATCGAAACCTTTTGAATCGCGCGGCGTAGGCCTCGCTGTCACGCACGTGAGGCGAATGGGCATGTGGTCGGCGATTCGGTGGATCGTGCTGCGCCTGATAGCGCTGCGTTGGTTCTTCAAGCTCGGCTGGCTCGGGGTGCTCGTACCGATCGCCATGATTCTCAAGGTGATCGGTCTACCGCTGCTCGCGGTGCTGGCGGTCATAGCGTTGCCGCTGCTCGCGCTACTGATGCTGTTCGGGCTGCCCATCTTCCTCGTGCTCGCGTTCGGTGGAATGATCATGGGCGCGCTCGCCTTCGTGCTCGTGATCGGCGCGGCGGCGCTCAAGTTCGCACTGTTCGTCGTGCTTCCGATCTGGCTCGTTTGGATGGTCGGGTCGAAGATCGTGAGCATGGTGTGCCGTCGGCCGCCGCCGGTCCAACAGCCGCCAGCCGACGGGATGGACGGAATCGATCCGGCCTGAGGCTCCGCCTATGTTCGCCGTGATTCGAGCGCTCTTTCTGGGCGCGCTGGCGCTGGTGGTTCTGATCCCGGTCGGCATCTTGCTCGCCATCATCGGCCTGCCGATCATGGCGGTGCTTGGGCTGCTCGCGCTGCCGGTGCTGCTCGTACTGTTTCTCATCGGGCTGCCGCTGCTCATCGTTTTCGCGGTGCTTGCTGCGCTCGTCGGTACGGCGGTGGGCGTGGTGGCAGCGTTTCTCTCCGTGGGTGTCGTGGCGATCAAGTTCGCCATCGTCGGGCTCGTTGCCGTTTTCGTGCTGTGTTGGGCGGCGAGGCTGGCGTTCGGGTCTCGCGAGCGGGTGGAGGCGGAGTTTTGATCTGCGGGGCGACTTCGTAAAGCTTCCTTAATAGCGCTCTGATCGCTGCCTGCGGTCCCGGTTCTGCATTTCGGGCAGCGAATGGCTCGACACACGAATCTCCGCGGCGCTCGCGCGGTGGCCTGCGCGGCCTCGATTGCACTCTCATTCACATCAGCGTGCGCGGCGCCTCCTACGCCGCACATCGACGGCGTTCCAGGCGCGCCGCCGAGTCCAGCGACACCGTGGACCGTGCCCGCGGCGGCGCGGACGCCGCCGCCGCCTGCTTCACCTCCAGTCGCCCCCTCCGCTACGGCCGCGCTCGCCGCCGATTCCGCGACTATCGGGTCGACCACGTTGTCGCTCACGGACGTCGTCGATCTCTCGCTGCGAAATAATCCGGCGACGCGCCAATCCTGGGCGCTGGCCCAAGCCGCGGCGAGCGACTACGGCGCCGCGCGCGGCGCGCTCTTCCCCGATATAAATGCCGACGTCAACCTCTCGCGCGCATCGAGCAGCGGCGGCGCCGGGTTCGGTGGCGTCGGTGGTACCGGCGGGGGCGCGGTCGACACGACTGCGGTCGGCGGCAATCGCGGAGCGACCGGCGGCGGTGGAACGACTCGCACGCAACTCACGCCGGCGGTGTCGCTCTCGTACCTAGTGTTCGACTTCGGCGGGCGCGCCGGAACGATCGAGGCGGCTAAACAGCGGGCCATCGCCGCCGACTTGACACACAACGCCACGATCAACGACGTCGTGCTGCAGGTGGAATCGGCGCTGTTCTCATACCTCGCGACGCGTGCGCTGCGCGACGCGCAGGTGACCGCCGTGACCGAAGCGCGGGCCGACACTGCGGCGGCCGAGGCGCGGCTCCGTGTCGGCGTAGGCACGCTGCAGGACGTTCTGCAAACGCGTACCGCGCTCGCGCAGGCGCGCTTTCAGCTCGAGACGCTCGAGGGCTCGCTTCTCTCGTCGCGCGGCACCCTCGCCGGGGCGATGGGGCTGGCGGCGAACGCGCGATTCGACATCCCCCTGGTCGCGGCGACCGATTCGGTGGCCGATGTGGCGGCGACGGTCGACACGCTGATCAACCGGGCCATCACGCTCCGGCCCGATCTCGCCGAGGTGCGGGCCGAGGCGGCGGCACTCGCGCAAGAGATTCGCATCGCTCGGTCGGCGGGCTATCCCGCGCTGACGCTGTCGTCGACTCAAAGCTACGCGCGGACGCTCCAGGGCACGTCGACGAGCGGCCGCAACTCGTCGCTGTCTCTCGGTCTTCAGATTCCTATATTCGACGGCTTCTCACGCGAGTACGGGGTGCGCTCGGCGCGCGACCAGTACGAAGCAGGCTTGGCGCGGGTGGCGTCGAGCGAACAGCAGATCACGGTGCAGGTGTTCGCCTCGTACGCCGAGCTCCAGACGGCGCGGCAGCGGCTGACCGCGGCCGTCGAGCTGCTCGCGGCGGCCGCGCAATCGTCCGACGTGGCGACGGGCCGATACCGCGAAGGCGTGGGCACGATCGTCGATGTCCTGCTGGCGCGTTCCGCACTCGACCAGGCGCGCGCCGAGGACATTCAGGCACGCTGGGAATGGCGCATCGCGCTGACCCAGCTCGCGCACGACGTCGGCTCGCTCGACACGGCCGGTCGTCCCAACGTTCCACTCGGCGCTCCGCCGGGAAACCGATGATTACTCGAAGCCTCGATATACCGACCAGGCTCGCGACGCTGGCGGCGGGATTGCTCGCCTGCGGTGCCGTGTCGTGCGGCAAGAGCGCGGCCGCCAGGAAGCCGCCGTCGACACCAGTTCGGGTAGCAGTCGCGACGCGAATCAACGCGCCGGTCACCGTGCTGGCGAGCGGCGTGGTCGAGCCGATGCAGACCGTCGCCGTCACGACGCAGGTGAGTGGCAGCCTGCTCGACGTGCTGTTCGCGGAAGGGCAGTTCGTGCAAAAAGGGCAGCCGCTCTTCCACATCGACCCACGCCCGTTGCAGGCCGCGGTCGATCAGGCGCGGGCGGCGCTCACGCGTGACGAAGCGCAGGCCGAGGCGGCGCGGCGCGACGATGTCCGGTACAAGACGCTCGCCGACATGGGGTACGTGAGCCGCTCGCAGTCCGACCAGATGCACGCCACCTCGCAAGCGCAGGCAGCCACCGTGCAGGCGGATCGCGCGGCCGTCCGCGCGGCGCAGGTAAATCTCGGGTTTGCGACGGTTCGCGCGCCGATCGACGGCCGCACGGGAAGCCTGCTAGTGCGTCGCGGCAACAACGTGAGCCCGAACGGTGGTCCGCTCGTCGTGATCAATCAATTGAGCCCAGTGTTGGTGCGCTTCCCCGTGCTCGAGTCGGACTTTCCGTCGATGCAGGCCGCTGTGGCGGCGCACTCGCTTCCCGTGAGTGCCGCATCGAGCGACAGCACGATGACCACCGAGCAGGGCCAACTCACCTTCCTCGACAACGCCGTCGATTCCTTGACCGGCACGGTGACGGGAAAGGCGAGCTTCGCCAACGCGTCGCACCGGCTATGGCCGGGCGAGCTCGTGTTCCTCACGATTCAGCTTCGCGTGGAGGCGGGCGCAATCGCGATCCCGACGGACGCGATTCTCACCGGCCAGCAGGGGCCCTATGTGTTCGTTGTCGACAGCGCGAATGCGGCGAGCATGCGCCCCGTGCTGCCGGGGATTCAGGTGAGCGACCTCACGGTCGTGCAGCGCGGCGTGAGCGCAGGCGAGCGCGTGGTGATCGATGGACAATCGCGCCTCAATTCCGGCTCGCGCGTGGCGGTGATCTCGACGGGCACCGACACCGGGGCGACGGGCCAGACGAGCGAGGCAGCGGCGGGCGACATCGTCGCCGGCCGCGCCGGAGGCTCGGGGAGCGCGACGCAGAGCCCAACAGTCGGTGGCGCGACCGCACAACCCGTGACGCCGCCGGCGCCGTTCAGGTCGACAACGTCTTCCCCCGCGACATCGCCTACAACATTGCCTGCAACGT
>JBIOHX010000214.1:0-6771 GCA_044449465.1 Gemmatimonadales bacterium | reverse complement strand
CCGCGCGCGCCGATTGACGCGAGTAGTTCCGCGGTAAAGTGGAGACCGGCCGTCGGCGCGGCGACCGAGCCCGCCTCGCGCGCGAAGACAGTCTGATACCGCTCGGCGTCGTCGGCGGCGTCGGGCCTCTCGATGTACGGCGGGAGCGGCACATGGCCGTGCCGTTCGATGGCTTCGTCGAGTGGCAGATCGCTCTCGAGATGCACGACGCGCGTTCGACGCTCCGTCATCTCGAGGATTTCGGCCTCGAACCGGGGCGCAATGTGGACGCGCCGTCCGGGCTTGAGCTTGCCGCCAGGGGACACCATCGCCTCGTACTGTCCGCCGCCCAGCGGCTTGAGCAGAAGGATTTCAGCGGGCGCGCCGGAAGCCCGGGTGCCGAGGAGCCGCGCGCGCAGCACGCGTGTGCGATTGACGACGAGTACGTCGCGTGAACCGATCAGGCTTGCGACATCGGCGAAGGTGCGGTGCTCGATCCCGCCGGTCGCGCGGTTCACGACCATGAGGCGCGACGCATCGCGCCGCTCGAGCGGACGCTGGGCGATGCGGTCGGCGGGGAGATCGAAATCGAAATCGGCGGTGCGGGTGCCGCACTGATGGTCGAACGAGGGCACGGTCATCGTCCTGGAGACTAACGGCCGTGTGCCTCAGTGCGCGACGCGGGCCAGCTGGGGACGGGCGCGGGTACGTGCCGGCCGTGCCTGCCGCTGGCAGTCATCCGCGGCGGTGCGGCCTTCTCAGAACAGCGTCGGCTGTGCGCTCTGTTCGAGGGGCGGCGAGTGCGGAGTGAAGCCGAAGTGCCGGTAGGCCTGCGGCGTCGCGACGCGGCCGCGCGACGTGCGTTGGAGGAACCCGTGCTGCACGAGAAACGGCTCGTAGACTTCCTCGATCGTGTTTGCGTCCTCAGCGATCGCCGCACCGATCGTGTTCAGTCCGACCGGGCCGCCATCGAATTTTTCGATGATCGTCTTGAGAATGCGGGCATCCATGTCGTCGAGCCCAAAGGTGTCGACATCGAGCATCGCGAGCGCCTGTTCGGCAATCGCCTTGGAGATGATACCGTTCCCCTTCACTTGCGCGAAGTCACGCACGCGGCGAAGCAGGCGATTGGCGACGCGCGGCGTTCCCCGCGCGCGGCGCGCGATCTCGGCGCCGCCGTCAGGCTCTACCGGCACGTGCATCACCTCCGCCGTGCGGTGCACGATCAGCTCGAGGTCCTCGGCGGGATAGAAGTTGAGTCGCTGCTCGATGCCGAACCGCGCGCGCATCGGCGGAGTGAGCATCCCGAGCCGCGTCGTAGCGCCGACGAGTGTGAACGGCTCGATTGGCATCGTGATCGTTTGCGCCTTGGGGCCCTCGGACAATCGGATGTCGATCTTGTAATCCTCCATCGCCGGGTACAGGAACTCCTCGATGATCGGCCGCAGGCGATGGATCTCGTCGATGAATAGGATGTCGCCGCGCCGCATGTTGGTGAGCGTGGAGACGAGATCGCCCGGCTTTTCCAGCGCCGGGCCGGAGCTCGTGCGGATGTTGACACCGAGCTCCCGCGCGATGAGCTCGGCTAGTGTGGTCTTACCGAGCCCAGGCGGGCCGAAGAAGAGCGTGTGATCGAGCGGCTCACGCCTCGCGAGTGCCGCATCGATGTAGATGCGGAGGCTCTCCTTAACCTTGGCTTGACCGATGAACTCCGCGAGTCGCTGCGGCCGGAGCGACAGCTCGACGACCGATTCGTCGGACAGAATTTCGGGGGTCGTGATCTCGGCTCGCGACATGACTTCACTCTATTAGGCAGGGAGGCTCGGAGTGAAAGTTACACCGAACATAGACCGAAATCCATCGTTCTCAGCGCAACGCTTCACGCAAACGAGACAAGCGCTGCGCAGCGTCGTCGAGCGTCGCCTGCTTCTTACAGAATGCGAATCGCACGAAGGAGCGGCCGTCCTCCTTCCGGGAGTAAAAGCTCGAGCCCGGAACTGTGGCGACACCAATCGCCTGCGTCATCCATTTGGCGAACGTGACATCGTCCAAGCTGCTGAGCGCCGAGAAATCGGCGAAGATGTAGTACGCGCCCTCGGGCAAGGTGAACTGAAAGTCCTGCTCGCGGAGCACGGCGGCGAGGAATTCCCGCCGCGTCCGGTAGGCGGCGCAGAACTCATTGTAGTACGCGGCGTCGAAGGCGAACCCGACCGCGGCAGCCGCCTGGAGCGGGGCGGGCGCGCCGACCGTGAGAAAATCGTGAACTTTGCGGATGGGACCAGTCTGCGCCGGCGGCGCGATGATCCAACCGATGCGCCAGCCGGTACAGCTGAACGTCTTCGACAACGAAGAAATCGTGATCGTCCGTTCGCGCATCCCGGGCCAGGTCGCGATCTCGTGGTGGTGCCCTGCGTAGACCATGTGCTCGTACGGCGAGTCGGTGATCGCCCACGCGTCGTGCTCGATGCACAGCTCGGCGATCAACGAGATCTCGTCGCGGGTCAGCACGCGGCCTGTCGGGTTGTGTGGCGTATTGACGATGATCGCCTTGGTCCGCGAGTTGAACGCCTTGCGCAACCGATCGGCGTCGAGCGTCCAGCCGTCCCGCTCGAATGGAAAGAACACCGGCCTGGCGCCCGCCAATATCGCGTCGGGACCATAATTCTCATAAAAGGGCTCGGGGATGATCACCTCGTCGCCCGAGTCCATGAGCGCCATGAATACCGACGCCATCGCTTCGGTCGCGCCGCAGGTCACCGTGACGTCGCGGTCGGGGTCCACCTCCATCCCGTACCAGCGGCGGTACTTCTCGGCGATCGCCTGCCGCAGCACGGGTGCGCCCCAGGTGACGGCGTACTGATTCACGTCGCCCTGGATCGCGGCGGTGGCCGCGTCCTTCATGGCCGAGGGCATCGGAAAGTCCGGGAACCCCTGCGCGAGATTGACTGCCTGATGGAGCGAGGCGATGCGCGTCATCTCGCGAATGACGGATTCGGTAAACGTCGCGGTTCGTGTGGCTGCGCGCACTCGCCGGCTCCTATCGTCGGATCTTGCCCAGGGCGCGCCGGATCAGGTCGGCCGCACCGACATTCGCTCCCCCATCATCCAATGCCGCACGTACGGCCGTTTCGGCATCGGTCGACGAATAGCCGAGCGACACCAGGGCGCGGAGTGCGTCGTCGGCCCCGGCCGACTGGAGCCGCGGCCCGCCGACCGATCCGGAAACTTGCAGATCGTCGAGCTTGTCCGCGAGATCGAGAATGAGTTGTTCGGCCTTCTTACGCCCCACGCGCGGCGCGCTCTGGAGCGTGGCTACGTCCCGGTCGCGAAGGGCGCGCACCAGTCGCTCGGCGGTCAGGGTCGAAAGAAGGCCGAGCGCAAGCGCGGGGCCGACGCCCTTGGCGCCGAGCACTTTTTGAAACACGCGCCGCTCGAATACGGTCGCGAATCCGAATAACTGCCACGCATCTTCTTTGACGACGAGGTGGGTATGGAGCGACACCGCCTCGCCGGCGCGTGGAAGCGATTCGTAGACGCCCAGCGGGATCGCGAGCTCGTAGGCAACACCGCCGGGGGTCATGACCTCGACCCGGTCGAGCTCCTTCTCGACGAGCGTTCCGGATACCTGCGCGATCACCGGCGCATACTCCCAGCCCTCGCGGCGTCGAGCGTCGGAGTACGCGTCGCCATAAGGCACGCGAGCGCAGCGGCGACTCCGTCGGCGGCGTCTGACGGCTGCGGCACCGATTTGAGGCGCAGCAGGCGCGTCAACATGAACTGCACCTGCTCCTTGGTCGCGGCGCCGTTGCCAACGACGGCTTTCTTGATCTCCGCCGGCGGAATCTCGTGGATGGCGACGCCGGCCTGCTCGCCAGCCAGCAGCACCACGCCGCGCGCGTGTCCGAGGACGACCGTCGTCCGCACGTTCTTGGCGTAGAATACGTCTTCGACCGAAAGCGCGTCGGGCTGGTGACGGGCGATCAGCTCCGCGACGCCGTCGAAGATTTCCTTGAGGCGCGCAGCGAGCGGATCGCGCGGCCGCGTGCGAATCACGCCACATTCGATCAGCGATACGCTGTGCAGGGTGTCGCCCCGCACCACGCCGTACCCTGTGCTAGCTGTGCCGGGGTCGATCCCGAGGATGATCACGACCGGCGCGCCCGCGCGATCAGCGCGTCACCCCTCAGCCTTCGCCATGGCGCTCACGTCCATGTCGAAGTTGGCCCACACCTTCTGCACGTCGTCGAGCTCTTCGAGGGTCTCGAGAAGCTTGAGTAGCGAATCGGCGTCCTTGCCGGCGACGTTGACGGTCGTCTTGGGCACCATCGCCAGCTCGGCTTCGGCGACGGTCACGCCTTTGGCGCGGAGCGCCTCCTGCACGGCGTGAAAGTCCGCGGGACTCGTTGTGACGAGGAACCGCTCCTCCTCTCGCACCACGTCGTCGGCGCCGGCGTCGAGCGCCTTCTCCATGAGCGAATCCTCCTCGATCGTCGATCCGTCGACGTATATTTGCCCCTTCTTCTCGAACATCCACGCCACCGAATTGGGCGAGCCGAGATTGCCGCCGAGCCGCGACATCTTGCTCCGCACCTCGGCCACCGTGCGCGTGGGGTTGTCCGTGACCGCGTCGATGAGCAGCGCGACGCCTGCCGGACCGTAGCCCTCGTACGTGACTTCGTGGTAGTCGACGCCCTCGAGCTCACCTGTGCCCTTCTTGACGGCGCGCTCGATGTTCTCCTTCGGCATCGAGTTGCCCCGAGCCGTGTCGATCGCCAGGCGCAGTCGCGGATTGCCCGACGGATCACCGCCACCAAGCTTGGCGGACATGGTGATCTCGCGAATGAGCTTAGTGAATAGCGCACCGCGCTTGGCATCGGCGGCCGCTTTGTAGTGCTTGATTTGCTTCCACTTACTGTGGCCTGCCATAGCCCGCTGGGACTGAAGGTTCAGCGGGAAATATAGTGCGCGGCGGTGGGCTCAGCGCAGCCGCGCGGCGAGCATCAGGTGGAAGCCGGTCATCGAGGCGTGCGTGAACACACCGTTCACGTCTTGTGCAGCGAGCGTTCCGAACGAGTAAGCCACAGTAGGCACGATGCTGACGCCACGCGCGCCGATCTCTGTCCGCAGCCCGACGGTGCCGAGCAAACTGCCCGGTGCGCTTGCCTGCGACCAAGCTCGCGCTTCGATGCTTGGTTCGAGCAGCCGGCCGCCAACGGTCATGCCGTAGGCCAGCGTTCCGCTCGCGATGTCTTCGTGGGCGAGCAAGACACTGTCGACAAGCGTGCCTGCGGCACGGAACAGATTCCAGCCGGTAAGCATGAGGCGCCCAGCGCCCACGGTATTGTCGAGGGAGAACGTCGTAAGGTACCGGTCGCCGGTGTTGTAGATCGAGCCAGCGAGATCGTCGTTGCCGAAGCGCGAATAGGTGACGCCGAGCGTTATGCGCCCCGTACCTACGGCGCGGTCTACACCGACGCGGGCGCGATATTCGTCGCCCGGCTGGTAGCGAAGATCGCGGAAGCCCGCATCGTCGAACGGAGCGTACGACGCCGAGCGACGGATGCTCACCGCGAAGCCGGCGTTCCAATCACCGACAGGCCGTGCGACGGCGACGCCACCCGTGGCGCCGAATCCGGTACCCATGTTCGATATCGGAAACGCGAGGAAATCGCTTCCCATGAGCGCGGCGGCCGACTGCTGCGATTGTGTCACTGCCGCGTGGCCGGTGGGAAGATTAAGGCCTGCCGTCAGAACGATGAAGTCGGTGCCGAGGATGTAGTTCGCACGGACCTGCGAGTCGGTGAGTCCCGAGATGTTGCTCCTCGACGTTTTGCCCGACGTCGTCTGCTCGAGGTGCACGGCCGAGTACGACGCGCCAACGTCCACGCTCAGCGCCTGCGTGATTGGTACGAAGCCGTAGATCGGTATGGCGAACTCGGAGATCTTGGTGCTCGACGGCGCGCTGATCGTGTACGAGTGGAATTGCGGGGCCAAGCGTCCGCCGGCATCGAACGCCCATTGTCCACGCGCTGGACTGGCGCCCGCACTCATGACGGCGCACACGATCGCCCCGCGAATGACCAGATGGCGAGGGCGCATCATCGATTTTCCCGACGTTCGGGACGGTGAATGACGATTGTCACCGTCCCCGTCTTCACGCCGGGGTTGTCGCCGCCCGTGCCCGCGGACGGATCGCGCTGCGGTTGCCCGGCGGTGGAGATCGCACCGGCCGTGGCACCCGCTGCAGACGAAGGATTTACCCCCTCGGCCGCCGCGACGGCGGCGTTGCCCAGCGCGCCTCCGGTCGTAGCAGCCGGCGTCGCGGCGCTGGCCGCGGCGCCTTCGCTCGTGCCGCGCAATCCGGACTCGACCGAGCTGGCGGTCACGCGCGACCCGGCAGACACTCGCGACGCTGCTCGACTCCGGTCGCGGGCCGGCGCGAAGCCGGGATCGATCCGAGCGGCGTCGTCGAAGAAGCGGCGCGCGTCATCGTAGCGACCGGCGTCGTTCGCCTCGAGGCCGCGGCTGTAAGCGAGAAAGGCGGCGAGCGATCGCGTGGGTCGCTGCTCGATGAGGTTGCGCTCCGCGGTCGTGAGCGTGACGCCGAGCGAGTTGAAGAGTGCGAGCACCACCTTCTTCTCGAGCGTGAATAGCTCGTCTATCGACTCGGCGTCGGTGGCCGGCTGCCCAACTCGGGTCGTCGACACGTCGGTGACGATCGCGCTCGCGCGGAGCTCCGGCCCCGTCTGCGTGAGCGAGCCTCCAACCATCTTCGAGACGCGAAGGATGTGT
>JBIOHX010000213.1:0-6791 GCA_044449465.1 Gemmatimonadales bacterium | reverse complement strand
CTTCATGGCCGGCGGCATCGACGACGTCGTCGCGAACGCCAAGAAGCTCCAGAGCTGAACGGCCGATGCTGCAAGTCTCCGTAATCTCGCCCGAGGCCGTGCTGTTCGAGGGGAGCGCCGATTCGATCGTCGCTCCCGCGCACGACGGCGAGGTCGGCATTCTCACCGGCCACGCGCCGATGATGGCCCTGCTCGGCAAGGGCGTGCTGCGGGTCGGCGGCGACGGCGGCCAGCGCTTCAACGTCGACGGCGGCTTCCTTCAGGTCGTCGACAACGTGGTGCGCGTCGTCACGGAACGAGCGTCGGCGGTCAAGTAAGAGCGAGCCGCGCCGGCTTCAGGGAACGCCCGGAAGCCTCGTCCAGATGACGACCGCACCGCAGGCATAGCTCGTCGCCTGCTGCGAGAACTGCATCGGCGTCGTCGACGGTCCGGGGTAGAGCTCCATCGCCTCGACGTCGTTGGCGGGGATGTCGTCGACCTCGGTGTTTCGCGCGAGCTGCCCGTCGATCCAAACGTTCGGCATGCACACTTGTGAACGCGTGCTGCTCGACGCGAAGCGAACGCCGCCCGCCTCGGTGCCACCCGCCCGCAGAATGCGCACGCCGGGCACGTTGCGCAGCACCTCCGATAGGATCGTCGTATTGCGGCGCTCGATGTCGGCGCGGGTGAGGAAGCTGCCGCCCGTGCCGCGTGTGCGCCGTTGGTAAAACTCCTGGAGCGCGGCGAAGCGGTGCGACAGCGCCGCGTCGGTCTTCATGGCGTCGAGGAGCTGGACGTTTGGCTGGAGGATCACCGCGACACTGTCGTCAGTCATCGCGTGCAGCGTAAAGTCGAAGCTCTCGGCCTCGAACCCCAGGCGTCGCACCGCGACCGTGACTGGCCCGGGGTCGAGCTTCTGAAGGCGAAACCGTCCCAGCGAGTCGGTGCGCGCGAGCGCGTTCATCGACGCGACTGATACGTCGGCGTTGTCGACCGGACGACCGCCGGCATCGCGGATCGTACCGATGAGCGCGGCACTTTTGGCCTGCGCATGAGCCGTCGCTACCGGCGTCGTGCTTCCAACTAGTACAGCGATCAGCGCCAGCCGTTTGGAACGGCGCATACGCCGTCTCCAGGTGGTGAGAGGGCGGGGTAGGAACCCACGCGAGCGTGAACCACGCTGGAACGAGATTGGGATGAGACCCGCGCCGGGTCAAGAGCACGGCCGCCGAGCGTTGGGTGCGGCCGAGCCGCCGTGCACGATGCTTGCTCGGCCTGGCGGCGACTCGAAAGGAATCAACATGTACAGATCCAGGTGGCTTCGACTGCCGGCGCTATGGGCGATGGCTGGGGTGGCGGCGTTGCTCTCCATGCCTGCGGGCGCGCAGATGCCGAGCGCGCCGCTCTTGCAGGATGCCTGGGCGACGTCTGGGTTCGTGGGCGCGCTGAACCTGGGCGGCGGCTCCGGTGGGTCGGTCTACGCGGGCGCGTTCTCCTGGACTCCGGGGAGCGGAAGGTTTGAGCTGGCCGGGGGTTTGGGATACCAGAGGCGGTCAGGGCTCAGCTCGCGCGCCGTCTACGGGGTCAGGGCCGCCGTACCGTTTGGTGGGGCATCGAGCACCTTTGGCTTTGCCGCGTTCGCCGGTGTTGGCGGGGGGAGCGGGGGCCGGAGCACGGCCGCCGATTCGGCCACGAACAGCACCGAGATCCCCATCGGGGCGGCCATCGGGTGGCGGAGGGCGCTTGGTGCGACGCACGGGTTGTCGCTGTTTGCGACCCCGGCGTTCGTGTTTTTTACCGGGGGAGCCAAGTCTGGCGGGCTGGTCCGCGTCGGGCTCGGAGCCGACTTCGGAATCACTTCATCGCTCGGGGCGACAGCCGGGGTCGACCTCGGCCAGTCGCGTACGCGCGCCGTCGGGGGCCCGAGCGGGGTATTGTACGGTGTGGGCGTCTCGTACGCGTTTGGACGCCGCTAGGTGGCTTGTGATTTGCCAAACTCCCTCTGAGTGCGTCCCGGACGGGCGCCTCGTTCGGCAGACGCAGACCAGGTTGGAAGATGAAGGATACGAAGGCGCCAGCGATTTTGGTGGTTGACGACAATCACGACAACGCCGAGATCATCCGCCAGTATTTGGAAGCGCGCGGATACGCGATCACGGTGGCACACAGCGGCGACGAGGCGCTCGCGCTATTCGAAACGGTTCGGCCCGCTCTCGTGTTGCTCGACGTCATGATGCCCGGCCGCGACGGCTGGGAAGTTTGCCGCATCATGAAGCAGCATCCGACGTTCGGCCGCAGCGTTCGCATCGTGATGGTGACGGCGCTCGACGAGTGGCAGGACAAACGAGAGGCGCTCCAGCTCGGCGCGGACGATTACGTCGAGAAGCCCTTCGAGCTGCCGACGCTGGCGGCGACGGTCCAGCGAAACCTCGCGATGCAGCGCGCTCTGGCATCGTGAGCGGTACCGCGGGTACCGCGAGGGCGCCGTGAGCGATTCGATTCTGCTCACGGATTCCGATCTGCCGTCGCTGGCGCCAGCGGTCGCGCGTCTCGAAGGCTGGACCATGGAACGCGTCCTGGCCGGGGAGCTGCCCAATGCGGTCGCGTCGAGAGCCGGCGTGCGTGCCGTGCTCGTCGCGACCACCGATCCCACCATCCTGCGAAGCGTCATCGAACGCTCGCACGGCTGCGGCGTACCGGTCATCGTCGCCTGCGCGGACGACACCGCCCGCCGGCGCGCGGTCGAGCTCAAAGCCGAAGAATGGTTTCGCTGCCCGGCGTCGGTCGACGAGATCGAACAGCGGGTGCGAGCCGCCCTGTCGCGCGTTCAACCGCCGCCGGCTCAGGCGAACGCCGATCGCGTCGACCGCGTGGAGCTCGAGCAGATGCTCCACGACTCGCTCACCGGACTTCCGACGCTGCCGGTGATGATCGAGCGCTCCCGCAACGTGTTCAAGGAGCGCGGCGAGCTCGTCGTGCTCTACCTCAACTTCGTGCGCTACTCGAAGATCGAGGAGATTTACGGCTGGGAAAAGCTGGACGCCGTGCTCGAGACGACCGCGGCCGCGGTGCGGGAGTTTCTCGACGACACGGCGCTGAGCACGTCGCGGGTCATGGTGAATTTCACCAACGACGACGACTTCATCTTCTTCCACGTGCCGGCGCAGGGCGTCGCCGCGGCGTCGGAAAGCGAGATCACGGAGATGGTGGCGCGGCTCCAGCGCCACGTCGGCGGCCGGATCGAGGCGCAGCACGGCGAGGACATCGCGGCGCTGTTCGACATCTACGTCGGCCGCGCGCACGTCTACTACAACCCGAAGATCCGTCTCGAGCGGCTCATCTACCGGGGGATACGAGAGGCGGCGAACGCGTCGCGTTCGATCGAGGAGCGCGAACGGGCGCGCCGGGTGGCCGATCTGCGCTCGAGCCTGCGCGACCGCGGCGTGTACGTCGACTACCACCCGATCGTCATCACCGAGACGCGGCAGATCTTCGGCTACGAGGCGCTGGCGCGCGGCGTCATGCGAAGTCTGAGAAGTCCGGAAGTCATGTTCGACGTCGCGGCCGAGGCCGACCTGGTGTGGGAGCTGAGCCGCCTCTGCCGGGCCCGCGCGATCGAGGGGATGGACTCGCGGCTCGGGCCGGGCGAGCTGCTGTTCCTCAACGTCGACCCGCACGACTTCAGCGATCCGGCCTTCAACGAGAATGAGGTCAAGCATCCGGAACGCGTCGTCATCGAGATTACCGAGCGCACGGCGATCAAAGACTACCCGAAGTTTCGCGAACGCCTCCGCATCTTTCGCGAGCGCGGCTTCCGTTTCGCCGTCGACGACGCCGGCTCCGGCTACGCCGGCCTCGGCTCGATCGCCAACCTCGAGCCGGATTTCATCAAGCTCGACATTTCGCTCATCAACGCGATCGACACGAACTTCATCAAGCAGAACCTGGTCGAGACGATGGTGAAGTTCGCCAACGATCACGGCGCAATGGTGATCGCCGAAGGCGTGGAACGGGCGGAGGAGTTCAAGGCGGTGAAGGATCTAGGGGTGCACCTCGTGCAGGGGTTCTTCCTGCACCGGCCATCGCATGTGGCGCCGGCGGGGAGGGCGGCAGGGCAAGCATCATCCGTCGAGGTGTGAGGGGTGAGGGGTGAGGGGTGAGGTCGCTCATACATCTCGGTGGAGAGGCGGCATCCCACCCGGCGACGTGAGACTAGGGGCGAGGCATCAGGTAAACAGCTAGAGGCGTGGGGAGAAGGCGCGGCTTGGTGGCGGGCATCGCGCGACCGAATCGCGATCTGTGCCCTGCGATCTGGGCTATCTGCTATCCGCGCTATCTGCTATCCGCGCTATCCCCTACCAGGTTAGCGGGATGCTTGCCCCCTCGCGGATCCATCCCCTCACGCCTCTACCTGTTCACCTGACATCCCGCACCTAATCCCGCCCTACCGGCCGCGACGCCAGCACGGAGCAACGGCGCCCGCCCGAGAGCTCTCTGACCCCTCCAACCTCACACCTCAGACTCACCGCAGCAGCCGGTCCACCAGCTCGAACGACCGCTCTGCCGCCCCCACCCCGCTCCGTACCAGCGCTCGCGCGTAGTCTCCCGCCTCGCGACGCGCCGACGGATCGGCCATCCAGAACCGCAGCCGTCGCACCAATTCCACGTCCGTCGACACGGGCGCTCCGCCGCCGCGTTGGGCCAGCAGGCCCGCATCGCGGCTGCCGTCATGGAGAGGTCCGAACAGCACCGGCGTGCCGAATGCCGCGGGCTCGAGCACCGAGTGGAGGCCGGCGGCGTGAAAGCCGCCGCCGACGAACGCGATGTCGGCGACGGCGTAGATGTCGCCCAGCACGCCGAGGCGGTCGATCACGATCACCTCGGCGTGCCGCGCGCTCGGCTCGTCGAGACGCGCCACGCCGAAGCCCGCGCGTTTGGCCCACTCCACGAGGCGCGACACGCGTTCGACCGACGGCTCGTGCGGCGCGATGATCAGGCGCGCCGACTTTCCCCGTCCCACCGCCTCGAACGCCGGCAGCAGCACGGCTTCGTCGCCCGGCCAGGTCGAGCCGGCGACGATCGTCGTGCGTGTATCGCGAAGCCGCTCGAGCGTCGGGCTGGCCCGGTCGACTCGCTGCGCGCGGAGCCAGACCTGGTCGTAGCGCGTGTCGCCGGTGACGACGATCGCGCTCGACCGGACACCGAGCGCCACCAAGCGATCGGCATCGGAGTCGTCGATCGCACCCACGGCCTCGAGCGCGGCGTAGGCGTCGCGCAAGAGCGCGCTCGCGGTGCGCGAACGCCGTGACGACCTGCGGGCGAGTGTCGCGCTGATCAGCCCGAGGCGAACGCCTCGCGCGCGCGCTTCGTGCGTGAGCACCGGCCACACGTCGAGCTTGGAATAGACGAGCGCGGTCGGACGCAAAGCGTCGAGTGCCGCGCGCGCGTCGCCGGGTGTATCGAAGGGCAAAAAGTCGCAGAAGTCGACGCCCAGCGTGCGCGCGAAGCTGATCGCGCTCGGCGAGAAATAAGTGTACGCGAGCTGCGCTTCGGGCCGGCGCGACCGCGCCAGGTCGAGCACCGGGCGCGCTTGCAATCCCTCGCCCACCGACGGCGCGTGCATCCAGAGGAGCGGGCGCGACGCGTCGCGTTCGGCGGAGCCCCACGCGCGGTACCGTGCGCGAATGCCGCGCCGCGCTCGGAGTGCTCGCAGCAGCTTCGAATCGCTATTCGGTGCGACCACCGCGGCGCCGCGCGCCAGTTGCGCCAGCGCCCGGTAGCCGAGCTCCATCGGAAGGCGCACCGCGCTCACGGCGACGTGCCGGCGCCCGCCTTGAGCGCGGTGTCGATCGCACCGGGGATATCGGCGGCCGCGCCCGCTGACAGTCCCTGACTGTTCACGAGCATCTTGCCGTTGACGAAGAAAGTCGGCGTCGAGTTCACGCCGAGGTTGCGAATCCGGTCGTGATCGGCCTGGATGAGCGCCAGCGTGAGATGTCGCGATACGCAGTCGCGCCAGGCGGGCATCGCCACGCCGAGCGACGCGGCGATCGAATCGAATTTCGGTTTTGGATCGGGAAGCTGCTCCCAGGTCGACTGCGACGCGAACAGCGCCTCGTGCATCGGCCAAAACTTGCTCTGCACCGAGGCGCACATCGCCGCCTCGGCGGCGGGTACGGCGTTCGGGTGCATGCTGAGCGGCATGTTGATGAACGCGAGCCGGATGCGCTTCGTGTCAACGTAGCTCTTGACGAGCGACGAGAAGTTCGCGTCGTGCCATTCCTTGCAAAATGGGCACTGGAAATCGCTCGCCATCAACACCCAGAGCTTGGCGCCACTGTCGCCGAGGATGCGCCCGCGGTCGGCGAGATCGCTGATGCTGTCGCCCGGATGGGCGGAGGCCGCGGCCTTTGGGGCGACGCCATCCGTCGTGGGCGCGCGCGGCGAGCCGGCGCTGTCTGGCCGGTGAGCGGCGGCGTCGCCATGCGCGCAGGCGGCGGCGAGCGTGAATGCCGCAATGCGGAGGAATGCGGGTGGCATGCGCGGAAAGCTACGGTGCGGAGCGTCGCGTCACAAACCCTTGCGGCCCGTCGCGGACCCTTGCGCGGGACGAGCGGGCGTCGATTGATTCAAGAATGTCAGCACGCCGAGCATGTCGATGAGCTGGTACGGCGAAGGCGGCCCGGCGATGCTGCTCATCGCCCTCGCCGCCGCCGCGGGCGTCGTCGTCCTGTTCGAACGGTTCTACGTCGTCGTCTTGCGCTGCAAGTACATCGGGCGCCCGTTCATCGAGCGCACCTTTCAGCTCGTG
>JBIOHX010000212.1:0-6812 GCA_044449465.1 Gemmatimonadales bacterium | reverse complement strand
GCTCAGCCCTTCGGCTTTGCGGCGGGAGCGACAGGAGCGGCTTTCGCCGCCGGCGCGCCCGCCGGCGTGACCGCCGGCGTGACCGGGCCTGGCTTCGCATCGGACTTTTTCACCGGGAGCTGCACGCCGGTCGCGGTGTCGCCGCTCGGCACGGTCATCGGCTTGAGGCCGGCGATCACGTCCGTCTTGATGCCCGACCGATCGGCCGGCGGCGTGAGGAGCACGCGATCGTCGGCCGTGAGGCCGCGGCGCACGACGATCTCGTTGTCGTTCATCGCCCCGGTTTCGATCATCTGCCGAACCGCGCCACGGCCGCTCTTCTTATACACGTACGAATAGCCGCTGTCCGCCGTGACCGCCTCGAGGGGAACCGACAGTGCGCTCGGAATCGACGCCACCTCGATCTGGTTCGACGTCGTCATACCGGGGCGGAGCGTCGTGTCGGCGTGGGCTACCTCGATCTTCACCTCGAACACCTTCGAATCCTGGTTGGGCCGCTGCTCGCCGACGTTCGCCACCGACGTCACCGTCCCTGTCAGCGTCTTGGTCGGATCGGCATCCAGCGAGATCGCCACCGTCTGCCCCACGGCCAACTTCCGCACGTCGACCTCGTTGACGTATGTCTGCGACTCCATCTGCGTCAGGTCGGGGAGCGTCGCGACGGTCGGGTCCCAGGTGTTCCACTGCGAGCCGACGCTCTTCTTCTTTCCGTTCCATTCGCGAACGTAGATCACCATCCCCGGCGACGGCGCATTGATCGTGAACGCGGCCATCGCATCCTGCACCGTCTTCAGGTTGTTCTGCTGGCGGCTGAGATCGGCCCCCGCCACTGACATCTTCGCGACAGCTTGTTTGGTCTTGGTGTCGAGGTTCCGCTTCGACTGGTCGAGCGCGCGCTGCGCCTTCTCGAGGTCGATCTGCGCCTGGCGCTGGATCGTCGGCGCTTCGTACTGCGCCTCCTCCTTGGCGAGCTGCTTCTCTTCGAGCCCGTACTCGGCGGTCTTCACATCCTCGCGCGCCTGGGCGAGGTTGAGCGCCGAATCGAGCTGCGAGTTGGTGAACTCGGCCTGCGCCTTTTGCAAATCGAGCGCGACGCTCTGCGCCCGAGTGGCGGCGGGTGCGCGATCGAGCTCGGCGATCTTGTCACCCTCCTTCACGATCGTCCCCTCGGGGATGATCCAGGTGATCTTGGATTGATAGATTTGGGCCGCCTGCGAGTTCGGCCCCTGGATCTGAACGAACTTGCGTGCGCGGAGCTCGCCCGTGGTCGTGACGTTGACCGAAAAGCGTCCGAGCTTCACCGGTGCGGTGAGCGCAGCCTCAGCCGCGGAGGCGGTCGACGGCCACTTGTACCACGCGACCGGGCCGCCGATGACGAGGGCGACGATGAGGATCGGCAGCCAGCGCTTGCGAAGCTGTTGCATTTCCGTGACTCCGAGCGGGTGGGGCGGCGCGCCGTCTACGGCGCGGAATGCACGATGTCGCACCACCTTAGTAGTGGTGTGTACAAACTGCAATACGAATTTGGTTAGCAGTTGGTGACTTTTACCGCCGCGCCCGCCGCCATACGGGTCAGCGGCTCACCATTGGACAACGCGAGCGGGCGAAACGTTGTTTCGCCTGGGTTAGGACGACCGGTGGCCTACGGCGGACACAGCCGCCGGCTGTCCCCTGCACCTGCCAGTTCGACTACTCGAGACTCCACTAGGAGCGAATCGCCATGCAGAACAAGATCTCGTTTTTGCGATGCGCTTTGATGCCGTTTGGGCTAATCACTCTCAACGGCGGGTTAGCCGTGGCGCAGCGCGAACCGTCCGACTGCGCGAGCGTCGCGACGAGCCTTCGCCAGCAGCCGGACGTTCCGTCCAAGGCGTGGGCAGTTTTGGAATGCCCGATCAGCGGGCCTGCGGCGCTCGCCGCGCTCTGGGCACGCCCCGGCACCCCCTCCGCGGCACGTCGCAGCGTCGGCGAAGTTAGCGGATTGCTTCGCGATGAGACTCTCTTCGGTGCCGTGCGCGGCACGGCCGAGAACGGCGCCCGATCACCCGAGGACCGCCTACTCGCCCTTCGCGTCCTAATGCAATACATCAATTCACACTATGACGTGCCCGCTGAATTCCTGAGTGGGAACTTTGCCGACAACAGCGTCGGTCGCCGAGTCGACGGCCCCGTACCGGTCGACGGCGCAACACCGATCCCAACGGGCTATCGCGCCCAAATTGGAAGCGTCTTCGCACGCCTGGCGGCGTCAGATCTTGACGTATCGGTTCGGCACGGATCGCTCATGCTGCGACAGGTCCTCGCCCGCGACGATCCGGCCGATACGCCTCTCCAGGCCAACGCGATCACGCTCGTCGCCGGCTGCGGCTCCGAGATCACATTGCGGTCCGTGGCCGACGTCGACATCGAGCTCGAGCTACGCGTCCTCGGCTCAACCTTCGCAAAGACGTACGGCATCCGCGCTGGAACGGCATCCAAGCCGATGGCTCGAACATTGGTCGTGCCAAAAGGGACAGTGGTTGCCCAGTTCGGCGGGCGCGAAGTGGCCCGCCTGAGCCAGCGCAATGGCAAATGCGCCCCGGGCCAGGTGCGCTGGTAGCTTCGCCTCGATTCCGGATGTGTTCTTGTGGCGGCCGACGTCGACCCTCAGTCGGCCGCCCTGTCCTGATCGCTAAAACAGCCCGACAATCTCCCCGCTCGGCAGCCGCGCCATCCGCTCCGCCGCCGGCTCCTTCGGCAGCCCAGGCATCGTCATGATGTCGCCGCACTGCGCCACCACGAAGCCAGCGCCCGCGGCCGGTCGGACCTCGTTCACCGTGATCCGGAAGCCGCGCGGCCGGCCCAGCTTCGACGCGTCATCGGTCAACGAGTACTGCGTCTTCGCCATGCACACCGGCGTGCCGCCCAGTCCGATCGACTCGAGATAGTCGATCGCCCGCGACGCCGCCGGCGAATAGTCTGCGCCGTCGCCGCCGTAAATCTGCTGCACGATCATGTCGATCTTCTGCCGGATCGGAAGGTTCGTCGGGTAGAGCGGCCGGAACTCCGCGCCCTTCTTGTCGAGTAGCGACAACAGCTCGGCGCCGAGCGCCTCGCCCCCCGCCCCGCCCTTCTCCCAGACCTCGGTCAGCGCCACCGGGATATCGACCGACTTGGCGAAATCGAGCACCCGCTGCAGTTCGGCGTCGCCATCCGACGTGCGGCGGTTGAGCGCCACCACCGCCGGCACCCCGAAGCGGCGCACGTTCTCGATGTGCTTCTCGAGGTTCGGCAGTCCGCGCTCGAGCGCGCCCACGTCCTCCGCGCCGAGATTCTTCTTGTCGGCGCCGCCGTGCATCTTGAGCGAGCGCACCGTGGCGACGATCACCGCCGCCTCGGGCTGTAGCCCCCCCATACGACATTTGATATCGAAGAACTTTTCGGCGCCCAGGTCCGAGCCGAACCCGGCCTCGGTGACGACGATGTCCGCCAGCGCGAGCGCCGAGCGCGTCGCCAGAATGCTGTTGCACCCGTGCGCGATGTTGCCAAACGGCCCCGCGTGCACGAACGCCGGCCCCCCCTCGAGCGTCTGCACCAGGTTGGGCCGGAGCGCGTCTTTGAGCAGCAGCGCCATCGCCCCCTGCACGCGAAGCTCGCCCGCGGTGATCGGCCGGCGGTTGGCGCCCGCCGTCGACCCGATGATGATCCGCGCCAGCCGCTCCTCGAGATCCTGCGGGCTCGTCGCCAGCGCGACGATCGCCATGATCTCGCTCGCCGGCACGATCACGAAGTGCTCCTCCCGCGGAATCCCGTCGCCCACGCCGCCGAGGCCGATGATCACGTTGCGCAGTGCGCGGTCGTTCATGTCGATCGTTCGCGGCCAGGTGATGCGCCGCGTGTCGATCCCGAGCGCGTTCCCTTGCTGGAGATGGTTGTCGAGCATCGCCGCCAGCAGCGCGTGCGCCGTCGAGATGGCGTGAAAGTCTCCGGTGAAATGGAGATTGATGTCCTCCATCGGCACGACCTGCGCGTACCCGCCGCCCGCGGCGCCTCCCTTCACCCCGAACACCGGTCCCAAGCTCGGCTCACGGATGCAAAGCGCGACCTTCTGGCCCATGCGCCTGAGCGCTTGCGCCAGGCCCACCGACACCGTGCTCTTGCCTTCGCCCGCCGGCGTCGGGTTCGTCGCGGTGACCACGACCAGCCGGCCGCGGATCGGACGCTGGGCGATCTCCAGCGGAATCTTCGCTTTGTACTTTCCATATAGATCGAGCTCGTCGCGCTCGATCCCCAGCTCGGCGGCGACGTCCTCGATCGGACGCATGGTGGTGCGCTGTGCAATCTCGATATCGGAAGGAACGGCGGTAACGGACACGACTGGCTCCTCAGGTGATACGGTGGTGGCCCGTGTAGACGTACGCGGTCTCGCCGCGCAGCAGGCCGACGAGGGTCACGCCCGTCTCCACGGCGACGCGAATCGCCAGGCCGGTGGGACGCGACACCGCCGCCAGCAGCTCCACGCCGCAGGCGGCCGTTTTCTGCACCATCTCATAGCTCGCGCGGCTCGTCACGACGACGAACCCCGTGCGCGCCTCGGCACCCGTGCGCGTCAGCGCGCCGAGCACCTTGTCGAGCGCGTTGTGTCGCCCGACGTCCTCTCGCACGACTTCCAGCCGGCCGAGCGCGTTGGCCCACCCGGCCGCGTGAACGGTGTTCGACTCGACGTTGAGCGCCTGCCGCGGCGGAAGTTGCGCGGCCGCACGCCAGAGCGCCACGCGCTCGATGTCGAGCGTATTCGGCAGTTCCTCCGGAAGGCGCATCGCCTCGGCGATCGTCTCGATACCGCACAGTCCACACCCGGTGCGCGCCGCCATCGCCCGCGCACGCCCCTCGAGTCGCGCGGCATCGTCGGCGCCGATCTCCACCTGCAGTTCGATGCCATGGGCCGCGCGTACGACCTCGATGCGTCCCACGTCCCGCGCCCCACGCACCACGCCTTCAGTGATGCTGAACCCGACCGCGAGATCTTCCAGGTCGCACGGCGTCCCCATTACCACCACATACGGGCGCGCATTGTAGACGATCGCGATCGGAACTTCCTCCGCCACCCGCACTGCTTCCGCCGCCGACTCCGCGCCGGTTAGCCGCGTGGCGACCCAGTCCGAGAGCGGCGGATCGTTGCCGCGATTCGCCGGTGCGACGCTACGCTCGGCCATTCGTCGACGGCGACACGGCCGGGGTAGTGCCCGTGCGATTCTGCACGAAGCGCCAGCCGAACCGTCCCTTGATGCACAGGTTGCCCTGCGTGATCGAATTCTCGAGCGGCGACGTCGCCTTCACGATCTCGTCGCCGTCGACGTGCAGCGTCAGCGTGCACCCTACACCACAGTACGGACAGATCGTGTCGGTCGTCGTCATTCGCTGCTCGTCCCACGTACCGTCGACGCGGCGATCGTACTCCGTCTTCGCCATCAGCGCCCCCGTGGGGCAAACGGCGATGCAGTTGCCGCAATAGACGCACGCCGACTCCGGCAGCGGCACGGCGAATTCCGTCGCGATGTGCGCGTCGAACCCGCGGCCCGCCACCGCGATCGCGAACGTGTTCTGGTGATCCGGCCCGCACGCCTCGACGCACTTGTAACAGAGAATGCACTTGGCGTAGTCCCGCACGTACAGATCGTTGTCGATCGTGGGCGGCTCGAACACCGTTGCCGCGTGCGCCGCGTCGGGCGGTACGTGATGTCCGGGGGCTGCCATGTCGCGCGTCCCCGCGGGCGCCGGCGCCGCCGGCGGTCCAAACCGATCGGGTTTGGCGCCATATTCATCGATCCACTCGGCGACCTCCGGCGTGGTCGACAGATCCACCGACGACGCCAGCAGCTCGAGCACGAGCTTGCGGCTGTGGCGCACGCGATCGCTCGCCGTGTGCACCACCATGCCGTCTTCGACCGACCGTGAGCACGACGGCACGAGCACGCGCGCGCCCTCCAGCTCCACCACGCAGACGCGACAGGCATTGACCGGGTGCAGCGTCTCGAGAAAGCAGAGCGTCGGAATCTCCACGCCCGCCTCGCGGCAGGCCCCGAGGAGCGTCGTGCCTTCGGGCACGGATACGGACCGGCCATCGATCGTCAGTGACACCGCGCGCGTGACTAAACGCCGCGCCCGGTCGGTAGCGACCGTCGGGCGCTGGAGCTGAACGAGCGGACCTACCGAAGCCGTCATGAGCGTCCTCGAATGCTGCTCGCGTTGCCGTTCGACGCGCCCTTCCCGGCCGGCTCGAGCAACCCGAGCCGATGGATCGCCGATTCGATCGCCGCGTACGCCGTCTGCCCCAACCCACAAATCGACGCGTCCTTCATCGCCATTCCTATCTCGTCGAGCAGCATCACTTCCTGAGCTACGCCGCCCAGCGTCCGCCCGCTGGAAATGCGGTGCAGCGCTTCCTCCTGTCGCACGGTACCGACGCGACAGGGCACGCACTGGCCGCACGACTCGTCGCGAAAAAATGCGGCGATCCGCAGGAGGATCGCCGCCATGTCGACGGTATCGTCGAACACCAGCACCACCCCTGAGCCGAGCGTCACCTTCGCCGCCCGCGCGCCCTCGAACGTAAGTGGGATGTCGAGCTCGTTCGGGCCGACGAACACGCCGGCCGCGCCGCCGAGCAGCACCGCTTGAATCGCGCGACCGCTCGCCACGCCGCCAGCCAGCGCGATCAGCGAGCGCACAGTCGGCGCCGGCGCGAACGGCACCTCGTACACGCCGGGCCGCGCCACGTTGCCGCTCACGCAGAACAGCTTCGGCCCCGTCGAGCTGCCGCTGCCCACGCG